>CAZPTD010000495.1:0-2636 GCA_964588915.1 uncultured Neomegalonema sp. | reverse complement strand
CGCGATGCTCGCCGCCGCGCCGGCCTCGGCGCAGTCGGTCCCGGGCGACGCGGTGTCCGACCCGGTCGCCGACGCCCGCGCCGAGCTCGAGGCGATGTGCGGCGTCGTCGAGTATCCGAGCGACGACGAGGCCCGGTTCGTCCGGCGCGAGGATCTGACCGGCGACGGCGTCGACGACGTCGTCGTGCGTTTCGACGTGGTCTGCGACGGCGCGCCGAGCGCCTTTTGCGGCCGCTGGAGCGCGCCGCTCGCCGGCGACGATCGGCTCTGGTGCGCCGGCAACGTCTATATCGCGCTGCCGGGCGGCGGCTTTCGGCGCACCGCGCTGCCGGCGGAGTTCGAACTCGTTCCGATCTCCGGCGGCCGCCGCGCCATCCGCCTCGTCAGTCACGGCGCCGATTGCGGCGTCCAGCCGCCGGAGATCTGCGAAACGCTGCTGGTCTGGGACGGCGAGAGATTCGCGGTGACGCAGGGCGACGCGCCGCCCGCCGCCGAAGACGCCGCTCCCGCGGCCGGCGACCGTCCCGTCAAGGACAGACGCGGCCCCGGCGGTCCGAGCGCCGCCGAGGCGCGGGACGCCGAGGGCGCGCCGGCCTCCGCTGGCGAGACGATGACGGCGGCGCTCCTGCCGCGCGACGAGTTCCTCAACCCGGCGCCCGGCGTCGCGACGGACGAGCCGGCGCCGGTCGAGAGCGGCGAGGCGGAGATCGGCGGCGATCAAGCCGCGGCGCCCGAGGCGAACGGCGCGGCGCCCGCCGATCCCGCGGAGGAGGCGGTTTCCGACGACAAGCTGACCGATCAAGACCGCGGCGCGGTCATCGTCGGCGACGGCTCGGGCGGCGTCGATCCGTCCGAGGACGAGCCGTCATCCGCGCCGATCGCCGAGGACGGCGCCGACGACGGGCCGGCGCCGCTTCCGATCCCGATCCCCGGCGATCGCGCCGACGCGCCGCCTCGGCCCGAGCTGTCGCCCGATCCGGTCGATCCCGACATTCCGCGCACGCCCTCGGCCGAGAACTGGTGGTTCGAGCGCGTCGACGGGCGCGCCGCGATCGCCGCGATCCTCGGCCAGGACGGCCGCTCGACCCTGATCGCGAGCTGCGTCGCCGGCCAGCCGGACCTGCTCCTCACCCTCGCGTTCTCGCCCGAAGCCGCCGAGCGCGGCGCGCTGCCCTCCGAGGAGGGCGCGCTCGTCGCGATCGAGTTCGCGGTCGAGGGCGCGCAAGGCGAGGTTCGGCTGATGGCGTTCGATCCCGCGCTGCAGGCCTGGACGGATCAGATCGAGCCGGACGGTCGGCTCGCGCAGGGTTTGCGCCGCGGCGCGCGCTTGACGGCGGGCGTCGCGGGCGGGGCCGGCGATCTCTTCAACGCTTCGCTCCGCGGCTCTTCGGCCGTCCTCGAGGCGCTCGACCAGGTGTGCGGCCTCTGAGCGGGCCGACGATTTTGGAGGTGAAGATGCGGCTCTTTCCAGTACGGTCCGCGCTCCGGCTCGGCCTCGTCCTCGCCGCCTGCGCGGCGCCGACGCTTCCGGCGCCCGCGACGGCCGAGACGGCGGACTGCCGCCGCTGCGACCGGCGCTTCGAGGACGCGGGAACGCTCCGCGTCTCCTTCGCCGCGCCGTCGGGCGGAACGGTCCTCGTCGACCGGATCGTGATCCTGACCGAGGACGGCGCCTTCGACGCGACGCCGCCCGAGCGCGCCGAGGCCACGCTCGAGAACCGGCTCGACGTGCGCGGCTTCGTCGGCGATCTCGGCGGCCTCGAGCGGCTCTTCGACCGGCCGCTGCTCGCCTATGTCGACCGGTCGCGGCGCGTCGGCCCGGTCTATTACGCCGACCGGATCCTGATCGCCGATCTGCGCGACGCCGGATACGACGCCGGCGCTCTCAGCGTCGAGGCGGGCGCCGCCGCGATCCTGACCCGCGCGCGAAGCCCGCGTCGGCTCGTCGGCTTCCGCCTCGAGCTCGACTTCGCGCCGGTCGCGCGCGGCGCCGACGCGCGCTTCGACGGCGCTTCGCGCGTCGGCGACGCGTATCTGACGCCGTCGGGCCTCCTCTTCGCGCCGCCGCCGAGCGCCCTGCCGGGCGGCTGAACCGCGCTCGGATCAAAGGAGCGAGACCGCGTCGGCGCAACGCTCGGCGCTCGGGCGCCGGCGTTTCGGCGCGCGCGGCGTCGACAGCGCCGACGCGCTGCGCTATGCGGTCGCCGATCCCGAGCGCCGCGGCGCTTTTCCGACCCTTTTGCGAGACTGCTCTCACGCATGCAAAACGTCGTTCTAGTCATCAATCTCATTATCGCGCTGCTTCTGATCGGCGCGGTGCTGCTGCAGCGTTCGGAAGGCGGCGCGCTCGGCATCGGCGGCGGCGGCGGCGGCGTGATGTCCGGCCGCGGCGCGGCGACGGCGCTGCAGAAGGCCACCTGGGGCCTCGCCGCGGCGTTCATCGTCACGAGTCTCGTCCTGACGCGCTTCGCCGCCGACGAGGCGCGCGAGGGCGGCGCGGTCGAGGAGGCCGAGACGGCCGGCGAAGAGCAACCGTTCGACGGCGGCCTCGACGCGCCGCTCGGCGGCGGGCTCGACGCGCCGCTCGGCGGCGGGCTCGACGCGCCTCTCGGCGGCGGGCTCGACGCGCCCTCGGG
>CAZPTD010000494.1:0-2644 GCA_964588915.1 uncultured Neomegalonema sp. | reverse complement strand
CGGCCGCGGGCGGGGTGATGCCGGGGCCCGTGCCCGGCGCCGAGGCCTGCGACGCCGAGGGCGTGACGTCCAGCATCGTCTCCAACGTCGCGATGCGCGCCGACAACTCGGCGATCTGCGCGTCGCGCGATTCGATGGCGCGGCTGGTCTCGAAGACGATGCGCTCGATCTCGCCGGTCAGCCGCCGCGTGTCGGTCTCGAGCTGATCGAGACGCACGTAATAGTCGCCCGACGGCGGCGCCCCGACCGGCAGATCGCCGTTGACGGCCCGCCCGGTCGCCAGCCGCTCGACCTCGCGGCGGAGCATCTCGACGTCGTCCCGGAGCTGGACGACGTCCGGATTGAGCCAGTCGGGATCGCCGCGCCCGGTTTGCGCCTCCGCCGGCGACCCGACCAAGACGGCGAGGCATAGCGTTGATCCGAGCGCGAACACGGCGGCGCGGCGAACAGAGCGAGAGTGCGGCATGGATCTGCTCTTCTCCTATTCGGGGACTGTTGCGGTCGAATAATCCGTCCAATCGAAAGCGTCACGCGTCTCGACGCTGTTCAGCCCTGCGCGGCCTCGCGGGATCCGATCTCGGGACAAAGATCATCCCGAGAGGACCCGCGCGCCGGACCGAGATCGCCCTCGGCCCGGATCCACGGCCGAACGCCGCGCGCCGCGGCGGCGGCGCTTCGAGCCGCGGCGCGCGGCGACGCGCCGTCCGACGGGCCGGGACCCGCCGAGCTATTGCGGCACGCTCTGCACGCGCCGGTTCTGCGCCCAGCACTCCTCGCTCGGACAGGAGACGAGCGGCCGCTCGCGGCCGTAGGAGGCGACGGACAAGCGCTCCGCCTCGACGCCGCGCGAGGCGAGATAGGCGGAGACGGCGCTCGCCCGGCGCGCGCCGAGGGCGATGTTGTACTCGCGGGTGCCGCGCTCGTCGGCGTGGCCTTCGAGGCGGATCGAGACGCCCGGATTGGCGCGAAGCCAGGCGGCCTGTTGATCGAGAACGGCGCGCGCCGACGGCGTGAGTTCGATGCTGTCGGTGCGGAAAAAGATCGTGTCGCCGATCTCGACGCGGAAATACTCCGCCGACGCAGGATCGATCGCGCCGCGCGCCGACTCGGCGAGAACGCCCTCCGCGTCAGCCGAGACGTCCGCCTCTCCGGCGCAGCTCGCGAGCGCCAGGATGGATGCGGCCGCGGCCGCGGCGCGCAGGAATGCGCTCGTTCTCATCATCGTCGACCATGCCCCAAATTCTGCGCGCCGGCGCAAAGCGCGCGCGCGGCTTTCGCCTTCTAATCCGCGGGCTCAACGCGTTCAACCGTCGCGGCGCGCCGGACGGCGAAACCGCGTCGGCGAGGACGGCGGCTCCGACGCGCCGGCGCGGCTCGGCCCGCCTAGTTGTCGAGCAGCGGCGACCAGGCGGGATCGGACGCGCCGTACTCGGTCGGCAGGGGCTGCTCGCCGCGGCCGTAGATGTCGATGGTGTACAGACGCGGCAGGCTGCTGCTGCCGGGCGGCTCGCGGAAGAACATCAGCACACGGCCGTTCGGGGCCCAAGTCGGGCCTTCGTTGAGATAGCTCGAGGTCAAGAGCCGCTCGTCGGAGCCGTCCGGCCGCATCACGCCGATATAGAAGAGATCGCCGAGCGTCTTGGTGAAGGCGATCCATTCGCCCGTCGGCGACCAGACCGGCGTCCCGTAGCGGCCCGGACCCGAGCTGATCCGGCGCGCGTTGCGGCCGTCCGGATCCATGACGTAGATCTGCTGACCGCCCTCGCGATCGCTCTCGAAAGCGATGCGGGATCCGTCCGGCGCGAAGCTCGGCGCGGTGTCGATGCCCGGGCTGTAGGTGAGCCGCCGATCCCGGCGCGTCGCCAGATCGAGAAGGTAGATGTCCGTGCCCTCCTCGTTGGAGAGGCTCATGACCACGAACTCGCCGTCGGGAGAGAAGCGCGGCGCGAAGCTCATGCCCGGAAAGGCGCCGAGCTTCTCCTGCCGCTCGGTGATCAGATTGAGGAGATAGACCTCGGGCAATCCGCCTTGGTCCGAGACGAAGGTGATCTCCTGCGTCGCCGGCGAGAAGCGCGGCGTGAGGACGAGATCCTGATCGTCGGTGAGATAGTTCAGATTGGCGCCGTCGCTGTCCATGATCGCCAGGCGGCTGCTGCGGTTCTCCTTCGGCCCGCGCACCTCGACGAACACGATCCGCGTGTCGAAATAGGGCTGCTCGCCGGTGAACTCCGAATAGACGATGTCGGCGACCTTATGGGCGACGCGGCGGGCGCCGGTCGGCGTCGAGAGAAACTTGAGCTGGTGACGCTGTTCGGAGTCCCGCAGATCCCAGAGCCGAAAGCGGACGCCGAGCCGCCCGTCGGGCTCGAGCAGCACTTCGCCGGCGATGAGCGCCACCGCGCCGCGATCGGTCCAGCCGTCGATATCGGGCGGCACGTCGATGCTGTCGAGCGGCGGACCGCCGACGACCGTGAAGAGACCGGAGCGCTCGAGATCGGCGACGATGACGTCGGAGATCAGGATCGCGTAGGACTCGTCCGCCGGCGGGACGGCGCGAAAGCGCGGCAGCGCCACCGGGATCGGCTCGAATTCGCCGCCGGAGACGGTGACGTCGGTGCGGCCGTCGAGGCCGGAGGCCGTCTGG
>CAZPTD010000493.1:0-2648 GCA_964588915.1 uncultured Neomegalonema sp. | reverse complement strand
GAATGGTTCGAATGTGCTTTAGGCGGATGCGACGCCGATGACGCCGTCATCCCGGGATGACGCCGTCATCCCGGAAAGCCGCAGGCTTATCCGGGATCCAGGGCCGGTTCGCCGCAGGCTCAGCCCCTGGCCCTGGATCCCGGCTCTGCGCGCTTCGCGCTTGGCCGGGATGACAAGGGCGAGGTTGGCTCCATCAGAACCGATCACACTATAGCGTGCGTTGAGTCGGACGGATCCGCCGGCGCGGCGGCGAGCGCGCGCGTCTTCGCGACGCCGCCGTCGAGCGCTGGCTCGACATCCGGCCCTTCATCCGCGCGCGGAACACTCCAGCGCCGCGTCGTCGGCCCCACAACTAGCGCAGGATCTGCAACGCCGATGACGCCGTCATCAGCGTCGCATCCACCCAAA
This sequence comes from uncultured Neomegalonema sp., assembly GCA_964588915.1. Classification (GTDB taxonomy): domain Bacteria; phylum Pseudomonadota; class Alphaproteobacteria; order Rhodobacterales; family Rhodobacteraceae; genus JALEGB01. The sequence goes on along the minus strand of CAZPTD010000493.1, from coordinate 2,240 downwards.
AAGATCCTGCTAGGGCGTGAACTCATCAATCCAGCTGTTGTCAGCTCGGTTCCGGGCTTCGCCGAGCAGGAAGCGGCGAGAAGGCGGCGCCAATCCGCCGTCAGCGCCGCTGGATTCATGAGTTCACACCCTAACCTGCGCCGCAGACCGCGCAGTCCGGTCGCCGCTTGAGCGCGATGACCCGCGTCTCGGCGTAGAGCGCGTCATAGAGCAGGAGCCGCCCGCGCAGAGTCTCGCCGGCGCCGGCGATGCGCTTGATCGCCTCGCCCGCCATCAGCCCGCCGACGACGCCGACGAGCGCGCCCATCACGCCCGCCTCGGCGCAGCTCGGCGCCAGGCCCTCGGCCGGATCCTCCGGGAAGAGGCAGTGATAGCAGGGTCCGCCCGCCGACGGCTCGAACAGGCTGACCTGGCCCTCCCACTGGCCGACCGCGCCGAAGACGAGCGGCAGGCCGGCGGCGATCGCCGTGCGGTTGGCGAGGCGGCGCGTCGAGAAGCTGTCCGAGCCGTCGAGGATGAGGTCGACGCCCTCGGCGAGCCGCTCGGCGGACCCTTCGTCGAAGCGCTCGGCGATCGGCTCGACCGCGCAGCCCGGATTGAGCTCCGCGAGCCGCCGCGCCGCCGCCGCCGCCTTCGGCCGGTCGATGTCGCTCTCGCCGAAGAGCACCTGGCGCTGAAGGTTCGAGAGCGCGACGGCGTCGTCGTCGACGAGCCGGATCCGCCCGACGCCCGCCGCTGCGAGATAGAGAAGCGCCGGGCATCCGAGACCGCCGGCGCCGATGACGAGGACATGCGCGCGGCGCAGCCGCTTCTGGCCCGGCCCGCCGATCTCGCGGAGCACGATATGGCGCGCATAGCGCTCCAGCTCCTCGCGCTTCATCGGAGCGTCTTTCTCGGGCCGGTCGCTCATGCGCCTTTCCCGGTCGAGCCGAAGCCGCCGGCGCCGCGCGCCGTCTCGTCCAGGCGCTCGACGGTCCGGAACGTCGCCTGCGGCGCCGGCGCGATCACCATCTGCGCGATCCGGTCGCCGCGCGCGATCCGCACCGTCTCCGCGCCGAGATTGACCAGGATCACCTGGATCTCGCCGCGATAGTCCGCGTCGATCGTGCCCGGAGCGTTCAGAACCGTGACGCCCTCGCGGAGCGCGAGGCCGGATCGCGGCCGGATCTGCGCCTCCCATCCCGAGGGCAGCGCGATCGCGACCCCTGTCGGGACGAGCGCCCGCGCGCCGGGCGCGAGCTCGATCGGCGCGTCCGCCGGGATCGCGGCGGCGAGATCCGCGCCGGCGGCGCCCGGCGTCGCATAGGCCGGCGCCGCCGCGGCGTGCGGCAAGAGACGGACGAGAACCTCGACGCTCATGTCTTCGTCTCGAACTCGGCCGCGATCCGGTCCGCCAGCCGATCCGCCGTCGCCCGTTTCGAGAGCCGCGGCCACTCCTCCTCGCCGTCGGCGGTGATGAGGATCGCCTCGTTCTCGGCGCCGCCCATCACGCCGCCCTTCGGCCCGGCCGAGACGTCGTTGGCGACCAGCCAATCGCAGCCCTTGCGCAGCCGCTTCGCCCGCGCGTGCTCGACGACCTTCTCGGTCTCGGCCGCGAAGCCGACGACCAGACGCGGCCGGCCGGTCTCGAGCCGCGCGGTCTCGGCGAGAATGTCCGGGTTCTCGGCGAGCTTCAGCGCCGGCGGGCCGCCGCTCTTCGTCTTTTTCATCTTCTCGGCCGCCTCGGACACGGGCCGCCAATCGGCGACCGCCGCGGCGAAGACGGCGACGTCCGCCGCCGCGCCCTCGTCGATCGCGCGCATGGTCGCGTCGCGCATCTGCCGCGCGGTCTCGACGGCGACGATCTCGCAGCCCGTCGGCCGCGCCGCCTCCGCCGGCCCGGTGACGAAACGCACCACGGCGCCGCGCTCGGCGAGCGCCTCGGCGATGGCGACGCCCTGCTTGCCCGAGGAGCGGTTGGCGATGTAGCGCACCGGGTCGATCGGCTCACGGGTCGGGCCCGAGGTCACGAGCGCCCGAAGCCCGGTGAGCGCGCCGGCCGCGAGATCCGGTCCCTGCTCCAATCGGCGCAGCGCGGCCTCCGCGATCGCCGGCGGCTCGGCCATCCGCCCGAACCCGTATTCGCCGCAGGCCATGTCGCCCTGATCCGGCCCGACGACCGCGGCGCCGTCCGCGCGGATCTGCGCCATGTTGCGCCGCGTGGCGGCGTGCTCCCACATGCGCACATTCATCGCCGGCGC
>CAZPTD010000492.1:0-2673 GCA_964588915.1 uncultured Neomegalonema sp. | reverse complement strand
AGGCGAAGAGCGTGCCGGTCCGGCCCATGCCGCACATCACCTCGTCGAGGATCAGGAGCACGCCGTATTTGTCGCAGATCTCGCGGACGCGCTTGAAATAGCCCGGAACCGGCGGAACCGCGCCCATGGTGGCGCCGACGACCGTCTCGGCGACGAAGGCGGCGACCGTCTCCGGGCCGAGCTCGAGGATGCGCGCCTCCAGGCTGTCGGCGACGCGCCTTCCGTAGGCTTCGGCGGTCTCGCCCGGCTCGCCCCAGCGCCAATAGTGGCACGGATCGACGTGATGGAAGGACGGCGCCAGCATCGGGCGGAACTGGGCGCGGCGCCATTCGTTGCCGCCCGCGGCGAGCGCGCCGAGCGTGTTGCCGTGGTAGCTCTGGCGCCTTGCGATGAAATGCGCCCGGTCGGTCTCGCCGATCTCGAGGAAATACTGGCGCGCGAGCTTCATCGCCGCCTCGGTCGCCTCCGATCCGCCGGAGACGAAATAGACGCGGTCGATCCCCGCCGGCGCGCGGGCGACGAGCTCTTCGGCCAGCCGCTCGGCCGGCTCGGAGGTGAAGAACGCCGTATGCGCGTAGGCGATCTTGTCGAGCTGCGCCTTGATCGCGTCGATCACCGGCGAGTTCGAATGCCCGAGGCAGGAGACGGCGGCGCCGCCGCAGGCGTCGAGAAACCGACGCCCTTCGCTGTCGACGACATAGCAGCCGTCGCCCGCGACCGCGGTCGGCAGGCTCGCGCCGCAAGCCCGCGGAAACACCTTCGACATGACTGGAGCCTCCTCTCTGTCTCTATTTCGGCCGCGCCCGGCGGTTCACGCTCTGTCGCCGACGCTGACGCTGCGGATCTGCGACGACGCGATCGCGAGCTTGGCGACGGTGATCGCGCCGCCCTCGCCGAACTCGCGCACGAGCCGCGCCAGTCTCTCGACCGCGTCCGGATCCCGCGCCGCCCAGGCGTCGACGCTCGCGGCGCCGGCGCTCTCCGGCGTCAAGGTCAGCGCCGCCTCGGCGATGCTCGATTGCTGCGAGCGAAGATCCTGGATCAGCCGGCCGATCGCGATCCGGTCCCAACGGTCCGTCGCCGACACGGCGCGCGCCGAGAAGCGCAGCCAATCGAGACCGAGCCGCGCGCCGGTGGCGAAGTAGGTCTCGGCCGTCTCGCCGACATTGCGGCCGAGACGCTGCGAGACGCCGACGATGTCGACGGCGCCGCCCAGAAATTCGAGCGAGAGCGCGCGCCGCGCCGTCGCCTCCGGGACGCCGGCCGCGAGCAAGGGCGACAGCCGCTCCTCGAGCGCGCTGCGCGCGAAGCCGGAGATGTAGTCCCAGATGTTGTTCGCGACCTCCGCCACGCCGTGCCGGCAGCCGCCGATCGTCTCGGAGATCGACGCGGCGCCGGCGTCGAGCATCCGCATCGTCTGCACGACGGCGGCGTTCGACACGGCGAGATAGAGCGTCGTCTGAGCCTCGGCGTGGAGCGCGCCGTCAAGCGCGTTGATCTCGACCGTGAGGGCCGACAGCCCGAAAGTCTCGCGCGCGATAATGAAGGCGCGCACCAGCTCCGCGAGACCGGCGCCGGTCTCCTCTTGCAGGAGGAACGGCGTCGACGGTCCGATCTCGTCGACGAACATGTTCGCGGCGACGGTGGAGATGATCTCGCGGCGCAGCCGATGGCCGAGGATCGCCTCTTTGTGCCGCTCGCGCAGCGTCGTCGGCATGTAGTCGACGAGCAGCCGCTCCATGAACGGGTCTTCGGGAACCTCGGAGGCGATGAGCGCGTCGTAGATCCTGAGCTTGGCGTAGGCGACGAGCACCGCGATCTCGGGCCGCGTCAGGCCGTTGCCGCGCTCTCTCAGCTCGGCGATCTCGGCGTCGTCCGGCAGGAGCTCGACCTCGCGATCGAGCCGGCCTTCGGCTTCGAGCGCGCGCATCATCCGCGCCTGGTCCTCGAGCATCGCCGCCGCCCGCGCCTCGACGAGGCTGATGCCGAGCGTCTGCGCGTAGTTGGTCCTCAGCACCAGCTTCGAGACCTCGTCGGTCATCTCGGCCAGGAGCTGGTTGCGCTGCTTCTCGGTCATGTCGTCGGCGCCGACGATGGCCCCGAGCGCGATCTTGATGTTGACCTCGTGGTCGGAGCAGTCGACGCCGGCGGAGTTGTCGACCGCGTCGTTGTTGATCTTGACGCCGCGCCGCGACAGCGCGATGCGGCCGCGCTGCGTCACGCCGAGATTGGCGCCCTCGCCGACGACGCGGACGCGAAGCGCCGAGGCGTCGATCCGGATCGCCTCGTTGGCGCGGTCGCCGACATCCGCGTTCGCCTCGTCGTCCTCCTTGACGTAGGTGCCGATCCCGCCGAACCACATCAGGTCCGCCTCGGCCGACAGAACCGCCTTGATGAGCTCGAAAGGCGTCGCGTGGTCGGCGGCGAGCCCGGTCAGCGCCTTGATCTCCGGCGTCAGCTGGATCGACTTCGCCCGGCGCGAGAAGACGCCGCCGCCCTTCGAGATCAGCGCCGCGTCATAGTCGCGCCACGTCGAGCGCGGCAGCTCGAAGAGGCGCTTGCGCTCGGCGAAGCTCGTCGCCGGGTCGGGATCCGGATCGATGAACATGTCGCGATGATCGAAGGCGGCGACGAGCCGGATCTGATCGGAAAGCAGCATGCCGTTGCCGAAGA
>CAZPTD010000491.1:0-2676 GCA_964588915.1 uncultured Neomegalonema sp. | reverse complement strand
GGCTATCAACCCCTATCACCACCCGACGACGCGCGCCGAGATCGAGGAGATCCGGCTGGTCGGCGTCTCGATGGGCACGATCGACCTCCTGATGGAGCTCGAATGGATCAAGCTCGGACGGCGCCGGCAGACGCCCGGGCGGCCGGTGACCTTCGTGACCACGGACAAGTTTTTGGAGCATTTCGGTTTCGAGACCCTGCGCGATCTGCCGCGGCTCGAGGAGCTGAGACAGGCCGGGCTGCTCGACAGCCGGCCGCCGGTGGGCTTCACGCCGCCGGAGGGCGCGGACGCGGGCGATATCGACCGGCTCGGCGACGACGAGGACGACTTCGAGGAGGATGACGACCGTGAACAGGATCTCTTGGTGTAAAGCCGTCGCTCTGGCCGGCGTCGCGTTGGCCGCGCTGGCGCCGGCGCCGCTCTTGGCCGAGGGCGAGGCGCCGATCGACGGGCGCGCGCCGGTCTGCGCCGAGGCGCTCTCGACCGGGTTCGACGCCGCGCCCGAGGCCGTGCAGGCCGCGGCGGCGGCGTGCGCGACGGCGATGGAGGCGGAGTGGGGCGCGGAGGATCCGCGGCTCGTCGCGCTTTACGGCGATCTCGCCGATCGGATCGCCGGCGCGCCGAAGCAGGCGCATGCGGCGATTCCGCTCAGAGAGCGCGCCGACGCGATCGCGCAGAGCGCCTATGGGCCGGAGAGCGTCGAGGCCGGCGAGACGGCGCTCGACTACGTGCGGACCTTGATCCTGGCCGGGCGCTGCGAGGGCATGGATCCGGTCGCCGGCGCGTATCTCGACCGCGCGCGCGCCGCGTTCGACGGGTCGGAGGATCCGGCGAAGCGGAGGTTCGGGCTGCGCGGCGTCGCCGTCGCCTTTGCGGACGCGAGGTTTCATCTGCGCGCGGCGGAGACGCTGACCGGGCTCGGCGAGGCGCTCGATGGGCGCGACTGGCGGCGGATCGCGGAATGGCGCGAGGCGGCCGGCGACGGCGAGGCGGCGGAGGCGGCGTTGCGCGCCGGCCTCGACGTCGCCCGCGGGCGCGACCGCGACCGCATTCTTCATGACCTGCGCACGATGCTCTTCGAGCGGGGCGACTTCGAAGCGATGTCGGATCTGCCCGAGAATTAGAGCGTGTCGAGACGAGACCGACGCCTTCGCAGCTTTGTGCGAACCGGCCTCGAGCCGGGACCTCGCGGCGGCTCCGGGGCGCCTGGTCAAGCCTGGGGCGGCGCAATGTCGGCGGGCTCGCCGTCACGCAGACGGATCCATCTCGCATCGACACGCGCCGTCATTCGATGAATTCGGAAAGAGAGGGAAACTCGGAAAGAGAGGGGCGCCCGCCGCGCAGCTGGGGGGCGCGTCGCGGCGGGTCGCTGCGCACTGCGCGAGGGATGCAGCGTCGCAACATGATGATAAGGAATATCGACGCCCTGTTAAAGGGCCTTGATCGCCTTCGGAGCCAGAAAATCGGTTAGCGCGGCTGCGGCCTCGCGCCGCGGGCGCGTCAGGCGCCGAGTCGCTCGCTCAGAGCGCGAGCTCGACCGCGACTGGCGTGTGATCGGACGGCTTTTCGCCGCCGCGCGCCGATTTCTCGATCCAGGCGTCCTTCAGGAGATCGGCCGCCTGCGGCGTCAGCAGGATATGGTCGATGCCGATGCCGTCGTTCTTGCGCCAGGCGCCGGCCTGGTAGTCCCAGAAAGTGTAGGTCTCGGCGCCGGGATTGAGCGTCCGAAAAGCGTCCGTCAGGCCGAGATAGAGCATGCGGCGGAACGCCGCACGGGTCTCGGGCAGGAAGAGCGCGTCGTCGCGCCAAGCGTCCGGACGGGCGGCGTCTTCCTCCTGCGGGATCACGTTGTAGTCGCCGGCGATCGCCGCCGGCGTCTCCTCGGCGAGGAGCGCGCGGATCCGCGCCGCGAGCCGCGCCATCCAGGCGAGCTTGTAGCGGTACTTCTCGCTCCAGCCGCCGTCCTCGTCGAAGGCCGGGTTGCCGTTCGGCAGGTAGAGGCAGCAGACGCGCGCCGCGCGGCCGCCCTCGCCGGAGATCGTCGCCTCGATCCAGCGCGCCTGCGCGTCGTCCGGGTCGCCGTCGAGGCCGCGCGCGACGTCCTCGATCGGCCGCTTCGAGAGAATGGCGACGCCGTTGAAGCCCTTCTGGACATGGGTCTCGACATTGTAGCCGAGATCCTCGAAGGCGGCGCGCGGGAAGCCGTCGTCCTGGCTCTTGATCTCCTGGAGGAGCGCGACGTCGGGCGCGCTCGCCTTCAGCCAGTCCGTCGCCGCCTGGAGGCGAGCCTTGACGCCGTTGATGTTGAAGGTCGCGATCCGCATGGCGCGTCAGCCTCGGGCGATGCGCAGCCGCCGCAGCGCGGTCTCGGCCTGGGTCGCGCGCCTGCGGAGGGCGTCCATCTCCGCCGCCTGAGCGCGCCGCTCTTCGGCGCGCGTCTCCGTCGGCCGCGCCGGATCGGCGCTCGCGCCCGCGGACGGCGGCTCGGGGCCGGATTGGGCGATGCGCGCCTTGAGCGCGGCGATCTCTTCGGCGCCGCCCCGGCGCGTGTCGCGCAGCGCCGTCTCCGCCTGCGCCATCCGCCGGCGCAGGGCCTCCGCCTCCTCGGCGAGCGCGCGCAGCCGAACGCCCGCCTGCGGCGCCGGCGCGGCGGTCGGCTCGGGCGCCGGCGTCGCG
>CAZPTD010000490.1:0-2694 GCA_964588915.1 uncultured Neomegalonema sp. | reverse complement strand
GATCAGACGATAGCAGCCGTCGAGAGGCGCGCCGTCATCCCGGAAAGCCGCAGGCATATCCGGGATCCAGGGCCGGTTCGCCGCACGCTCGGCCCCTCGGCCCTGGATCCCGGCTCTGCGCGCTTCGCGCTTGGCCGGGACGACGAGGGCGAGGTCGGCTCCATCGGAACCGGTCAGACGATAGGCTGCGAAGAGAGGCGAAGAGCCTCGATGAGCCGGCCGGCTCGTCAGGGCGTTTCGCCCTTCCTCGCCGGGGTCTCAGCGGGCGGGGACGGCGTTCAGAAGGTTGCGCTGATACCAGCCCGGACGCGCGGCGTCGCGGAGCCAGTCTGCCTCGGGCTGGCGCGCGGCGCGCGCGTCGGAGATCTCGACCTCGTCGAAGCCCGCCGCTCGGGCGAAGGCGAATTGGTCAGGGATGATCTCGCCGGCGGCGCGGAGCCGGCCTTCGAAGCCGGCGTCGCGCAGCCGCCGCGCGATCGAGAAGCCGCGGCCGTCGGCGAAGGCGCCGAAGGCGACGGCGATGAGCGCGACCTTGGCGAAGTAGGGCGCGAGCTCCTCGACCTCGACCGTCGGCCCGACGGCGACGCCGAGCCCGTCCGGCGCCGCTTCGACGCCGGTCTCGCGAAGCGCCTCGAACGGCGCAATCGCGCCGGCGGCGAGCGGCTCGCCCTCCTCGAGCCGGCGCCAGTCGTCCGGGCGGAAGCCGTTCTCGGTCACGATCGGCATGAGCGGAGCCTCCTCAAACGGCGACGGAGCGGTCGAGCGGGCCGGCGTCCGACGGCGCGACGCGGACGACCTTGCCGTCGACGATATGGATGCCGCATTCGGTCTTGCCCGAGTCGCGCCAGCGCCCGGCGCGCGGATCCTCGCCCGACGCCACCGGCGACGTGCAGGGCGCGCAGCCGATCGACGGATAGCCTCGAGCGACCAGCGGATGCGCCGGCAGTCCGCGCGCGGACATGAACGCCGTCACGTCTTCGGCGGTCCATTCGGCGAGCGGATTGACCTTGATCCGACCGGCGGCGTCGGCCTCGACGGCCGGCATCCGGCCGCGCGTGCGCGACTGGCTGCGCTTGCGGCCGGTGATCCAGGCGCCGAAGGGCCCGAGCGCGCGCTCGAGCGGCAGCACCTTGCGGATATGGCAGCAGGCGTCGGTGTCGCGCCGATGCAGCGTTCCGGTCGGATCCTCGGCGACGAGACGCGCCGGCTCCGGCCGGATCACCTGGACGTTCCGAAGGCCGAGCCGCTCGATCAGCCGGCGACGATAGAAGCGGGTCTCCTGAAAATGCATGCCGGTCTCGATGAAGAGCACCGGCGCCGTGCGGTCGATCTCCGCGACGAGCGCGAGCAACGCCGCCGACTCGGCCCCGAAGGACGAGACGAGCGCGATCTCGCCCGAGAAGTCCCGCCTCAACGCGCGCTCCAACGCCTCTTCGGCGCTCAGCGCCTCGTAGATCGGGTCGAGCGAAGCGGCCCGCGCTTCGGCCGCCTTCACCAGCGCCGGATCGGGCGCGGCGATCGGCGCTTGATTGCGGTTCTCCGCCGCCAGCGCGGCGGGCGCCGCTTGCGCCACGTTATGCTGCGTCACGGGTCCGCTCCTCGTAGACGGCCGCCTTGAAGGGATCGACGCCGAGGCGCCGAACGACGTCGAGAAAGCTCTCGCCGGCGTCCTCGCGCAGATCGAGATAGGCGCCGACGATCCGCTCGACCGCCGGGCCGACCTCCTCGTAGTCGAGCCCGGGCCCGTTCCGCTGGCCGATCGCCGCGTTCTCGGACGCGTCGCCGCCGAGGGTGATCTGGTAGCTCTCCTTGCCGGCCTTCTCGAGCCCGAGAATGCCGATATGGCCGAGATGGTGATGGCCGCAGGCGTTGATGCAGCCCGAGATCTTGATCTTGAGCTCGCCGATATCGCGCGCCCAGGCGTGGTCCTCGAACCGCATCGCGATGTCCTGCGCGGCCGGGATCGCGCGCGCCGTCGCCAGCGCGCAGTAGTCCATGCCCGGGCAGGCGATAATGTCGGTCGCGAGCCCGAGATTAGGCGTCGCGAGATCGTGCTCGGCGAGGGCGGCGTAGAGCGCCGGCAGCTCCTGCTTCTTCACATGCGGCAGGACGATGTTCTGCTCGTGGCTCACGCGCAGCTCGCCATGGCCGTAGGCGTCGGCGAGATCGGCGAGCGCGCGCATCTGCTCGGCGGTCGCGTCGCCCGGCGCATCGCCCGGCTTCTTGAGCGTCACCGTCGCGATCGCGTAGCCCGGCGCCTTGTGCTTCGCCGTGTTCGTCTCGACCCAATCCTTGAGGCCCGGATCGGCCGCCATCGCGTCGATCAGCGACTGGCGGCGATTGGACAGCTCCTCGAAGGCCGGCGGCGCGAAGTAGCGGTCGATCCGCGCGATCTCGTCCGGATCAGGCGTGAGACTCGGCCCCTCCATCGCGGCGAACTCCGCCTCGACGCGGCTGCGGATCTCCTCGACGCCCTCTTCGTGGACGAGGATCTTGATCCGCGCCTTGTACTTATTGTCCCGCCGCCCGTAGAGGTTGTAGACGCGCAGGATCGCCTCGAGATAGGCGAGAAGCTCCTCCTTCGGCACGAAGTCGCGCAGGACGCCGCCGATGAAGGGCGCGCGGCCGAGGCCGCCGCCGACGACGACCTCGCAGCCGACGCGTCCTCGCGCGTCGCGGCGACGCCTCAACCCG
>CAZPTD010000489.1:0-2701 GCA_964588915.1 uncultured Neomegalonema sp. | reverse complement strand
CTTCTCGAGCGCGTCGCGATCGAGCCTGCGCCGGCGAAATGTCCCGGCGCCGGCCGTCCGGTCTATCCGGCGGCGTCGCAGCTGCGCGGGCTTCTCACCCATCTCGCCCGCCAATGGGCGAGCGGCGGGCCTCTCTATCGCAAGGTCATGGCCAATGACGGCCTCGATCCGCGCCGGTTTCCGTTCCTGACCGTCTACACCAGCGTCAAGGACATCGACGGCCTGGCGTTCCTCGAGAGCATCTCGACGATCTTTCACGAGAACCGCTTCGCCCAAGGCGCGCTCCGCTGGCGCGGCGCGGCGGTCCGGCCCGAAGCGGCCAAGGAGCTCGCGGTGATGACCGTCGAGGCGGCGGAGGACGAGATCGCCGCGCCCGGCCAGACCGCGGCCGCGCATCGCCTGTTCGCGTCGGCGCCGGACGCGCTCCGGCGACGCTTGGTCCTCGAAGAGGGCGGCCATTTCTCGCTCGCGCACGGCCCGTCGGCGCGCGAGATCGTCGCGCCGGCGCTGACCGAGTTCATCGCCGGCGCGGCGTCCGCGCGGCCGCGCGCGGCGGGCGGAACGCGGCCCTGCGCCGATCGGCGTCCGACATTCGAGACGGATCTGGACAAGACGGATCCGGACGACGTTGATTTCGATGAGATCGATTCGGACAGGGCGGACCCGAAAGCGTGAGCGAACCTCGGAGCGAGAACGCCGCGGCCCGTCTCGACGAGCGGCCGGAGCCGCCGGCCTGGCACGCGCGCGCCGCGGACGAGGTCGTCGCCGCGCTTTCGACGGATCCGGCGCGCGGCCTCGCCTCCGAAGAGGCGGCGCGGCGGCTCGCCGAATACGGTCCGAACGAGGTCGGCGGCGGGCGGAAGCGGTCGATCGTCGAACTGCTGGTGCGGCAATTTCTCGACGTTCTGACCGCCGTGCTCATCGTCGCCGCGGTTCTCTCCGTCGTTGTCGGCGAGGCGACGGACGCGATCGTCATACTCGCGATCGTCGTGCTCAACGGCGCGCTCGGATTCGCGCAGGAATACAAGGCCGAGCAAGCGCTCGCGGCGCTCAAAGCGATGCTCGCGCCGACGGCGACGGCGATCCGCGACGGTCGGACGGTCGAGGTCTCCGCCCGCGAGCTGACGCCCGGCGACGTGGTGCTGCTCGAGACCGGCGATCAGGCGCCGGCGGATCTGCGGCTCGTCGCGACGACCGATCTCAGGATGGACGAGTCGCTGCTCACCGGCGAGTCGGAGCCGGTCGCCAAGGGCGTCGCGCCGGCGCCCGAGGACGCGCCCGTCGCCGCTCGGAGCTCGGTGGCGCTGATGGGCGCCGCGGCGGTGAACGGCCGCGCGACGGGCGTCGTCGTCGCCGTCGGCGCGCGGGCCGAGTTCGGCCGCGTCGCCGCGCTCACCGAGGCCTCCGGCGCGGACGAGGAGACGCCGCTGCGGCGCCAGCTCAACGTGCTCGCGCGGCGGCTCGGGGCCGTGGCGCTCGCGCTGACGGCGGTGGTGACCGTGGCCGGCGTGGTTTTCGGCAAGCCGCCCCTCGACATGTTCCTGACCGGCGTCGCGCTCGCCGTCGCGGCGGTGCCCGAGGGCTTGCCGGCGGTGGTGACCATCACCCTCGCGCTCGGCGTCAAGGCGATGTCGCGGCGGCGCGCGCTCCTTCGCCGCCTGCAGGCGGCCGAGGCGCTCGGCGCCGCGAGCGTGATCTGCACCGACAAGACCGGCACGATCACCCAGAACGAGATGACCGCGCGGGCGGCCTGGAGCTTCGACGCCGATGTCGAGATCGACGGCGTCGGCTATCGCCCCGAGGGCCGATTCCTCGAGGCGGGCGCGCCGATCGATCCCAAGACGCGCCCCGCTTTGGCCGCGGCGCTCCGGAGCGGCCGCGTCTGCAACCACGCCGACGTCGTCGCCGAGGAGGACGGCTTCCGCCGCATCGGCGAGCCGACCGAGGCGGCGCTCGTCGTCGCGGCGATGAAGGCCGATATCGACGGCCGGGCGGCTCTGATCGGCGAGGTCTCCTTCTCGTCGAGCCGCAAGCGGATGACCGTGGTCGAGCGGACGGCAGAGGGCGGCGCGCTCGCCCATGTCAAAGGCGCGCCGGAGGTGCTGGCGCCGCTCTTCGGATCGGTCGCCGACGGCGGCGAGACGCGGGCGATCACGGAGGAGGACCGCGCGCGCATCGACGACGCGCGCCTGGCGATGCTGGCCAAGGGCTATCGCGTGCTCGCGATCGCGCGGAGACGGCTGGAGGCGGGCGTCGATCCGTCGGCCGGCGAGGCGCTCGAGGCCGATCTCGAGTTTCTCGGCCTCGTCGGCATCGCCGATCCGCCGCGCGAGGAGGCGGCGGACGCCGTCGCTCTGGCGCGCTCGGCCGGCGTCAAGATCATCATGATCACCGGCGACGCCGGCGCGACGGCGCAGGCGATCGCGCGCGCCGTCGGGCTGCCGGCCGATCGGGCGGTGCTCGGGCCGGAGATCGACGATCTTTCCGACGACGCGCTCTTGCGGGCGATCGACGAGAGCGCGCTCTTCGCGCGCACCGCGCCCGAGCACAAGATGCGGATCGTGCGGCTGCTGCAGGGCCGCGGCGAGGTCGTGGCGATGACCGGCGACGGCGTCAACGACGCGCCGGCGCTCAAGGCCGCGGATGTCGGCGTCGCCATGGGCCGCCGCGGCTCCGACGTCGCCCGCGGCGCCGCGGACAT
>CAZPTD010000488.1:0-2702 GCA_964588915.1 uncultured Neomegalonema sp. | reverse complement strand
CGCGGGTGATGCCGGCTGCGGCGACGATGTTGCGCGTCGACGGGCCGCCCGAGCCCATGATCAGGCCGGCGCGCTCGTGGCTGACCTCGCTCTCGGCGAGGCCGCTGTCTTCGATCGCCTGGCGCATCGCGATGTAGTTGAACGCGGCGCCGTCGCCCATGAAGCGGCGCACGCGCTTGTCGACCAACGCCTCGATATCGACGTTCGGCTTGCCGTGAACATGGCAGCGAAAGCCGAGCTCCGCGTATTCAGGCGCGAAGCTGATCCCGGAACGGCCCTCCCGCAACGACGCGGCCACTTCCGCCGCGGTCGAACCGATCGAGGAGACGATGCCCAAGCCTGTGACGACGACGCGTCTCATCCGCAATTCCCCTCGGCGCCGCGCTGCGACGCGTCCTATTCTGTTGCGCTTCGTCCGGAGACGGTCGCGATCGTCACGCCGTCGCCCCGGCGTCGTCCTGGAAGAGGCCGACGCGCATGTCTTTGGTGGTATAGATCGTCTCGCCGTCGACGCAAAGCGCCCCGTCGGCGACGCCGAGCACCAGCTTGCGCATGATCACGCGCTTGATGTCGACGGTGTAGCGCACGAGCTTCGCGGTCTGCAGGACCTGGCCGGTGAATTTGACCTCGCCGACGCCGCGCGCGCGCCCGCGGCCCGGCGCGCCGAGCCAGCCGAGAAAAAAGCCGACCATCTGCCAGAGCGCGTCGAGGCCGAGGCAGCCCGGCATGACCGGATCGCCGAGAAAATGGCATTTGAAGAACCACTGATCCGGCTTCACGTCGAACTCGGCCTGCATCCGTCCTTTGTCATAGGCGCCGCCCGCCTCGCTGATCTCGGTGATGCGGTCCATCATCAGCATCGGCGGCGCCGGCAGTTGCGCGTTGCCCGGCCCGAACAGCTCGCCGCGCCCGCAGGCGAGCAAGTCTTCGTAATCGTAGCTGCTTTTCTTCGTCATGCCAGCTCCCGCGCCGGCGCTCGATTATGAACGCGGCCTCGACGCGCGAGGTAGCATCGGCCCCCTGGGCTTGCAAGGAGCGCTGCGTCAACTGCACCGGAATCGCGGCGATCTTCGGGCCTATTCGATCGCTCGAACGCCCCAGAGACGCGCGCGACGCGCGAAAAAGCCGTCGTCGTCGAACTCGACCGCGCACCACTCGGCGTCGCACGGGCCGAGCCGCATCGGCGTCATCGCCGGCGCTTCGAGGATCGGCTCGGCGCCGGCGCTCTTCTGCGCCCAGAGGCCGCCGGGCGCCTCGACGAAGAGCACGAAGCGCCGCTCCGAGACGAGCGGCGCGCTCAGCCAGCCGCGCTCGCCCGTCGGCAGCTCGACGCGGCGCCAGCCGTCGATCTCCGAGATCACGCAGATCGGCAGATCGGGCAGGCGGATCACCCAGTCGATGGCGTGATCGAAGCTCGGGCCGCGGCGCAGATTGGCTTCCGGCGCGCGCAGGCTCTCGAAGCGCGGCAGCGGCGCGCCGCTGATCGGGCCGACGCGGCCGACCGAGTCGCTGTCGCAGGAGGGCACGATGCGCGGCTCGGCGCCGACGCCGAGCGGCGCGAGGGCGGAAGGAAAGGCGGCCGCCGCGAACACGGCCGCCCGCGCGATCGAAAGCGCCGAGCCGCGCCGGGCCGCGGCACGATTATTCTCTTCTTTGCGGCGCTGGCGCAATTTTGTGACTTGGCCGGGCAATGCGACTTCCTTTCGGCCGGCGCCTTCTGCTAGAGACAGGCGCGCGCGTCCTTGCGGCGTGGCGACAGGACTCATAAGCCGTAGCTGCGGCGAAATCACGATTGAGCGAGCGCGACGCCGCCGGCGGCGCGCCGAAGGAGCGGTCGGCATGGAGAAGACGGCGGTGAGCGGAGCCAAGACGGCGCCGGGCGATCGGCTGCGCGTTGTGGTCACGCGGCGCTTGCCCGAGGCGGTGGAGGCGCGCCTTTCCGAGCTCTTCGACGTCCGGCTGAACGAGACCGACGCGCCGATGTCGCGCGAGGCGCTCGGCGCGGCCATGCGCGAGGCGGACGTGCTCGTGCCGACGGTCACCGACAAGATCGACCAGGCGCTGCTCGCGCAGGCGGGCGAGCGGCTGCGGCTGATCGCGAGCTACGGCGCCGGCTTCGACCATATCGACGTGGCGACGGCGCGCAGCCGCGGCGTTCTCGTCACCTACACGCCGGGCGTGCTCGCCGAGGACGCCGCCGACATGACCATGGCCCTCATCCTCGCGGTGCCGCGGCGGCTGACCGAAGGCATCCGGATGATGGAGGCGGGCGCCTGGACCGGTTGGTCGCCGACGCATCTTCTCGGCAGCCGGCTCGGCGGCAAGCGGCTCGGGATCCTCGGCATGGGCTCGGTCGGCCAAGCGGTGGCGCGGCGCGCGCGCGCCTTCGGGCTCGAGGTGCATTACCACGACCGGCTCCGCTTGGCGGAGGTCCGCGAGGCCGATCTCGGCGTCCGCTATTGGGACAGCTTCGACCAGATGCTGCACCGGATGGACATTCTTTCGATCCACTGCCCGCACACGCCGGCGACCTATCACCTCCTGAGCGCGCGGCGGCTCAAGCTGATGAAGCCGACGGCCTATATCGTCAACACCGCGCGCGGCGAGGTGATCGACGAGAAGGCGCTCATCCGCATGCTCTCCAAGCGCGAGCTCGCCGGCGCGGCGCTCGACGTCTTCGAGCACGAGCCGGACGTCGATCC
>CAZPTD010000487.1:0-2710 GCA_964588915.1 uncultured Neomegalonema sp. | reverse complement strand
GACCCCGGCGTCGATCGCCTCGAGAATGGCGTCGGCGGCGAAGGGCGGCGGCACGTAGATGGCGCTGGCGTTGCAGCCGGTGCCCGCCCGCGCCTCGGCGACGGTGTCGAAGACCGGCAGCCCGATATGCGTCGTCCCGCCCTTGCCCGGCGTCACGCCGCCGACCATCTTGGTGCCGTAGGCGATCGCCTGCTCGGTGTGAAACGTGCCCTGGCTGCCGGTCAGGCCTTGGGTGATCACCTTCGTATTCTCGTCGACCAAAACGGCCATCCGCCTTCTCCATCTTTCGCCGCGTCGCGCGCGGCCGCGTCTCTTCTCGCCGGTCAGCGCGGCATCGTCGCAATCAGCATCGCGCGCGCCTGCTCGCTCGACTCGGCCGGAACCATCGTCACCGTCGCCTCGACGCCCGCGATCGGCGCCCGAAAGACCAGCGCGACGCCCGGCCCGCTCTCGTCGACCAAGAGCGCGCCGAAATCCTCCTCGAGCCGCGACCGAAGCGCCGCCGCGACGCCGTCCTCGTCAACGCCTTGGCCGACCAGCCGGCACAGCCGATCGTTCTCCTCCTCCTGAACGACCGCCGAGACCACGCCCGCCGGCCCGACATAAAGATCCTTGTCGAACACGAGCTCGGACCGCGCCAGCCCCTCGCGCTGGAAAACGAGCGCGGCGTCGCGGAAATCCGGCGCCGTCCAGACGCAGCCCTCCAGAAAGAGGCTGACGAAGTTCGACGGCGCCGTCAGATCGCCGATCTGCGCCGCCGCCGGCGCGGGCGCCGCCGCAAAAGCGGCGACGACGGCCGCCGCGGCGAAGCGACGGCGGGCGCGGTTCGAGGGCTTTTTCGACCGCGTCGACCGAAACCGCCCCTGCCTCGTCATGACGCGTCCCTTCGCTTCGGAGCCGAAGTCCCATTGTTCCGTCTATTCCGCCGGCGCGACTGCGACCGCGAGCGCCGCGCCGCGCGCGTCGCCGAAGGCGGCGAAGACGAGCGACGGCTCCGCGATCAGGACGCGGTATTGCACGCCGCCGGCGCCGTCCGGCTCTTCCGCGACCGCGCCGTCATAGGAATCATAAACGAATTCCTCGAGAACACGACGCGCCGCCGCGCGGGAGACGCCCTCGACGCTGAGGGCGCAACGCGCGAAGCCGCCGCGCTCGGCCGCCGGCCTCACATAGACGGTGTAGGCCGAACGGCGGCTGCGCGCCTCGTATGCGCCCGGCGCGGCCTCCGACACCGCGAAGCCGACGCCGACGAGCTTGCGCGGGACCGCGTGGAAATCCGGCGCCTCGTAGACGCAGACGCGCTCGAAGAAGCCCAAGAGCTCGTAGGCGCCGGGCTCGAAGGCGACGGCCGGTCCCGCCGCGGGCGCCAGAAGAGCGGCGCATGCGGCCAAGATCGGGCGTCGAACGCGGCGGGACCGTGTCTCACGCTCACGCATTGGCGTCACTCCTTCGTTCACGGCGAGCGAAAACCGACCGCCGACATGCCGATCACCTTCTGGCCGGCCTGCTCGCCAGGCAGAAAGGCGAACATGACCGTCGCGCCGTCGACCGTCGCCATATAGACGGCGGGCAGCTCTTCGGAGCGCCGCTCCGCCGCGTCCGGGCCGAACCGCTCCGCAAGCGCGGCCTCGAAGACGACGAGAAGGCCGTAGAAGTCTTCGATCGCGATCGTCATCACCATCGGCCCCGTGGCGCCCGGCGGCGGCGAGGAGACGAGCGTCCCGCCGCCGTCCCGCACCATCAGGCCGCTCGCGTCGCGCACGAAGCCCTTGTCGGCGAAGAAGAGATCGGCGCCGCCGAAATCGGGCGCCCCGAGCGCCGCGGCCTCGACGAACTGCTCGACGAGAGCGGTCGCCGCCGCTTCGCCGACGCCTTCCGCTCGAGCCGGCCCGCCGAGAGCGACGGCCAGGCAAAGCGCCGTCAGAGCCGAGAACCATCCGCCGCGCCGCGACGTCTCTCTTCGCATCCGAGCGTCTCCTCCTTCGCGACCAGCGGCTAGAACGACGACGCGGTGAGGCCGAGGATCTGCACGCCCGGCTCGATCTCGCCCGCGAACACGACGATGGCGATCAGGCCTCCGTCCTCGAGGCCGATCTCGACGACGCCCTGAGCGACGGCTTCCGCCGCCGACGTCGCGTCGATCCCGAACCGCGCCGCGATCCGCTCGGCGAGCGCCGCGAACACGGCGTCCGCGTTCTCGAAATCGAGGAGCATCGTCACGACGACCGGCCCGCCGGCGCCCTCGGGATGCGCCGTCGCCAGGACGAAGCCGCCGCGACCGACGAGAACGCCGTCCGGCTCGGGGCTGAGGCCCGCGCCGAGGAAGAAGCGGTCGGATCCCGCGAAATCGGGCGCGGTCTCCGCCGCCGCGTCGACGAAGAGCTCGGCGAAGGCGATCGCGTCCGCCTCGGCGACGCCCTGCGCGCGCGCCGGCGCGGCCGCGAGAAGGCAAAGAGCGAGCGCCAGCGCCGCGAAGACGCGGCGCGCCAGGCCCCTCGGCGGCGCCAACGATCGATCCATACCGGCCTCCCTGATGCGCGTCCGCGCCCCTTCCGCGCGCGCGCCTCGCGGTCTTCGGGCTCTCCCGCCCCGACGGCTCAGCCGCCGCGCACCGCCTTGACCACCTTCTCGGCCGCGTCGGCGAGATTGTCGCCGGCGATGACGTCGAGGCCGGAATTGTTGATGATCTCCTTGCCGAGCTCGACATTCG
>CAZPTD010000486.1:0-2718 GCA_964588915.1 uncultured Neomegalonema sp. | reverse complement strand
GGGCTGGATTCGAACCAGCGTAGGGTTTCCCCGACGGATTTACAGTCCGTTGCATTTGA
The DNA here is from genome assembly GCA_964588915.1 of uncultured Neomegalonema sp. Lineage (GTDB taxonomy): Bacteria > Pseudomonadota > Alphaproteobacteria > Rhodobacterales > Rhodobacteraceae > JALEGB01. The sequence goes on along the minus strand of CAZPTD010000486.1, from coordinate 2,659 downwards.
CCGCTCTGCCACCCCTCCCGCCACCCGGCGTCGCCGCGCGCGCGGCGGTCCGGAGCGCGCCGCGCCGGCTGTCCGCGGGCGCGGGAGCCCGAAGGCTCGGAGCGCGCAGATAGGGATGGCCGGCGGGCGATGTCAACAGCTCTCGACTTCACCCGAGGCGCGCGCGGCGATATAGCCGGCCGAAGACGTCTTTGAGGCCCGCGCCCGGCCCGCCGTTCCGAGCCGCGGCGGCAGAACGCGAGGAGGTGCGGCAAGTGCGAAAGCCTGATCGGCGGCCGGATGCGCGCCGGAGCGCCGAGGCGCGGCGCGGCCGCAAGGATTGGCGCGGCGCGGCCGAGACGGAGAACCTCTGGCTCTTCGGACTGCACGCGGTCCGCGCCGCGCTCCTCAATCCGAGGCGTCGCCGCCGGCGGCTGCTCGCAACGCCGAACGCGCTCGCCAGGCTCGGCGAGGACGCGCTCGCGGCCGGCGGCCTCGAGCCGGAGATCCAGGATCCGCGCCGCTTCCAGGCCCCGCTCGATCCCGCCTCGGTGCATCAGGGCGTCGCGCTCGAATGCGATCCGCTCGACTGGCCGGCGCTCGAAGAGGTCTGCGCGCTGCAAGATCGCAAGGACGCGTCGCGCGCGCTGCTTCTCGACCAGGTCACCGATCCGCACAATGTCGGCGCGATCCTGCGCTCGGCCGAGGTCTTCGGCGCGCGCGCGGTGATCGCGCCGCGGCGCAAGGCGGCGCCGGAGACCGGCGCGCTCGCCAAATCCGCCTCGGGCGCCCTCGAGCGCACGCCCTATCTCCGGGTCTCTTCGCTCGGGACGGCGGCGGCGACGCTTCAGGAGATCGGCTATACGGTGATCGGCCTCGACGGCGCGGCGACGCTCGAATTGGGCGAAGCCGCCGCCGCCGCGGCGTCGGCGCCGGTCGCGCTGGCGCGCGGCGCCGAGGGCGCCGGGCTCCGGCCGTCGACGAAGGAGCGCTGCGACGCGCTCGCTCGGATCCGGCCGGCCGCGGATTTCGCCTCGCTCAACGTCTCGAACGCCGCCGCCGTCGCGCTTTTCGCCTTCGCGCCGCGCGACGACTGAGCAAATGACGTCACGATGAGTTGCGCGCTCTTGACAAGAGCGTGTCGCCGCTTGCTCGACGCGCGGCGACCAGACACTTTAGCGATCGGTGAAAAGCCGCGCGGCGCGGCGCGCAGGCGCGACGAAGACAAGATGAAGAAACGTGGCGACAGGCGGGAAGACGCGGGCGGGGGAGCGAGATCATGAGACCGCTTAAGCGGCGCGAGGCGCTCGCCGGCGTCGCCGCGGTCGGCTTTGCGTTTGCGACGGGCGCGGCGAGGCGCGCCAGCGCCGAGCCGCCGACCGACAAGGAGATCTGGACGGACGTTTGGGGCCGCACGCTCGCCGGCTACGACTGCGTCAGCTATTTCGCCGCCGGCGGCCCGGTCGAAGGCTCGCGCGCCTATGAAATCAACTGGCGCGGCGCGACCTGGCTCTTCGCCAGCATGACGTCGATGGAGACCTTCGCCCGCGCCGCGGATCGATACGCGCCGCTCTGCGGCGGCTATTGCGTGCAGACCTTGGCGTCGATGAATCGTCTGGTGGGCTGCGATCCGCTGGTTTGGGAGATGCATGAGGGCCGGCTCGTGATGCTGAGCGGCGAGGCGATGCGCGCCGCCTGGCGCGCCGATCCGTCGGGCTCCGTCGCCGCCGCCGACGCGGCCTATCGGGCGCGCTTCGACGACATGAACTGACCGCGGGTCACGCTTCGGCGGCGATCCGGTCGGCGAGGATCTCGCCGATCGCGAGCGCGCCGGTCAGCGCCGGGCTCTCGAAACCGTAGAGATGATAGAGGCCGGGCGCGCCGTGATCGGCCGGGCCGTCGATGCGGAAATCCGTCTGATAGTCCGGGTCGATCTTCGGCCGCACGCCGGCGTAGTCGGGCCGGAGCGCGCCGTCCGGCAGATCGGGCCAATAGCGCCGGATCGCGGCGTAGAAGGCCTCGCCGCGCGCCCTGTCGACCGTGTAGTCGATCTCGGCGGCGTCGGTCGCCGTCAACGGCTCGACATCCGGACCGAAACGGGCCGCGCCGGCGAGATCGAGCGTCAGATGCACGCCGAGGCCGCCGGGCGCCGGCGCCGGATAGATCAGCCGCTCGAAGGGCGCGCGGAGGCCGGAAAGCGCGAAGTAGTTGCCCTTGTAGTAGACCGTCGGCGGGATGGTCGCCTGATGCGGCCCGTCGATCCGCCGCGCGAGCGCCTGCGACCAGAGCCCGGCGACGTTGACCACCAGCCGCGCCGCGAGGCGCGCCGGCGCCGCGCCGGCCGTCTCGAGAAGCACGCCGTCCGCCGCCACGCCGCCGCGGACGACCGTCGTCGCCAACGCGAGCTCGGCGCCGTGCGCCTCGGCCTCGGCGAGCAGCGAGATCATGAAGGCGTGGCTGTCGACGACGCCGGTGAGCGGCGACCAGAGCGCCGTGACGGCGTTGAGGGCGGGCTCCATCGCCCGGGCGTCGGCGCCCGAAATCGGATGAAGCTCGGCGACGCCGTTGCCCGCGGCGCGCGCGACCACCTTCTCGAGCGCCGGCTCCTCGCCGGCCTCGGTCGCGACGATCAGCTTGCCGCAGCGCTTATGCGGCACGCCGCGCGCGCGGCACCACTCAT
>CAZPTD010000485.1:0-2719 GCA_964588915.1 uncultured Neomegalonema sp. | reverse complement strand
CGCAATCGAGCGTGCAGATCTCCGGGCGGCACTCGGCGATGTGGGCGATGCGCTCCTCGGCGCCGGCCATGTCGGTGCCGCCCGCGAGCGGCAGCGGCTGCGCCGCCGAGCCGAAGACGAGGTCGCCGCCCATGCCGGCGGTCAGGTTGAGCACGACGTCGACCTCGGCCTCGCGGATGCGCTCCGTGACCTCGCGATAAAGCTCGCGCGCCCGCGCCGGCGCGCCGGTCTCGGGATCGCGGACATGGGCGTGGACCACCGCGGCGCCGGCCTTGGCCGCTTCGATCGCGCTCTCGGCGATCGCTTTCGGGCTCCGCGGCACGTGCGGACTCCGGTCCTGCGTCGCGCCGGAGCCGGTGACGGCGCAGGTGATGAAGACCTCGCGGTTGATTTCGAGCGGCATTCGCGGCCTCCGGCGCTTGACATCTCGTCAATAAGCCGGCCAATCGAGAAAACGAATCATGCTGAATTCGCGGTTAATCGTGCACGCCGAGAGAAAAAACGTCAGCCCGCCTGCCGAAACCGCGCGAGGTTCGACGCGGGCCGACGGGCGTCCGGTCGAGGTCGGCGTGCTCCTCTTCGACCGGTTCTCGAACCACTGCCTCGCGAACACGGTGGAGCCCCTGCGCGCGGCGAACAGCTTCCTCGAACGCGCCGCCTACGCCTGGCGGATCCTGACGCAGGACGGCCGCCCGGCGGTCTCGTCGAGCGGGCTGACCATCGCGCCCGACGGCGATCTCGCCTCCGATCCGGGCGGCGACATCCTCTGCGTCATGCCGGGCTACGGCGTCCGCGCTCTGGCCACGGAAGCGTGCTCGCGCGACCTCCGCCGCGCCGCCATGCGCTACCGGACGCTCGCCGGGCTCGACACCGGCAGCTGGCTCCTCGCCGCGGCCGGGCTGCTCCACGGCCGCTCGGCGACCATCCATTTCGACGCCTTCGACGTCTTCGCCGAGCGCTTTCCCGAGGTCGACGCGCGCCGCGAGCGCTGGGTGATCGACGGCGACCGGATGAGCGCCGGCGGCGCGGTCGCGAGCTTCGAGCTCGTGCGCCAGCTCATCGCGATGGAGCACGGCGCGGCGCTGACGGTGGAGGTCTCGAGCCTCTTCCTGCAGCGCGACGTCGGCGACCGGGCGCCCGCGTCCGGCGGTCCGTCGAAACGGGCGAGCGGCCGCGGCGGCGACCGGCGCGTGGCGGCGGCGGTCGAGGCGATGTCGTCGAACATCGAGGCGCCCTTGCCGATCGCGGCGCTGGCGCGGCGGGCGGGCTGCAGCCAGCGCGACCTCGAGGCGCGGTTCCTGCGCGCGCTCGGCGCGACGCCGCAAACGGTCTATCGGCGGCTGCGGCTCAATCACGGCCGGCGCTTGATCGAGGACTCCGAGATGAGCGTCGCCGAGATCGCGCTGCGCTCGGGCTATCAGGACGCCAGCGCCTTCACCCGCGCCTTCCGCAAGCATTTCGGCCGGACGCCGCGGGCGCTTCGGTCGTGACGCGTCTTCGCAGGCGCGCGGCCGCGGGCTAACGTGCCGCACGACGCATCAAGAGGAGACGCGCCATGACCGAGACGCCAGAGAGCCCGGCCGCAGAGCCGCTATTGGAGACCTCCGAAGACCTCTCGCGCGTCGCCTTCGGCTTCATGGCCTCGAAGGCGCTTTTCGGCGGGCTCCATATCGGGCTCTTCACGCATCTCGCCGGCAAGGCGATGACCGTCGACGAGATCTGCGCCGCGACCGGCGTCCCGGAGAACCGGATCCTGACGCTCCTGACCGCGCTCGCCGGGATCGGCGCGCTCGCGGTCGAGCCGGACGGGCGCTACCGCAACGCGCCGGCGGCGGAGCAGTTTCTGGTCAAAGGCGCGAAGTACGATTTCGGCGACTATCTGCGCTATCAGATCGACCGGCAGATGTATCCGTTCCTCGCCCAGCTCAACGACGTGCTCGACGGCAAGGCCGACCGGCTCGCGGTCGAGTCCTACGCCCATTGGATGTCGGACCCGGAGAAGGCGCGGCTCTACAGCGAGTCGCAGCACGCCGGCTCGCTGGCGCCCGGCCGCACTCTGGCGCGGCGCGTCGACCTCTCCGCGGCGCGGCGGCTCCTCGATGTCGGCGGCGGCACCGGCGCGATGACGATCAGCCTGCTCGGCGCCTATCCGGACCTCGAGGCGACGATCATCGAGTTCCCGAACGTCGCCGAGATCGGCTGGCGCTTCATCACGGCGGCGGGCCTCGAGAACCGCGTCCGATACGTGCCGGGAAACGCCTTGGAGGCGGGCTGGCCGACCGATCAGGACGCGGCGCTGATGTCCTATCTCCTGAGCGGCGTGCCGGGCGACCGGATCGGCGACCTTCTGGCCAACGCGTATCGGTCGCTGAAGTCCGGCGGCGTGTTGATGATCCACGACTTCATGGTGGACGCCGGACGGCGCGGCCCGATCCTGGCGGCGCTCTGGCAGCTCCAGCATCTCGCCTTCACGCCCGACGCGCACTCGCTGACCGTCGACAGGGTCGCCGAGCTCGCGCGCGCCGCCGGTTTCGAGATCCGCGAGACCGGCGACCTCATCCCGAGCATGACGTCCCTTGTCGTCGCTCGGAAACCGGGCTGAGCGGCCTGACGCAGCCGCCATGCGCCGTCGCCACTCCGGCGCTCGCCCGCCTCGGACGCTCCGCGCGTCAAGCGCTCCCGTCATCCCGGCCAAGCGCGAAGCGCGCCGAGCCGGGAT
>CAZPTD010000484.1:0-2746 GCA_964588915.1 uncultured Neomegalonema sp. | reverse complement strand
GGTTGAGCGCGATGTTGCAGGGCGCGGCCTCGTTCCAGCAGGTGGCGACGCCGACGAAGGGGCGGTGGATCTCCTCGTCATTGAGGCCCATCGCGTAGAGATAGGAGCGGTGCGGCGCGCGCTCCGGCCCTTCGGTCACATGCCGGCTCGGCAGCTTCGACTTGTCGAATTTCGGGGCGCCCGATCCGCCGTCCATCTCGTCTCTCCCAGATCGATCTTTGTTCTGAACCGTCGTCGCGGCGGAGCTTAGGCGAGCCGGCGCTCGGGCGGAAGCGTCGCAATCCGCCGCAGCGATCAGCAGCCGGCCGGATCCGCCGGGATCTGGACGACCGCCGTCACGCCCCAATGCGGCGAGCCGGGCAGATCGAAGGTCTCGACGCTGGCGACGCCGAGGCCGGGCGAGAGGAACACGTGGTCGATCTGGTTGCCGATCGGCTCGGGGATGTCCGGGCCGAAGAACGGGTTCGGATAGACGCGCTTCCAGGTGCGCCGGAGCCCGGGCGCGATCTCGACGGCGCCGCGGGCCTCGATCTCGGAGACGGCGTAGCTCCAGGGCGTCGCGTTGAAGTCGCCGAGGAGGATCCGCGGCTCGGGCAGCGCCGCGACATAGGCGTCGAAGCCGAGCACCTGCTCGGCCTGCGGCTCGATCCAAGGCCGGTCGAAATGGAAGGACGCGACGCCGATCTCGCGGCCGGCGACGACCGCGACCGCGAGCGCGCGATGCAGCTCCGGCTCGTCGCCCCAAACCACCTCGAGGACGCGGATCGGCCGCTTCGAGAAAAGCCCGGCGCCGCGCGGATACTCGGCGAGATCGGCCTCGAGCGCGTAGTGCGGATACTCCGCGAGAAGAGGCGCGACGGCCGGCCAGAACGCGTCGGAAAGCTCTTGCACGGCGATGATGTCGGCGTCGGTGGCGAGAAGCGCCGCGACCACGGCGTCGGGCTCGCGCGTGTTGTGGTGAACGTTGGCGGTTGCGACGGTGAACGCGGCGTGCGGACAGTCCGCCGGCAGCGCCGAGGGCGACCGCCAGATCGGCCCGAGCGCCATCAGCCCGAACGCGCCGGCGAGGAGCGGCGCGAGCGCGAGGCGCCGCCAGCGCGCGGCGATCATGAGCAGCGAGGCGACGAGCAGCGCGACCGAGACATGCGGCCGGACATGGGCGAAGCCGTCGAAGTCGAAAGAGACGGGCCCGAGAAAGCCGAGAGCCAGGCCGAGCGCCGCCGCGAGCGCCAAGAGGACGCCGGCGGCGCCGATGATTTTCCGCATGTCGCTCCGCCTCGCGCCTGTCCGCCGCCGTCGACCCCAGCCGCTTCTACTTCTCTGAAACACTTAGAAGTCGACAAAAACGGCGTCGAAAAGACGGCGACCGTCGACGATCGCGAAGTCGCGCGCGTCGCCCGCCTCGACGAGCGCCGGCAACGCCGATTCCGACGGCCGATATTCGACGCGAACAGTATCTGGCGGATGCGCCGCCAGAACGTCCCGCCCGTTCTTCGCGACGCGGCGCTCCTCGTTCGGATCGATCGCGAGATCGCGCGGAAGCTCGGTCTCGACATTCGAGAGCGCGGCGATCCGTGACGCGTCCGCCCGCGGCGCGCCGCCTCAGCCCATCTCCGCGAGACGCTCGAGCGCCGCCTTGAGCCGGGCGACGTCGCCCTGCGCGGCCTCGAGCCGCTCGCGCTGCTCCTCGACCACTTCCAGAGGCGCCTTCGCGAGAAAGCTCTCGTTGGAGAGCTTCTTTTCGATGCCGCCCGCCTCCTTCTCGGCCTTGGCCAGCGCCTTCTCGAGACGCGCGCGCTCGGCCGAGACGTCGATGACGTCGGCGAGGATCAGGCACGCCGTCGCCTCCTCGACCGCCGCCGCGACGGCGCCCTTCGGCGGCGCGTCCGCCGCCCGCCATCCGTCGAGCCGCGCGAGCCGCAGGATCTGCGCCTCGTTGCGCCGCATCCGCGCCTCCGCCGCCGAAGACGCGCCGACGAGCACGAGCGGGACCTTGGCCGAGGGCGGCGCGTTCATCTCCGAGCGCACCGAGCGGATCTCCTCGATGAGGCGCGTGACCCAACGGAGCTCGGCGTCGACCTCCGCGTCGGCGAGCTCGCTCGCCCGATAGGTCGGCCAGTCGCCATGGACGAGCGGCTTCGACCGGCGGGCCGCGCCGGCGGTCACGCGCCAGAGCTCCTCGGTCAGGAACGGGCTCACCGGATGCATCAGCAGCAGGATCTGGTCGAGCGCCCAAGACGCGGTCGCCTGCGTCTCGGCCTTCGCCGCCGGATCGGCGTCCTCCTGCAGGAGCGGCTTCGAGAGCTCCAAATACCAATCGCAGAAGACGCCCCAGACATGAGCGTAAAGCCCGTTGGCGTAGTCGTTGAAGCGGAACGAGGCGAGCGCCGCGTCGCAGGCCTCGCGGAGCCGCGCCGTCTCGCCGACGATCCAGCGGTTGACCGCCTGCTCGACGCGCGCCGGATCGAACTTCGGATCGCGCTCGCAGCCGTTCATCTCGCAGAAGCGCGCCGCGTTCCAGAGCTTGGTGCCGAAGTTACGGTAGCCCTCGACGCGGCTGACGGCGAGCTTGATGTCGCGGCCCATCGCCGCCATCGAGGTCAGCGTGAAGCGCAGCGCGTCGGCGCCGAACGCCTCGATGAGCTCCAGCGGGTCGATGACGTTGCCGAGCGACTTCGACATCTTCTTGCCGTGCTCGTCGCGGACGAGCGCGTGGATGTAGACGGTGTGAAAGGGCGGCTCGGGC
>CAZPTD010000483.1:0-2774 GCA_964588915.1 uncultured Neomegalonema sp. | reverse complement strand
CGATCGGCATGTCGGACGCGAGCACCTTCCAGGTCGCGGTCGAAGCGGCGAGCTCGCGCTTCAGCCACGCGACCTGCTCGGCGCCGAGAACGCGGCTCTCTGGGGTCGTCTCCTCCTGCATGCCGTCCGAGTTCGGGCCGCGATAGGAGCGCAGATCGATGAAGAAGACGTCGAGCAGCGGACCGTAGGCGATCTTGCGATAGACGCGGCCCGGCTCCGCCGGCGTGTAGCGGATCGGCGTCATCTCGTGGAAGGCGCGACCGGCGCGGGCCGCGAGGACGCCGACATTCTTCTCTGTGTAGCGCTCGTCCGCCGTCAGGTCCTTCGCGGCCGACCAGTTGTTCACGACCTCATGGTCGTCCCACTGGAAGAAGGTCGGCGCGTAGGCGGCGAGCGATTGGACGTTGGCGTCGAGCAGGTTGTACTTCCAGCGGCCGCGGAACTCGTCGAGGCTCTCGGCGACCTTCTCGACGCCCTCGGCGACGAGGCTCCGCCAGATCTCGCCGTTCGGCATCTCCTTTTCGGCGGCGATCGGGCCGTCGGCGTAGATGGTGTCGCCCGAGTGGATGAAGAAATCCGGCTCGCGCTTGCGCATCGCGGCGTAGGTCGTCATGCCGCCGCGGTCGACGTCGATGCCCCAGCCCTGGCCGGCGGTGTCGCCCGACCAGACGAACTTGACCGTGCGCCGGGAGGCCGGCGCGGTGCGGAAACGGCCGACGATCGGGATCGACAGCGCGTTGCTGTCGGCGAGGTCCTCGAAGCGGACGCGGTAGAAGACGTCCTGGTCGGCCGGCAAGTCCGTCAACAGGCGCTTGACGGCGAAATCGCTCTCCGGCGCGGCGTAGAGCGACGGCAGCCGGCGGGCGTTGGCGAAGCTTTCGACGGTCGCGACGTCGACATGCATGCGCGCGGCGCGGTCGGTCCGGGCCCAGATCACGCCCGAGGAGGCGTCGACGTCGCCCGACTGGACGCCGTGGGTGATCGAGGGGCGCGCCTGGGCGCGGCTGAGGCTCGGCGCGGCGAGGACGAGGCCGGCCGCCGAGGCGGTGCTCAGCAGGCGACGGCGCGTGATGGAGAGCGATGACGTCATAACGAATCCCTTCGGACAGGTGATTGGAGCCGAAGGGTAGTCGGCGGCCGTGTCGGCGGCGCTTAGGGCGGATGTCGCCTTCGCGACGATGAAGCGACAATCGGATTACGCCGCGTAACGGGCCACGGCGCGGCAGCACTTCGTCAACCCTGACGTCGTAAACCATAGCGCGTCGGCGGCCCGCCCGCGGCGGCGTCGATGCGCGCGAGACGATCTCGCGCCGCGAGGGAAAGGCGGACATATGACCAGCGCCGAGGAAGAAGTCGCGCTCGCGCATAAGCGCTCCTTATGGGCCGCGCATGAGAATTCGCGCGCCGAGGCGGACGCGATTGCGGAAGCGACCCCGCGCGCCGCGCTCGATCCAAACCTGGAAGAGGGAGGCGGGAAAACCCGTCTCGGGCGCGCTCAAAGAGCGCTTCGGAAGGCCGTTTTCCGCCGCGTCTATCGCCCTTTGTCGCGCCTCCTCGCCCGCAGAAACGTCAAATTCGTCTTTTCCGAGCGTCAGCACGCCTTCGGGCATCAAATCGCCGAGATCGACTTCCTGCTGAAAGAGATCGAGCTCGGACGCAAAGCGAAGGCGCGGCTGGTCATGCTCGCCCGCCGCAGCCAGGTCGCCAACCCGGCGGTCCTCGAGCTTTGGCGGCCGAAGATGCGCGTCGTCGCCAATCCGCTTCTCGTCCGACTGCTCGCGCCGTTCCAAGAAATCGCCGCCGTCACCTACGCGACGACGAAGCCCTTCATCGCCTTCGACGAGGCGAGCCCGTATCCGGCGCTGCTCGCCGACTGGGGCGAGCGGCCGCCGGTCGCGTTGCTGCCCGACTGGATGCGCGTCGACGGCGCGGCGGCGCTCCGGCGCTGGGGCATGCGCGACGGCGGCTGGTTCGTGGCGCTGCACTGCCGCGAGGGCGGCTTTCACGCCGATGACGAGATCTACAACGACTACCGCAACGCCCGCATCGAGAACTATGTCGAGGCGATGCGCGAGATCGTCGGCCGCGGCGGCTTCGTCGTGCGCGTCGGCGACCCGAGCATGACGCCGCTGCCGGCGATGGAGGGCGTCTACGACTACGCGCACAGCCCGGAGCGTCGGCCGCATCTCGACCTCTTCCTCGGCGCGGCGTGCCGGTTCTTCATCGGCAACACCTCTGGGCCGGCGACGATCCCGGTGCTCTTCAACGTCCCCTCCGCGCTGGCGAATCTCGCGCCCTGCGGCATGGCGCCGGGGATCGGGCCGCGCGACCTCTCGATCCTCAAGTTGTTGAAGAACAAGGCGGGACAGGTCATCAGCTATCGCGCCGCCTTCGCGATGGGCATGTCGCGATGGCGCCTGACCCAGCGCTACGCTGAGACGGGCGTCGAGGTGGTCGAGAACACGCCGGACGAGATCCGCGACCTCGTCGTCGAGATGTTCGACCGGTTGGAGGGACGGTTCGAGCCGAGCGCCGATTACTTAGCGCTGCACGAGGCGTTCTTGGGGCTGATGCGGCCGCGGGACTACGCCTACGGCTCCAAGGCGCAGATCGCGTCCTCGTTTCTCAAGAAGCACGCCAACCTCATCTGAGCGTCGCTCGGAGGCGGCGTCGTAAAACGCGAAACCCGCCTCGGGCTTTCGGCCTGGGGCGGGTTTTGTGGCGTCGGATCGTGTCGAGAGAGCTTGTTGGCGCGTTGCGGGGGCGACGCGCTG
>CAZPTD010000482.1:0-2775 GCA_964588915.1 uncultured Neomegalonema sp. | reverse complement strand
GCGTCGTCGACCATGATCAGCGCGCCGTCGCGCTCGACCACCGGCCGCTCGGCCGCGAAGTACAAGGGCACGATCGGGATGTCTTCCTTGTAGATGTACTGCCAGATGTCGAGCTCGGTCCAATTGGAGAGCGGAAAGACCCGGATGCTCTCGCCCGGCGACTTGCGAGCGTTGTAGACCGACCACAGCTCCGGTCGCTGGTTCTTCGGGTCCCAGCGATGCTGTGCGGTGCGGAAGGAGAAGATCCGCTCCTTGGCGCGGCTCTTCTCCTCGTCGCGCCGCGCGCCGCCGAAGGCCGCGTCGTAGCCGCCCCTCTCGAGCGCCTGGCGCAGCGCCTGCGTCTTCATCACGTCGGTATGGACCGCGGAGCCGTGGGTGAACGGCCCGACTCCGGCCGCGAGACCCTCCTCGTTGGTGTGCACGATCAGCTCGAGCCCGAGCTCGGCCGCCATCCGGTCGCGGAACTCGATCATCTCGCGGAACTTCCAGGTCGTGTCGACATGGAGGAGCGGAAAGGGCGGCTTGGAGGGATAGAAGGCCTTGAGCGCGAGATGCAGCATCACCGCGCTGTCCTTGCCGATCGAATAGAGCATGACCGGCCGCTCCGCCTCGGCGGCGACCTCGCGGATGATGTGGATGCTCTCGGCTTCGAGCCGGTCGAGATGGGTCAGCGTCATTTTCACACAGCGCCTGTTCGAGGGCCGCCCGCGCGTCGCGATCGGCGTCGCGGGTTAAATAACCGCGCCGCGGCGGTCCGAAAGTGCGCGGGATCGCATTCGGGAAAAGCGTCCGCAGTTTACGCGCCGCAACGAACATGCGTCGAGGCGCGCGCTCGGATCCCGAATATCAGCGTAAGGTTACCGAAGGCGCAAAGGCGACGAAATACGGGTTGGCGTAGGCGGACAAGCCTTCGCGCGGCGGCGCGTCCGGATCCGCCGCCGCGCGAGCCCGGGCGCCGTAGCGCAAAGGTCCGGCGGCCGCGCCGTCGGCGTCGAGCGCGCGCACGCGTCCGCCCGAGGCTCTGAGCACGGCGTGCGCCGCCGCCGTGTCCCAGGCCATCGTCGGCCCGAGCCGCGGATAGAGATCGGCCGCGCCGCCCGCGATCAGGCAGAATTTGAGCGACGAGCCCGCGCTCTCGAGCCGCACATTCGGATAGCGGGCGATATAGGCGTCCGTCGCCGCGTCGCGATGGGATTTCGAGGCGACGATCCGCAAGGACGCGTTGTTCGCGGTCGACACCCAAAGACGGCGATCGAGCGCCGGCTCGCCGCCCTCGACGCGCTCCTCGACGGCGAAATCCGGGTCCGGCGTCCAGAAGAGCCGGTTCATCGCCGGCGCGAACACCACGCCGAGGCTCGGCGCGCCGTCCTCGATCAGCGCGATGTTCACGGTGAATTCGCCCGAGCCCGAGATGAACTCCTTGGTGCCGTCCAAGGGATCGACCAGGAAGAACGCGTCGCCCGGATCGTCCGCCTGGCTGTCCACGCGCTCCTCGGTGACGACGGGCGCGCCCGGAAAGGCGGCGTCGAGCCCCTCGACGATGATCCTGTCCGCCGCGTGATCCGCCGCGGTCACCGGCGAGCTGTCCTCCTTGAGCGCGCCCTCGAGCGCGGCCTCGCCGCGAAAGAACGGCATGATCGCCGCGCCGGCCTCGAGCGCCAACCGGCGCATCGCCTCGGCGGCGCGCGCCCTCTCCGCCGACGCCGCCGCGCCCGCCGCCCCGATCTCGCCCATCCTCGCCTCGCGCTTCGCAGCCATTCGTTGAGAGCGCCCTGATAGGCGCCTCATGCGCCAAGGGCAACGCCCTGGCGCGCGCCGGACCGAAACGACGATCAGCTCGGCCCGTCGTCCTCATCGCGCTCGCTGTCGCGGTCGAAGACGAGCCGCGGACGGAACCGCTCGGCGCTTTGCGCGATCGCGGCGTTGAACGCGGCCGCGTCGCAAGCGTTCGAGAAGCGCATGCCGGCCGTCAGGACATCGGAGCCGAAACGCGCGCCGCCGAAGCCGGCGGGCGCTGCGAAATGCGCGCCCTCGAAGCTCGTTTCGGCCGCGAAGCGCGCGCCGTTGAAGCGCGCCGGCCCGTCGAAACGACCGTCGCGGAACGCCGCGCCGCCGTCGAAGCGCGCGTCCTCGAAGCTCGCGCCCAGCTCGAAACAGGCGCCGAGGAAGGACGCCTCGCCGCGCCAGACGACGCGCTCGAAATACGCGCGGCGCGCCCAGGCCGACGACGCGGCGTCGAGACCGCCGTCAAAGCCGGCGTCGGCGAAGTCGACGCAGCGCTGGAACCGCGCGTGAGCAACCGAGACGTCGCCGCCGAACCGCGCGCCGCGGAAGTTGACGCGCCCTCGCGCTTGCGCCTCGGCCAGATCCGCGCCGCCGCGAAACCGCGCGCAGCAGAAGTCGAGCGTGTGCGGGAAGGGCGTCGCCCTTAGATCGAGCGGGCGCGGAAACTCGGCCGAAGAGGCGTCGAAATGCGCGAGCCAGCGCCAGAGCCGCCGCAGCGCCGGCCGACGCGGCTCGAGCTCGGCCATCTCTTCGGCCCAGTCGACCACCGCGGCGCGGCCGGCGGCGAGCCGGTCGAGACACGCCGCCCGGCGCGCGACGCGCAGCGCCATCCGCGCCCGCGGACGCGCCAACGCCATCGCGCCGCTCTTGAGAACCGACCGCGCGAACGGATTGAGCCGCCCGAGCGCGCGCGCGTTCATCCGCGCCCTCGATAGGGCGCGACGCCGGGATCCGGCAGCCAAAGCCCTTCGGGCGGCGCGCCGGTCTGCC
>CAZPTD010000481.1:0-2807 GCA_964588915.1 uncultured Neomegalonema sp. | reverse complement strand
GGCGCGCGCCGTCGCCGAGGGGCTCGCCCGGGCCGCCGCCGACGCGCGAGGGCGGATCTACGCGCATCCCGACGCGGCGCCCGAGCTCGGCGCCGCGCTCGCCGCGCGCCGGGCCGCCGCCGCGCCCTGGGAGGTGGTCGCCGATCCCGCGACGCCGCCCGGCGCGGCGCGCGCGGAGTGGCGCGACGGCCTTGCGGAACTCGACATGGCGGGCGCCGCGTCCCGCGCCGTCGCCGCCGCGCTCGCGGCGTTCGGATCGTCCCGAACCGCGGCCGAGAACCGCCCGGCCGAGCCGGCGGCGGCCGACGATCAGTTTCCAGCGCCGGCCGATCCGCCGGCGCGTCAGGATGGAGAGTAGAGCATGTCAGAACAGGACCAAGCCGTCGCCGGCGAAGCGAGCGGCGCCGCGATCGAGACCGAGGCGCAATCCGCGGAGGCGCGCGCCGCCAACGCGGCGGCGAACGCCGGCGGCCGAGGCGGCCGGCAGAACCGCGCCATCTTCAGCGTGCCGGTTCAGGTCGTCGTCTCCGTCGGCAACGCGCGCCCGACGATCGGCGAGCTCCTCTCGATGAAGCGCGACACGCTTCTGCAGCTCGACAGCAAGCTCGACGATCCGGTGGAGATCATGGTCGGCAAGCGGGTCGTCGCGCGCGGCGAGCTGCAGGAGATCGAGTTGGGCGATGCCCGCCTCGGCGCCGGCCTGACCGTTTCGGTCTATCTCTGCTTGCCCTTCTAGCCCCGCGCCGCGGCCTTTGTATCGGCCGCGTCCGACCCTCACGCGCCGCGACGCAGGCGGCGACCGCCGCAGCCATCGCCCGATCGGAACGCCGAGACCATGCAGACACATGCGCGCCGCGCGCTCATCATCGCCCTGCTCGTCGGCCTCGGCGCCGCGCTCGGTCCGGGCGCGGCCCTGGCGCAGGAGGTCACGCTCGATCTCGGCGAAGGCGGCGAGGGCCTGAGCGCCCGGATCGTGCAGCTCTTCCTGCTGATCACCGTGCTCAGCCTCGCGCCGGGCATCGCGGTGATGGTCACGTGCTTTCCGTTCATGGTGACCGTGCTCTCGATCCTGCGTCAGGCGCTCGGGCTGCAGGCCTCGCCGCCGAACATGCTGATCGTGAGCCTGGCGCTCTTTCTGACCTATTTCGTCATGGAGCCGGTCTTCGCCGAGGCGTGGTCGACCGGCGTGCAGCCGCTCATCGACGGCCAGATCGACGAGACCGCCGCGCTCGCGAGCGTCTCGCAGCCTTTCCGCGTGTTCATGACCGCCCGCGTCGATCCGACGACGCTCGACCAGCTGATGGCGGTCGCGCCGGAGCGCGTGTCCGAGGCCGGCGAGCCGCATCTGAGCGTGCTCATTCCGTCCTTCATGCTCTCCGAGATCAGCCGGGCCTTCGAGATCGGCTTCATGATCTTCCTGCCGTTTCTCGTCATCGATCTCGTCGTCGCCTCGGTGCTGATGGCGATGGGCATGATGATGGTGCCGCCCGTGGTGGTGGCGCTGCCGTTCAAACTCGCGTTCTTCGTTATGGCCGACGGTTGGGCCCTGCTCGCCGGCGCGCTCGTGACAGGCTATCAGGGGTAAGTCCGATGTCCGCCGCAAACCGCGTTAGCGCCGCCCGCCGCCAGCCTCGGGCCGCTCAGGCCGCCGTCGCTCAGACGGCGTACAGCCAGGCGCAGAAGGCCGCCATCGTCATCATGGCGCTCGGCCGCGACGACGCCGTGCCGATCCTGCGCGAGCTCGGCGAGGAGGAGGTGCGCAACTTCGCGCGGGCCTCGAGAACGCTCGGCGACGTGCCGAGATGGGACATCGAGCGGATCGTGCGCGAATTCCTCGTCTCGCTCGACGATCAGGGCGTGAGCATGACGCCGGACGCGCTCAAGGAGATGCTCGCGACCGTTCTGTCGAACGACGCGATCGAGCGCATCCTCGAGGATCTCGACGACGGCGACGGCCGCTCGATCTGGGACAAGCTCTCGAGCAGCGATCCGATCGATCTCACGAACTTCCTGTCGCGCGAGCATCCGCAGACGGTGGCGGTCGTGCTGTCGCGGATCAAGCCGGAGGCGGCGGCGCAGGTGCTGCAGCGCCTCGAGAAGGACTTCGCCGAAGAGGTCATCATCCGGGTCGCCAATGTCGCGCTGGTCTCGCCGACGGTGCTGGAGAAGGTCAAGGACTCGATCGAGTCCGACTTCCTGCGCAGCGCGCGCCTGCGCAAGTCGAAGCGCAAGCCGGACGAGCTCATCAGCTCGATGTTCAACTTCATGTCGACCGACAAGCGCGACAGCCTGCTCGGCGGCATCGAGGAGAAGGACATGGAGCTGGCGCAGTCGGTCCAGCGCAAGATGTTCACCTTCAACGACATTCCGCTGCGTGTGGAGCGCTCGGCGGTCGCCTTCGTCATGCGCCAGATCGAGAACGACGTGCTCATGAAGTCGCTGGCCTACGCCCGCAAGAACGCGGAGGAGACGGTCGATTTCTTCCTCGCCAACATGTCGAAGCGTCTGGCCGAGCAGATCGAGGAGCAGATCTCGGAGATGCCGATGCCGACCGTGAAGGACGGCGAGGCGGCGCAGTTCGAAGTGATCGGCGTGATCCGAAAGATGGAGGAGACCGGCGAAATCGAGCTAATTCAGCCGGAGGAGGAGGAGCTCGAAGACTGAGTTCCGGGCAAGGAGGCGGGCAAGGATGCCGATGGGACAGGACGCGCCGGGCGCATCTCGGGACGGGGCGGGCGCGTCGCAGGACGCGCCGGTATGGCGCGAGGAGCCGCGGCCGGGCGAACGCCGCGAGGACGCGCTGCGTC
>CAZPTD010000480.1:0-2811 GCA_964588915.1 uncultured Neomegalonema sp. | reverse complement strand
CCGCCGCTCAGCACCAGCGTTTCCGCTCCGAATGGTTCGAATGTGCTTTAGGTGGCTGCAACGCCGATGACGCCGTCATCCCGGAAAGCCGCAGGCTTATCCGGGATCCAGGGCCGGTTCGCCGCAGGCTCAGCCCCTGGCCCTGGATCCCGGCTCTGCGCGCTTCGCGCTTGGCCGGGATGACAAGGGCGAGGTTGGCTCCATCAGAACCGATCAGACGATAGGGCGCGCCGGGGCTCAAACGATCGACCGACAATAGAGCCGCTCTTCCGCCGCCCGCGCCCGCCGCGCGAGGCCGACGAAGGCGCGGACGAACGGCAGGAGATCCGCGCCGGTCGTGCGGCCGTCATTGGCGAGCTCTTCGGTCATCGCCCATTGTTCGGCAAGCGTCGGCAGGCGCGCGTCGTCGACGCCGGCGAGCGAGTCGCGCGTCGCGAGCTCGAGCTCCTCGAGATACGGGCCGGTCAGCCAGACCGAGTTTTCGGGCAGAGCCTCGTACTCCTCCGCGGTCTTCGGACCGGTCGCCGGATCCGGCGCGACCAGGCGGGCTTCGGCGAGATCCGGAGTCCATGACGTCTCGTCGATGAAGGCGACAAGACGGCCGAGCACGACGCTGGAGTCGACCCATTTGGTGGTGACGACGTCATTCGGCTCGTTGACGCCGCCTGGTCCCACGAGCCGTTGCGCCGCTTCGGCGTCGCGGGCTCGGAAATAGTCGAAGATCACGCCCATGCATGGCTCCTCCTGTCACACCCCGGCCCGGTTCATGTGGTCCCTTGCGCCTCCAGAGCGAGTCGTCCGACCGCTCGATTCGAGACGCGAGGCGTCATGCCGAAGGTTACAGTGGAGCTCCTGGCGCCGACCATCTGGCGCCGACCATCGGCGGCTGCTTCTGCAACGATCTGCGCTATGTCGCGCACGCCGAAGGCGTGGCGTGCCGATCGCGGTGCGCGCCTGAGCATGAGCCGGCAGCCCCGGAGCGCGGCGGCTATCGGCGCACCGTCGGCGCGATCCGCCGCGCCGCGACCTCGAAGCGCGAGAGGTCGGTCATCGGCAGCGGCGCCGCGCCCGCCTCGATAAAGGGCGCGCCGGCGGCGATCGCCAGCATCAGATTCACCGGTAGGCCGAAATCCTCGGCCGCGACGTCGGGATCGTGGAGCGACGGCGCGGCCGCGAGGAGCGCCGCCGCCTTCGACGCGGTGTCGCCGGCGCCGTTGTCGTAGAGCGCGATCGGCAGGCCGCGGGCCACGGCGTAGCCGATCTCGAAGGCGGTGCCGTCATCGGCGAGCGCGCCGAGGAACGGCGACGCGTTGGCGATCACGCCGTCGGCTCGGTCGAGCATCGCGATGTTCGCCCGGTAGATCCGCGCCGCCGCCTCCGCCGGCGCGCCGTCCTCGAGGTCGACCTCGTTGTCGAGTGGAAAGAGCCCCTCCATCCCGAGCTCGGCGCAAATCGCCTTCTTGCGCGCGCCGATGGCGAGCGCCTCGGCGTGGAAGACGTCCGGACCGGCGAGATAGATCTGCGGTCGCCGCCCGCCCATCGCCGCCAAGCTCAAAGCCCCTCGAAGACGGCGGCGAGGTCGATCACGATCTCGTCCTCCGCGAGCGGCAGGCGCAGCGTCGCCTCGGTCGGCAAGATCTGCGGCATGCCGCCGCCCGTTTTCGCGAAGACGAGCGCGCCGGGCATCACGACGTCGATCAGGACGACATGCGTAATCGACGGCGCCGCAAGATATTTCGGCGCCTTGACCGCGATATCGCCGGCGCGGGCGGACGGCGACAGCACTTCGAAGATCAGCGTCGGCGACGAGATCGAAACCGCCTTTGGATCATAGGCTTCACAATGAACCATCACATCCGGCTCGAAGCTGTTGGCCTCGTCGACGCGCACGGCGAGTCCGTCAATCTCGACGCTGCAGGGCGATCCGTCCGGGATTTGCGCGAGCAGCTGCCGGGCGATCCGCGTCTTCGCCCGCGAATGCGCGCCGCTTTCCGTCATCATCCGCGTGACGACGCCGCCGATCAGCTCGTATCGCTCCTCGACGCTCGCGCTCCAGGCGAGAAATTCATCGACGCGCATGCGCTCCGCGACCGGGCCGGCCATCGACTACTCCTTCAGCAACGCTCTGAGCTCATATAGCGCAGCAAGCGCCTCGCGCGGAGTCAAGGCGTCCGGATCGAGCGCCTCCAGCCTCTCGACGAGCTCGGACGGCGCCCGACCGGCCTCCCGCGCCGCCTCGGCCGCGCTCCGCTCGGCGGCGGCGGCGAAGAGCGGCAGATCGTCGACGAGCCTCTCGGCGCGGCTGCCGGCGCTCTCGGCGCCCTTCTCGAGGCGCTCCAGAAGCGCCGCCGCGCGGTCGACGACCACGCGCGGCAGCCCGGCGAGCTTGGCCACCTGGACGCCGTAGGAACGATCCGCGGCGCCCGAGACGATCTCTCGCAAGAAGACGACGTCGCCCTTCCATTCGCGCACCGCGACGGTGACGTTCTTCAAGGAGGGCTGCGCCGAGGCGAGCGCGGTCAGCTCGTGGTAATGCGTCGCGAAGAGCCCGCGGCAACCGTTGACCGCGACGAGATGCTCCAAGGTCGCCCAGGCGATCGAGAGCCCGTCATAGGTCGAGGTGCCGCGGCCGATCTCGTCGAGGATGACGAGCCCGCGCGGGCCGGCCTGGTTCAGGATCGCCGCGGTCTCGACCATCTCGACCATGAAGGTCGAGCGCCCGCGGGCGAGATCGTCGGCGGCGCCGACGCGCGAGAACCGCCGGTCGACCGTGCCGCGGCGGGCGCGCGGCCGGGCCTCGACGCGCAGCCG
>CAZPTD010000479.1:0-2826 GCA_964588915.1 uncultured Neomegalonema sp. | reverse complement strand
TCACCATCGAGGCCGAGCCGCGCGAGGACGGCAGCCGCCGCACCACGCGCTACGACATCGACATGACGAAATGCATCTATTGCGGCTTCTGCGAGGAGTCCAGCCCGGTGGACGCGATCGTGGAAGGGCCGAACTTCGAGTTCGCCACCGAGACGCGCGAGGAGTTGTTCTACGACAAGGACAAGCTTCTCGAGAACGGCGACCGCTGGGAGCGCGAGATCGCGCGCAATCTCGAGCTCGACGCGCCGTATCGCTAGGGCGGGCGGCCGCGGATCAACGACCGCGAGGAGTGGCGATGAACGACTGGCCGGACATTCCCTACGCGCGCTGGGCGCCGACGGGCGCGTCGCTGCACATGTGGTCGCAGATCGTCGGCAAGTTCCGGCTCGCGCGGGCGCCTTGGGTGAACCATTCCTGGCACGCGACGCTCTATGTCGACGCGCGCGGGCTGACGACGTCGCTCGTTCCGGGCGACGGCGCCGGACACGAGATCCGCTTCGATTTCCTCGATCATCGCCTCGTCTGTCAGTCGACGGACGGCCGGGCGGACGGCTTCGCGCTGGAGCCGATGTCCGTCGCCGACTTCCACGCCCGGTTTCACGACATGCTGGCGAGCATCGGCGCGGCGACGAGAATGCACGGCGCGCCGAACGAGGTCGCCGATCCGACGCCGTTCCGCGAGCAGACGGAGCCCGGCGCGTATGATCCGGCGGCGGCGCAGGATTTCTGGCGCGCGCTGGTGTCGGTCGATCGCGTCTTCAGTCGTTTTCGCACCGGCTTCATCGGCAAGGCGAGCCCGGTTCATCTGTTCTGGGGCAGCTTCGATTTCGCGGTCACGCGGTTCAGCGGCCGGCCGGCGCCGCTGCATCCGGGCGGGTTTCCGGCGCTGCCGGACGCGGTGACGCAGGAGGCGTATTCGCACGAGGTCAGCTCCGCCGGCTTCTGGCCCGGCGGCGGCGGCGTCGACCATCCGACGTTCTACAGCTACGCCTATCCGGCGCCGGACGGCTTCGGCGCCGCGCCGGCGGCGCCGGCGGAGGCGTATTATCATCAAGAGCTCGGCGAGTTCGTCCTGCCCTACGACGCCGTGCGCGACGCCGCCGATCCCGACGGCGCGCTGCTCGCCTTCCTGCAGTCGACCTACGCGGCGGCGGCCGATCTCGGCGGATGGGACCGCGCGGGCCTCGAAAGCGACATCGGAGCCCCTGGCGCGCCGCGGAAGCTAGGCCCTTCTTCGGCCTGAGACGACCGTCGCGGCCGATTCCGGCCGGCTCGGCGAGACGAGACGCGGAGGACGCCGCGGGTTGAGACGCGGCGACGCGCCCCGTGCGGGCGGGCTTGACCGCGCCTAGGCAAGGTCGGATAAGCCGCACGGCGCGAAGGCCGATCGCGGGCGCCGGGGTCCGGCGAAAGGAATGGAGGAGCGAGTGGCCGCCGAAGTCTTGCCGGTTCTGGCGTTTTACGTCTTCGCCATTGTCGCCATCGTCGCCGGTTTCATGGTGACCGTGGCGCGCAATCCGGTGCGTTCGGTGCTGTGGCTCATTCTCGCCTTCTTCTCGGCCGCCGGCCTCTTCGTGCTCCGAGACGCCGAATTCGTGGCGATGATCCTGCTCATCGTCTATGTCGGCGCGGTCGCCGTGCTGTTCCTCTTCGTCGTCATGATGCTCGACGTCGATTTCGCCGAACTCAGAGCGGGCATGGCCGAATACGTGCCGCTCGGCGCCGCGATCGGCGTCGTCCTCGTGATCCAGATCGCGTTCGGCGTCGGCGTCTGGCAGGTCTCCGAGGAGGCGGCGCGGCTGGCGACCGATCCGACATCGTCGGATGTCGAGAACACGCGGTCGCTCGGCCTCATCATCTATGACGACTACGCGCTGCACTTTCAGCTCGCCGGCCTCATCCTCCTGGTCGCGATGATCGGCGCCATCGTGCTGACCTTGCGGGCGCGCGAAGGCGTCAAGAAGCAGAACGTGCTCGCGCAGATGCATCGCACGCGCGAGGAGGCGGTGACGCTCGTGGACGTCAAGCCGGGCGAGGGCGTCGGCACGCCGGCGGAATAGGGTCGAAGGGCGCTGAGAACGCGCGGCTCTCGGGCGCCGCGGAGAGGAGACTGAGAGATGGGCGGCGAGTTCGGCGTCGGATTGGGACACTATCTGACCGTCGCGGCGATCCTCTTCGTGATCGGCGTCTTCGGGATCTTCCTCAACCGCAAGAACGTCATCATCATCCTGATGTCGGTCGAGCTGATGCTGTTGGCGATCAACATCAACTTGGTCGCGTTCTCCTACGAACTGCAGGATCTCGTCGGCCAGGTGTTCACGCTCTTCGTGCTGACCGTCGCGGCGGCCGAGGCGGCGATCGGTCTCGCGATCCTCGTCTGCTTCTTCCGCAACCGCGGATCGATCGCCGTCGAAGACGTCGACATGATGAAGGGCTGAGCGGATGATCTACAAGCTGATCGTCTTCGGGCCGCTCGTCGGCGCGCTGATCGCCGGCCTCTTCACCCGCGCGATCGGCGACAAGGCGGCGCAGGTGCTGACCACGGCGCTGGTCGGGCTCGGCGCCGTGCTCTCCTGGATCGTCTTCATCGACGCCGCCTTCGCCGAGGAGGCGGTCGAATCCTTCCGCGAGCCGGTGGCGCGCTGGCTCTATTCCGGCGATCCGATGAAGGAGGGCGCGCTCGCGGTCGACTGGGCGTTCCGGATCGACGCGCTGACGCGGACGATGCTGGTCGTCGTCACCACCGTCTCGGCGCTCGTGCATCTCTACTCCATCGGCTACATGGCCGAGGACGAGCAGAAGGGCCGGTTCTTCGCCTATCTCTCC
>CAZPTD010000478.1:0-2832 GCA_964588915.1 uncultured Neomegalonema sp. | reverse complement strand
GGCGCATCTCTTCTTCGACGGCGATCAGCGGGCCGTCGTATTTCGGACGCTTCGGCCCGTCATCGTCCATGGACTCGTCGGTCGGCGGAATGTCGTCTGCCAAGTCGGGTCGCCTCTGCTCTCTCTCTCTATCCGCATGCGCCGCTCGTATGGCGGCCTTTCTTTGCGGACATCTCGTTGGCCGTCTTTTAGCGCGCCGCAAGATGCTGATCAATGGACGCGCGGCGGAAGCAGCCGAAGGCGCGCGCGGGCGGCGCCGAGCGGCGACGCGAAGGCGGCCGAGCGGCGCCGGCTCAGACGCCTTTCCGGCCGAGATCGCGCATCTTCTCGAGCCAACCGGCGCGCGTCTTCCGCGAGGACGCGCCGACCGCGCCGAAGAGCGTGCGGCGCACCGGCGCGAAGCCGCAGAAGCGCAGCACGCCGTGCTCGACCGCGCGCGCGGCGAGGCTGCTCGCGATCAGTCGATAGACCAGGCTCGGCATCTGCATCGTGATCACCTGCCGCGCCGACTTGCCGGTGAGCAGCGGCGTGTAGTTCGGCATGCCGCCGGCGCTCGGCGGGCCGATCTCGACGGCGAAATCGGCGACGAAGGCGCGCTCGAAGAAGGCTTTCAGCAGCGCCGGCGGCAGCGCGAAGTAGAGCGGCCAGACGAAGACGACATGATCGGCGGCGCGGATCGCGTCCTGCGCGGCGGCGAGATCCGGCTCGATGTTCGGAACGTCGAAACCGGTCCTGAGGATCGGATCGAAGTCGAGCTCGGCGAGGTCGACGAGGCGGCTCTCATGTCCGCCGACGCGCGCGCCCTCGACATAGGCCTCGCCGAGCGCCCGGCAGAGACTCTGCGGCTTCGGATTGCCGACGATGACGAGCGATCGCATGGCGCGGCTCCTCGAGTTGCGGAGGCCTCGCTTCTCGCGGCGCCGCCGGTCATGCGCCTTGATCCTGAGCAAGTCCGGCGAGGGCGGTCCGGCGCGGGCTTTGAATCCGGCGCGCCGACACCAATCTACCGATAGGCGACGGTGCGAATTCGGAATGCGAGATGAGCGAAACCACGGCGGAGAAGATCGTCGCGGCGGCGGAGCGGCGCATGCGCGCGGGCGGCTATCACGGCTTTTCGTTCCGAGAGGTGGCCGCCGATGTCGGCGTCAAGAGCGCGAGCGTCCACCATCACTTTGCGACGAAGGAGCGCCTGGCGGCCGCCGTGGCCGAGGACTACGCCGATCGTTTCCTCGAGGCGCTCGGCGATCCGGAGGATCCGGCGCGGCGCCCGGAAGAGCTGATCGCCGCCTTTGTCGCGCGCTTTCGCGCCGCGCTCGTCGAGGATCGGCTGATGTGTCTTTGCGGCGCTCTGGCGGCCGAGCGGGCGTCGCTGCCGGAGGCGGCTTCGCGCGCCGCCACGGCCTTCTTCGAGCGCAATCTCGCGTGGCTCGCGACCGTTTATCGGAGGGCTCGGCCCGAAGAAGCCGCGGACGCCGCCCGCGCGCGCGCCGTGCGGACGATCGCGCTTCTCGAAGGCGCCATGCTCGTCGCCGCCGCGCTCGAGGACGACGCCGCCTTCGAGGAGATCGCCGCTGCGGTGTGACGGGTCGGGCCGCAATCTCGCGCCGCTTACGCGTTGGCCACGCCGAAGGGCACATGCACCGCCGGCGCGGCGTCGCCCAGGCGTTCGATATGGCGGCGCTGGTCGTCGAAGAAGATGTGCGGCTTGAGCTCGGCCAGCACCGCCGTCTTCTCGACGCCGCCCAAGAAGAAGGACTGGTCGATCCGCACGCCCCAAGAGGCGAGGGTGGTCAACGCCCGCTCATGCGAGGGCGCGCCGCGGGCGGTGACGATCGCCGTCTTCAGCCGCGGCGCGTAGCCGCGCTTCGCCGCCGCGTCGGCCTCGAGCTTCTGGATCACCGCGAGACGCAGCAAGAATCGGTGGAGCGGCCCGGCGTGATGCGGCTCGGCGATGTTGGCGTCCTCGTGGTCGCGGAAGGCGTCGAGCCCGCCCTCCTGGAACTTCCGCTCGGCGTCGTCGTCGACGAGCACGCCGTCGAAGTCGAAGGCGACGCGGAGCTCGGGATCGTCCGGATCGTCCCAGCCCGGCGAAGCGGCGTTGCCGCTGACATGGCCGGCCGCCTCGCCCGCGGCGACGGCGGCGCGGACGTCGTCGATATTGGCCGAGAGGAAGAGCTCGCAGGAAAAGGGATCGATGTAGCGATGCGGCGCCTCGCCGGAGAGGAACGCCGCGCGCTCGATGGCGAGGCCGTGATGGGCGATGGAGCGGAAGGCGCGCCTTCCGGTCTCGGCGTCGTTGCGCGAGAGGAGCACGACCTCGACCGGCGGATCCTTCGGCCGCACCGCGTTGAGACCGAGCAGCCGCCGCACGAAAGCGAAGGCGATCCCGACCGGCAAGGGCTCGTCGAGCTTGGCGTGCTGATGGGCGCGGAACGCCTCGAGCCCGTCGGCGCGGAAGACCGCGTCGGACTCCGAGAGATCGAAAAGCGCCGACGAGGCGACGCCGACGACCAGCCGCGTCGTGAGATCGAACGCCATCGCGGCGCTCTTCGCTCAGCGATCAGAACGGAATGTCGTCGTCGAGATCGCGGTCGAAGCCGCCGGATTGTCCGCCGGAGCCGCCGCCCGATCCGCCCGACGGTCCGCCGACCTGACCGCCGCCGCCGCCGCCCGAGAACTGGCCGCCGCCGCCATAGCCGCCGCCGCCCTCGCGATCGCTGCGGCTGTCGAGGAACGTCATCTCGCCGCGATAAGGCCGGAGCACGACCTCGGTCGTATAGCGGTCCTGGCCGCTCTGGTCCTGCCATTTGCGGGTCTCGAGCTGGCCCTCGA
>CAZPTD010000477.1:0-2855 GCA_964588915.1 uncultured Neomegalonema sp. | reverse complement strand
GGCGCCGGGCGGACGCTCCGCCAGAAATGCGTGGCGCGGCTGGAAGGGCGAGGGCCGGCGGGCCGCCGCGGCCCGCCATGGCCGTCCTTAGTTCAAACGCTTCTGCCGCCCGTTCCGGACACTGCCGGCCGCAGGCGACAAAAGCCTAGGATCTCCGCGACCGCGGCGCCTAGGATCGATTCTGGAAAGCCGGGGCGCTGTTTTGGCGGCGGCTCGGAAATGGCGTCGGACGAAAGGGAGGTGAAGATGCGCAAGCTGGTCATGTGTCTGACGGCGGGCCTGTGCCTGTTTCTGGGCGCCGCGCCGATGGCGGCGGCGCAAAAATTCACGCCGAAGCGCGGCGCCGACGCGTCGACTTCCGCGCCGACGCCGATCCCGGTTCCGCCGGCCGAGACGCCGACGCCGGCCGTCGGCGGCGGCGGCGCGCTGGCCGAAGCGCTGGATATTCTCGGCGCCACCTTCGCCGACGGCGAGGTCGACGCCTTCCGCGGCATGCTGGCGGACCTGCCCGAGGGCGTGACCGCCGACACGATCGGGCAGATGATGTATCTGCGCCGCCACTGGGACAAGGCGGCCTGGTTCTTCGGCGCGGACGCCCTGGCCGATCCGAGCGACCCGGCCTCGCTGAACAACTATTCCGCCATGCTGGCGGAGGTCTACGCCGCCGCGCCCGACAGTCTGCCGGACACGCTGCTGCGCGCGGCGTATGACGCGAGCCGGATGGCGGTCGAAATCGCTCCGGACAACGCCGCGATGTGGAACAACCTCGGCAATGCGGCGCGGGCGCTGGGGCTCGCCGACGAGGCGGCGGCTGCGGCTCGGCGCGCGACGGAGCTGGCGCCCGACGAGTCGCTCTACTGGGCCAATCTCGCCCGCGCGCTCGAGGCGGCCGGCGACGGCGCCGGCGCGGCGGCCGCGTTGGCGCAGGCGAGGACGCTGGAGCCCAACGGCATGGCCTTCCTCTCGGCCGCTGCGGCGCTGCCGAGCGGAGGCGCCGGCTATTCCGAGGCGCTGCAGCGAGCCTGTCAGGTCGATTTCCGCTGCCAGCAGATCTGCCCGGGAAGCATTATCGGCGGCATTCAGTCGGTGAGCTGCGAGATCGAGAACGCCAACGCTCAGCAGGCCTGCATGGAGGGCGGACCTTACGCCACCGAGTACGACTGCCGAGAGGAGCTGCCCGAATACGGCATCTTGATCCCGGGCCTGAACTCGGGGTTTTCGATCTGCGCGCCTGGCTTCTGCGCGCACGCGGTCGTGGACGGCGAGGGCAATGTCGACGTTCGCGTCGAAGCCGGCGTCAGCGTCGGTCCGATCGGCGGCTACGTTCGCGGCGACGGCCATTATTCGCCGACGAACGGCGTCAGCTTCGACAATGTCGGCGGCGGCGTGCGCGTGTCGCTGGTGAACGGCTCGCAAGCGGGAAGCCTGGCCAGCGGGCTCGGCCATCCGCCGGCGCATATCGAGGCCGAGAGCTTGGACGGCGATCCGACCCAGGTGAATGTCGAGGCCTACAACGCCGGCGTTATTTCCTACTAGAGCGCGTCGACGTTAGAGCGCGTTCGAACCTTTCGGAGCCGCCTTGCTCCGGCTTGGTCGTCGGCTCGAGCCGCAGTCCTTCCGGCCTCCGGCCGGTTGGCGACCGACCCGCCCCCGGCGCGGCCGCCTTGCGACCGCCTCGGTGGAACGCGTGCGCTTCCGCCCGCGGGTCGGCCGCCGCTCGGCTCCGGCGTTTCGGCTCGGAATGGTTCGAATGCGCTATAGATGGATGCATCGACGTGACGGCGCGCGCATCTATTCGGCGCTTGAGCGCTTCGATGACGGGTTGCGCGCGATTGCCGACGCGGACGCCGGGATCGCCTTCGTCAGCGATCTCGAATGGTTGCGCGCGCGCCGCGGCGGCTGCATGACGGGCGACATGCGCAACGCGTTTCGGATCGGCGACGGTCGCCGCCGGTCAGTTCTTCACCACCACGCACGGCCCGCCCGCGGCGGCGACGCGGCTGCAGAAGGCGGCCGCCTCCGACCGGCTCTCGAAGCCGACCATCGCCGCGAAGAGCGGTCGCGGACCGCGGCCGGGCAGCCGGCGCTGCAAGAAGAGCGGCGTCGCGCCCG
Organism: uncultured Neomegalonema sp.; assembly: GCA_964588915.1. Lineage (GTDB taxonomy): Bacteria > Pseudomonadota > Alphaproteobacteria > Rhodobacterales > Rhodobacteraceae > JALEGB01. The sequence goes on along the minus strand of CAZPTD010000477.1, from coordinate 743 downwards.
AGAGCGCGGCCGGATGGCGCGCCTGCGCGCCGCGGAACATCCGCTCGGCGACGTCGCGGCGCCGATGCGCGGCGATGAGCGCGCCATAGGGCCTCCAGGCGCCCTGGCGCGTCATCGGCTCGGCCCGGCGCGTGGCGGCGAGGGCGAGGCAGGCCTCGAAGTAGGGCGTGGGCGCGGCGCCGTCGGCGGGCAGGCCGTAGTCGATCTCGGGCCGCGGCGCGCCGTCGACCCAATCCTCGATCGCGAGCCCGGTGATCGCGAGCACGTAGTCGCGCGTCTCGAGCGGCGCGCCGCGCGCGCCGGCGAGGACGCCCGCGATCGCCGCCTCGCCGGCGTTGTAGGCGGCGGCGGCGAGGCCGAGATTGCCGAAGTCGCGCCGGAGCTCCGCGAGATAGGCCGCGGACGCGCCGAGCGCTTCGGCCGGATTGAAGCTGTCGGACAGGCCGCGCCGGCGCGCCGTCGCCGGCATGAACTGCGCCACGCCCTCGGCGCCGGCCGGGCTGACCGCGTTCGGCTCGAACAGGCTCTCGCGCCAGATCAGTCGCGCGAAATAGTCGGGCGGCAGGCCCTCGCGCTCGGCGAAATGCTCGATGGCGCGGCAGATGTCGCGGTCGCGCGCCGGCCGCGCCTCGCGCGTCGACACGCGCTCGACGCAGATGGTCTCGGGCCGGCCGGGCTCGCGATAGGCGGGCGCGCAGTCGACGGCCTCCGTTTCGGCGAAGGCGGGCCCGATCGAGAGGAAG
>CAZPTD010000476.1:0-2882 GCA_964588915.1 uncultured Neomegalonema sp. | reverse complement strand
CCGCTTCGAGCGCGGCGAGCGCCGGGTCGGCCGGCGCCGGCGCCGGCGCGCGCGGATCGGCGGCGGGCTGCGCGTCGGGCGCGCGCGCCGCGGGGTGGCCGCCGGCGGCGGACGGCGCCGCGTCGGCCGCTTCAGCCGGACGCTCCGCGACCTCGTCCTCGGGCGCCGCCGTCGACGCGTCGGCGTCGGCGGTCTCGACCTCGCCCGCGGCGGGGTCGCCCGCGTCGATCGGCTCCGCCGCCGGCGCGTTCTCGATCTCGGCGGCCTCGGCCGCCTCGGCGTCCGCGTCGGCGTCGCCCGTCGTCGCGTCCGTCTCCGGCCGCCGAGCGAGCGGCGAGCCCTCGCGGAACTGGACGAAGCCTTCCTCCTCGGCGCGCTGGAGCGCCTGGATGAATTGCTCCTGCGCGAAGGCGACGTCGACCTCGCGCGGATCGGACTGCGCGGCCGCGTCGGCCGGCGCGTCGGTCTCGGCGGCGGTCTCGGGCGCAGGCTCGGGCGCGGCTTCGGCCGCCTCCGGCGCGGCTTCGGCCGTCTCCGGCGCGGCTTCGGCCGCCTCCGGAGCGGCTTCGGCCGTCTCCGGAGCGGCTTCGGCCGCCTCCGAAGCGGCTTCGGCCGCTTCCGGCCCGCCGTCGCGCACGTCGACGACGAGCGCGCGGCCTTCGAGTTCGTAGACCGTCGCCTCGCACGCGCAGTTGAACTCGAGCCGAACGATGGTCTCGTCGCCGTCGCGGCGCGTCTCGAAGCCCTCGACGCGATGCGCGCGCCGGCGCGTCGTCACCGCGTCGTCGAGGAACGGGCCCGGCGCGCCGGGCAGTCGGAGCTCGACGCCGCTCGCGCGCGCCTCGGCGCGCCATCCGGCCGGCGGCGCCAGGTTGAGCACGACGCGCGAATAGTCCGAATGCTCGCCGGCGCCGACGCGCACGGGCTCCGCCGCCGCCGGCGCGGCGAGGAGCGCCGCCGGCGCCAGCGTCGCCGCCCGCAGAAGGGCGCGCGCCGATATGAGCGGCCTCGCGCGCATCAGGCCGCCTTCGCCTTCAGTTCGCGAAGCTTCTCCTCGACGTCGCCGAAGCTCGGACGCAACTCGCGCGGCACGTTCTGCCGGCCGACCTCGACGCAGATGTTCGGCGGATGCCGATGCAGATTGGCGATCAGCACGTCGCGGATCAGCGCGTAGAAGACGTGATCGGCCTCGGCGATGCCCTTGAGGCGCGAGGCGATCGGCCCGACGAAGCCGTAGGCGAGAAACACGCCGAGGAAGGTGCCGACGAGCGCGCCGCCGATGAGGCCGCCGAGCACCGACGGCGGCTGGTCGATGGCGCCCATCGTCTTGATGACGCCGAGCACCGCCGCGACGATGCCGAGCGCCGGCAGCGCGTCGGCGACGTTCTGCAGCGCATGGCTCGGATGCCCGGCTTCGTCGTAATCCTTCTCGAGCTGCTTCTCGAGCAGGTCCTCGACCTGATGCGGATCGTCGAAATTCATGCCGCCGTTGCGGAAGGTGTCGCAGATCATCTCGACGGAGCGCCGATCGCCCTGAATTTTGGGATACATCGCGAAGAGCGACGAGCTCTCCGGGTTCTCGATATGATCCTCGAGCTCGAGCGGCGCGGATTGACCGATGCGGATCAGCTGGAACAGCAGGCAGAGAATGTCGCTATAGTCGTCGCGCTTCCATTTGCCGCCTTTGAAGACTTTGCCGACGTCCTTCAGCGTATGCTTGATCGTGCCGCCATCGTTGGACAGCACGAAGGCGCCGGTCGCGGCGCCGCCGATCATCATCATTTCGAACGGCAACGCCGCGAGAATAATGCCCATATTGCCGCCGGCGGCGAAATAGCCGCCGAAGACCATGACGAAGGTGATGACGATGCCGACAATCGCGCCCATTGTGTTCGTCTCCTTAGCTTGGCCGCGCCGTTACCGAGCCGCGTTCTCGGCCGGATCTTGCGTCGCGTCTTGCGCCGCCGCTCTTTCGGCCGGTTCGGTGATCGGCGGATCGCCGGCGCGCACGTTGCGCCCGGCCATGCGGAGGCTGACGGCGTAGGCGCGCGTCGGGTCCATCTCCGCGAGGATCGCCGCCGCCTTGTCGGCGCGCATGCGCACCAGGAAGCCGGCGGCGAAGCCGGGATCCATCGCGTTGAAGATCGCCGCCGCCTCTTTCGGGCTCATGCGCGAATACATCGCCACGAGATGCTCGACGTCGCGGCGGCTGGCCTCCTCGATGACGGCGAGCAGGCCCGAATAGACCTCGCGCTCGCGTTCGAGCTGGCGGATGCGTTCGTCGACGCGCCGCTCGACCGCCGCCAGCTCGCGTTCGCGCGCCTCGAGACGCGCCGCATGGGCGGCGATCTCGCGCTCGCGCTGGCGCAGCGCCTCCATCAGCTCGGCGGCCTCGGGGCTCGGCGGATCGACCGGCGCCGCCTCGGCCATGAAGAGCGCGTCCGCCGCGTCGGCGCCGGCGACGTGCTCGAGGCCGAGCGCGACGCCCGGATCCTCCGGCCCGACGCCGAGCGCCGACATGGCGTCGCGGGCGAGCGTCGCCGTCGGATCCTCGGCGGCGGCGTCCCGCCCCTCTGAGCCGGCGGCCGGCCCGATCTGACCCGTGTCGAACGCGCCTCGGCCGACCGCGTCGCCGGCGGCGAGGCGCGGGGCCGGCGTTTCGGGCGGCGGCGCCTCGGCGAGGGCGTCGAGCGCCTTGCCGCTCAGATAGTCGCCGGCGCGCAGCGCCGCCGAGGCGGCGAAGCAGACGAGAATGACGAGGAGCGCTTGCGTCTTGGCGCCCATCCGGCGGCGCGCCTGGCGCTTCCGCGCGGTCGCGCCGTCGGCGCCTTGCGTCGGTCTCGGTCCGGACCGCGCCGCCGCGCCCGCGCGCGTCTGCGCGG
>CAZPTD010000475.1:0-2898 GCA_964588915.1 uncultured Neomegalonema sp. | reverse complement strand
GTGGTCGGCTATCCGCACGACATCAAGGGCCAGGGCATCTACTGCTATGTCAGCCTGATGGCGGATGAAGAGCCGAGCGACGCGCTTCGCAAGGAGCTGAGGGACTGGGTGCGCCACGAGATCGGGCCGGTGGCGTCGCCGGATCTCATTCAGTTCGCGCCGGGCTTGCCGAAGACGCGCTCGGGCAAGATCATGCGGCGGATCCTGCGCAAGATCGCCGAGAACGACCACGGCGCGCTCGGCGACACCTCGACGCTCGCCGATCCGGGCGTCGTCGACGATCTGATCGAGCACCGCATGAATCGCGGCTGACGCCGATGCGCGGCGGCCCTTGCGCGGCCGTCGCGCGCGGCGTCGCGGAGCGCGAACGTCCGGAGGACGCCGCAGGTCGAGGCTGTTTCGGCGCAATCCTCGCCGGCGACGAAACGACCGGCTCGACCCGAGGCGCGGACGACGGTCTTCTCGAGTCTCACCGAAGATGATAGCCGCGGCTGCACGGGCGAGAGCGTGGTCGGGTCGAGATTCCGCCAGCGCCTCGAGGGTCTTCTCGCCGTCGCGCTCTTGAGCGAATCGGTTGAGGCGCTTCACGGGCCGAGGGAAGATTGCGGGCCATGCAAAGGGCGGCGGGCGATGGAGTGGTTCTTCGGCAATGTCGTCTTTTACGTCGTCATCGCGGCGATCGTGCTGCTGGCGGCGATCAAGTTTCTCGATCTGTTCCGATGGAATCCTTGGGTCTATTTGATCGGCGGCGCGCTCGTGGTGGTCCTTGCCGTCGCCTTGGCGCTCCATAGCGAATCCGAGAACGCCGGAAGGCGCGAGGCCGCGGCCGGCGCGCCGCCGCCGCCCGTCGCCGTCGGCGCGTTCGACGCCGAGCGCGACGCGAACGCGGCGGACGAGGTCGCCCTTGTCGGAACGCTTCGGCTCGACCTCGCCGAGACCTGGGAGGAAGAGCTCGCGGTCGTCAGCGTTCCCGTTCGGCGCTGGGCGGCGCCGCTGGAGCCGGCGGGCGGTTTCGACGACGGCGTCATTCGCGTCGTCGTCGTCGAGCCGCGCCGGCGCGACGCGGATCTCGACGCGTGGATCGCGCGAGACGGCCTCGGCTCCGCGGCGACGCCGGTGCGCGGCTACATCGTTCGCGCCGGCTTCCGCGAGAGCCGCGCGCATTTGGCGGAGCGGTTCGCGGCGCGAGGGCTGACGCTCGCCGACGACGCCGTTCTGATCGATCCGTTCCTGCGCTCGAGAGCGGAAGAGCTCGCGCCCCGCGACACGCTCGTCATGGCCGGGTCGATCGGCCTTTTCGGGCTCGCCGTCTTCGGCTACGGGCTCCTGCGACGCTGGCTGCGCCGACGCCCGCACGGCGCGCGCGCGACGCCCTAAGCGCCCGTCCGAAGCGCTCGAGCGAGCGGCGCGGACCCGGAGCGCGCGCCCGGACGCGCGCGGCCGAGACGACTGTTGCGCGAAGGGCGCGGCGCGCCGCGGCGCCGCGCCGAACGCGACGCCTTGGTCCGAAACGAAAGATGGCGACAGGACGCGCTTTCGAAGTATCGGAAGTCCGACGCGCTAGGCGAAGCACGATAGGATTTGGAGCCTCGATTCATGACGTCCGAAGCGAATGCGCCCATTCAGATGACGGCGGAGCAGCAACAGGCGGCGGCGCGGCCAAGGCCGGAGGCGATCCCGAGCGAGGTGAAGCTCTGGAGCCATTCGACGATTCTCTATTGGTGGGTGGTCTGGGTCTGCGGCTACCTCTGCGCCGCGATCACCTATTTCAACGGCCAGGAGTTCGACTGGGCCGGCGACCAGGGCCTCGACAGCATCATCAGCAGGATCCATCCCAATCCTTGGCTCGGATCGGCCTTCTTGCTGGTGGTGCTGTTCATCATCATTTTCTCATCGGTGCGCGTGAAGGGCTACATCGTCCTGATGGTCGGCATGGGCGTCGCCATCGCGGCGCTTCTGGCCGATCGGTTCGATATTCGGCCGACCAGAATTCTCAGCTTCGAGCTGCCGCCGGTGCATATGAGCTTCGGGTTTTATGTCGTGATTTCGACCGTGCTGTTTTTCTTCTGGTTTGTCGCAGTCTTCGTTATGGATCGCCTGAGTTTTTGGCGGTTTCGACCGGGATCAGCAGAGCAAATCAACTTCCACTTCGTCGAGGACCATAAGTTTCCGACGCTCATGATGCAGGTGCGGGCGAAGCCGGTCGACTTCTTGCGCAAGCTGCTCGGCCTCAACATGACGCGGGACATCGTCCTCAGCTTCAATATGGGCGGCAATCGAGTGGAGTTCGCCGTTCCCAACGCCTGGAACGTCAAGCGCAAGCTGCGCTACATCGAATCGATGAACGCCGGTCAGAAGCGGGGCGGCTGACGGCCGTCGGCGCTCAGCCGCCGGACGGCGCAAAGCTCGACGGGCGCGCGACGGCAAAGCGCGCGCCGCCGACCACTGAAGGCGGACCGCCTTACAGGTCGAGCGCCGAGGCGAGCGCCGGCGCGAGGTCGGTCCGCTCCCAGGAGAAGCCGCCATCGGGCTCCGGCGCGCGGCCGAAATGGCCGTAGGCGGCGGTGCGCCGATAGATCGGCCGGTTGAGCTGCAGATGCGTGCGGATGCCGCGCGGCGTGAGCGACATCGCCTCGCGCAGCGCCGCCTCGATCCGCGCCGGATCGACGCGGTCGGCGCCGTGATCGTCGACATAGATCGAGAGCGGCTCCGGCACGCCGATGGCGTAGGAGAGCTGCAAGGTGCAGCGGTCGGCGGCGCCGGCGGCGACGACGTTCTTCGCGAGATACCGCGCCGCGTAGGCGGCCGAACGGTCGACCTTCGTCGGATCCTTGCCCGAGAACGCGCCGCCGCCATGGGGCGCCGCGCCGCCATAGGTGTCGACGATGATCTTGCGGC
>CAZPTD010000474.1:0-2929 GCA_964588915.1 uncultured Neomegalonema sp. | reverse complement strand
GCCGGCGACCAGCCGCCGGATCTGCTCGACGACGACGCCCGCCGGCGCCGAGCGCGACGGTCCGCGGCCGTAAGGGATAATGCAGAAGGTGCAGCGGTGATCGCAGCCGTTCTGAATCTGCACGAAGGCGCGCGCCCGCGTCCCGAAGCCGTCGAGGAGATGCGACGCGGTCTCGCGCGCCGACATGATGTCGTCGACGCGGATCTCGGCCTCCTCTCGGCGCGGCCCGGCCGGCTCGCCGGCGATCCGCGTCCAGGCCTCCGGCGCCATCTTCTCCTGGTTGCCGAGGACGAGGTCCACCTCCGGCATCGCGGCGAAGCGCTCGGGCTCGATCTGCGCCGCGCATCCCGTCACGATGATCCGCGCCTCCGGCCGCTCGGCGCGGAGCCGGCGGATGGTCTGGCGCGCCTGTCGCGCCGCCTCGGCGGTCACCGCGCAGGTGTTGACGACGACCGCGCCCTCGACGCCGGCCTGCTCGCCGAGCGCGCGCATCGCGGCGCTTTCATAGGCGTTGAGCCGGCAGCCGAACGTCTCGACCGTCAGCGCCGGCGCGGCGTCGGGCGGCCCGGTCTCGGGCGGCGTTCGGAGCCCGTCCTCAGCCATGGCCGGCCTCCGAGAGCTCGGGCGCGAAAAGTTCGGGCGCGAAAAGTTCGGGCGAGAGGCGCCCCTCGAACACCCGCGCCGTCGGCCCGGTCATGAGGATATGGCCGGAATCGGCGTCCCGCTCGACCTCGAGCGCGCCGCCGTCGAGCAGGAGCGTCGCCGCCGGCCCAGAGAAGCCGAGCCGATGCGCGACCGCGAGCGCCGCGCAGGCGCCCGAGCCGCAGGCCTCGGTGATCCCGACGCCGCGCTCGAAGACGCGGACGCGCAGGCGATCCGGCGCCCGCGCCTCGACGAAGCCGACATTCGCGCGCTCCGGAAAGAGCGCATGGCGCTCCAAGGGCGCGCCGACCGCGGCGACGTCAACCGCCTCGACGTTCTCGACGATGAGGACGCAATGCGGATTGCCCATCGAGACCGCCCCGATCGCGCGCGGCCGAACGCCCTCGATCGGACCGAGCGCCGCAAAGAGATCGTCGGTCGGCGCCGGCTCGCGGAGCGGGATGTCGCGCCAGTCGATGGGCGGCGCGCCCATGGCGACGCGGATGAGCCCGTCGGCGCGGCGCTCGGCGCGGAGCCGCCCGCCGCCGGTCTCGAACTCGATCGCGCCCGAGCCGGCGCCGAGCAGCAGCGCCGCCGCGCAGCGCGTCCCGTTCCCGCACGCGCCCGATGGCGAGCCGTCGGCGTTCAGAAAGGTCAGGCGCGCGTCGGCGCGCTCGGCCGGCTCGACGAGCACGACCTGGTCGCAGCCGACGCCGCGGCGCCGATCCGCGAGCGCCGCCGCGACCTCGGCGCGCCGCGCCGCCGCCCTGAGCGCCGGGTCGGCGTCCCGGAGGTCGAGCATGACGAAATCATTGCCGAGCCCGTGCATCTTCACGAAAGGCGCGCGGTCGAAACCCATGAAAAGACGTCCACTTCCGATCACCGCTTCGACGCGCGGCGCGTCTTGGCCCATGTAACGCGTCTATCGGGCGATAAAAAGCCGCGCCGACCCGATTCGTCTCGGGCGCGGCAGGGCGCGCGGTTGACCCTCGCGCAGCCCGCCGTATATACGCCAGGTCTCGTGGAGCGGGCCCGTAGCTCAGTTGGTAGAGCAACTGACTTTTAATCAGTGGGTCACAGGTTCGAATCCTGTCGGGCTCACCACGGAAATCAAGGGCTTAGCTGCGCACCTTCACTCGCCGACGCCCACCGCGCACGAGAATCGCGCCACATTCGCGCCAATCGTTTTCGCACCGGCCGCCTGAGACGCCGAGCTGCTGGCCGTCGTTGGAAGCCCGTCACACGGATGGCGGCGCATGGCAGAATCGGAGCCGGCGGCTCCTCCTCACCAAAGAACATCGACCACCGCGGAAGCGCACAATTAACATCGAATGTCAGCTATTCGAGCGGATGCGGCGGGGTGCTATGCCGCGCCCAACTGCGGGAACGGGCCAATCCCGGCGGTACACTCCCATCGCTGTCGACGTCGTCAAGAAACCGTCGTCACGCCCAGCAACGTCACTCTTTGCGGTTTCGGCCGAACAGACGCCTCCAGATCGTTGGCTCGTCGCTCGACCTGTCCACCGTGCTTGCGGCGCTTGGCGTCGATGCGTTGGCGGCGAGCGGTTGATCTTCGCTCGGCGCAGACGTCTGCGCTTCCGCCTCCTCCCGTTCTTTGTCGCGTTGCGCTTTCATCCGCCGCGCGCCTTCCGGATCGCGCTGGCTCGGCGCGAGGTAGCAGTTCGGATGTCGCGGCGCGCGGAGGGCTTTGGAGACCTCCGGCAAGCGCGCCAGCTGCTCCGGCGTCAGCCCGGCTTTCAGCGCCTCAAAGAGATCGTCCGGCGCGTCTTGCATCAGCAGATCCGCCTTGTCGCCGTCGGTGCGGAACCCAACGCCGCAATCAAGCGCCGCGGTGATCGCAAGCGGCAGATCCTGCGCGATGTGGATGGAGCGCTCCGCGTCCCAGAGCCGCGCCGTCCCGTCGTCGGAGCCGGTCAGCAGCCGGGTTCCGTCCGGGGCGAAGGCGACGCTCGCGACCTCGCGTTCATGGCCCTCGAGCCGGGCGAGCTCCGCGCCGCTGGCCGCGTCCCAGAGCCGCGCCGTGCTGTCGTGGGAGCCGGTCAGCAGCCGGGTTCCGTCCGGGGCGAAGGCGACGCTCATGACTATGTTTTCATGGCCCTCGAGCCGGGCGATCTCCGCGCCGCTGGCCGCGTCCCAGAGCCGCGCCGTCTTGTCGTAGGAGCCGGTCAGCAGCCGGGTTCCGTCCGGGGCGAAGGCGACGCTCGTGACGTAGTTTTCATGGCCCTCGAGCCGGGCGATCTCCGCGCCGCTGGCCGCGTCCCAGAGC
>CAZPTD010000473.1:0-2950 GCA_964588915.1 uncultured Neomegalonema sp. | reverse complement strand
ATCTCCTGCTCATGGACGAGCCGTTCGGCGCCCTCGACGAGATCGTGCGCGATCACCTCAACGAGCAGCTGCTCGAACTCTGGGCGCGCACCGGCAAGACGGTCTGCTTCGTCACGCATTCGATCCCGGAGGCCGTCTATCTCTCGACGCGGATCGTGGTGATGTCGCCGCGGCCGGGCCGCGTGACCGACGTGATCGAGAGCCCGCTGCCGAAGGAGCGGCCGCTCGACATCCGTGAGACGCAACAGTTCCTGGAGATCGCCCAGCGCGTGCGCGAGGGGCTGAGAGCGGGCCACAGCTATGACGATTGACGTCGTCAGCGGGGCCGACGGCGCGGCGCGGCCGACGCCGGTCGCCGCCGCGGCGGCGCGGGCGGCGCGTCGGTTCTCGCGCGTGCTGCCGATCCTCGTCGTCTCCGCCGCGCTGATCGCGGTCTGGTGGCTCCTGGCCGGGTATCTCAACGCGACCAACAAGATCGAACAGGTCGCGCGTTGGGGCCAGGAGCTCAGCTTCGAGGAGGCCTGGGACGGCGCGTTCAGCCAGGACAAGCCGTTCCTGCCCGCGCCCGGCCAGATCCTCGGCAGCATCTGGTCCTCCTCCGTCAACGCCGAGATCTCGTCGCCCCGCAACCTCCTCCACCACGCCGGCGTCACGCTCTCGGCGACGCTCGTCGGTTTCCTGATGGGCGCCGGCCTCGGCGTTCTGCTCGCGATCTTCATCACCCATAATCGGGCGACCGATCTCTCGCTCATGCCCTGGATCATCACCAGCCAGACGATACCGATCCTCGCGATCGCGCCGATGATGGTGACGGTGCTCGGCTCGATCGGCCTCACCGGCATGATGCCGAAGGCGCTGATCGCCACCTATCTCGGCTTCTTCCCGGTCGCGGTGGGCATGGTCAAAGGCTTGAGGAGCCCGGATCCGCTGCAGCTCGATCTCTTGAAGACCTACTCGGCGACGACCGAGCAGACCTTCCGCAAGCTCCGCTGGCCGAGCGCGACGCCGTTCCTCTTCGCGTCGATGAAGGTCGGCGTCGCGCTCTCGGTCGTCGGCGCGATCGTCGGCGAGGTGGCGACGGGCACGGCGGGCGGCGGCCTCGGCGCGCGGCTGCTCCTGGCGAGCTATAACGGCCAGACCATCGAGATGTGGGCGGCGCTCGTCACCTCCGCGGTCGTCGCGGCGCTTCTCGTCTCCGCGGTCGCGGTTCTCGAGCGGATCGCGCGGCGGCGGATGGGCCGTGAAGCAGGAGGCGCGACGTGAGCGGGCGCGAGCGAGCGAGGCCGAGGCGCGAGCTTCGGCAGGCGACGCCCGAGGAGCTGGCGCTCACCGGCTTCGAGCGCGTCCTCGGCGTCGGGGCGGCGGCGTCGATCCTCGTCGGCCTCGCGATCGGGCTCGCCGAGGGCGGCGGCGCGCAGAGCGGGCTCCTCGTGATCGTGCTCCTGATCATGCTCGCGGCGGACTTCCGGCTGATCCCTTGGCCGGACGGCCTCACCCGCGGCGTGATCGACGGCGCGCTCGGCGTGACGACGGCGCTGCTCGCCGTCGGGCTCGTGCTCTCGCTGCCGGGCGAAGGCGACGGCGCCGCGCCGCCGGCCTTCTGGCTCGGCGCGGCGGCGTTCTGGCTCTCGTCCTGGCTTCTCGTCGAGCGCGTCTCGAACGCGAGGGCGAATGCGGCCGGCGGCGCCTCGCGCTTCGTGCGGATCTTCGCGCCCGCGGTCTTCGGCGTGGCGCTGCTCCTCCTTTGGGAGATCGTCACCCGCGGCGCCGAGGTGCCGAGGATCATCCTGCCGCCGCCCTCGATGATCTTCGAGCGGCTGGTCGGCTCGCTCGACATCCTCTGGGCCGACTTCAAGCAGACCTTCCTCAAATCCGTGCTCGCCGGCTACGCCATGGGCTGCGCCGCCGGGCTTCTGGTCGGCCTCGCCATCGACCGCTCCGGGTTCCTCAAGCGCGGGCTCCTGCCGATCGGCAACCTCTTCTCGGCCTTGCCGATCATCGGCCTCGCGCCGATCACGGTGATCTGGTTCGGCTTCGACTGGCAGGCGCGCGCCGCCGTCGTCGTCGCCATGACGTTTTTCCCGATGCTGGTGAACACCGTCGCCGGGCTCGACGCGGCCGACCGGATGCAGCGCGATCTGATGCGCACCTACGCCGCCTCGTATCTCCAAACGCTCGTGAAGCTCCGGCTGCCGGCGGCGGCGCCGTTCCTCTTCAACGCGCTCAAGATCAACTCCACGCTGGCGCTCATCGGCGCCATCGTCGCCGAGTTCTTCGGCACGCCGACGGTCGGCATGGGCTTTCGCATCTCGACCGAGGTCGGCCGGCTCAATCTCGACATGGTTTGGTCGGTCATCACGATCGCGGCCCTGGCCGGCGTCGCGTTCTACGCCGCGGTCTCGCTCATCGAGCGCGCCGCGACGTTCTGGCATCCCTCGATGCGCAAATAGGCGTCGCGCGCGACGCCGCTAGAAAAGGAGCGAACATGCTGAGTTACGCCAAGAAATTCGCAGCCGTCGCCGGCCTCGCCGGCGGTCTCGCCGCCTCTGCGGCGCTGGCGCAGGACGAGGTGACCTTGCAGCTCAAATGGGTCACGCAGGCCCAGTTCGCCGGTTACTACGTCGCGCTCGATCAGGGCTACTACGAAGAGGAAGGCCTCGACGTCACCATCCTGCCGGGCGGCCCGGACATCGCGCCGGCGCAGGTGATCGCCGGCGGCGGCGCCGACGTGATCATCGACTGGATGCCCTCGGCGCTGGCGGCGCGCGAGCGCGGCGTCCCGCTCGTCAACATCGCCCAGCCCTTCGACCGCTCCGGCATGATGCTGACCTGTCTCAAGTCGAGCGGCATCACCGAGCCGGAAGATTTCCGCGGCAAGACGCTCGGCGTCTGGTTCTTCGGCAACGAGTATCCGTTCCTCTCCTGGATGAGCCAGCTCGGCATCCCGACC
>CAZPTD010000472.1:0-2963 GCA_964588915.1 uncultured Neomegalonema sp. | reverse complement strand
CGAGGCGCCGCGGCGTCTGGAAGAGCGACCGCTCGTTGCTCCGCGCCTCGCCGAGGAGGCGCCGCGGCGTCTCGATCGGCGCCGCGCTCGTCGCTCCACTCCTCGCGGAGAGAGCCGCTCGCCGCGATCCGGTAAAGAGAGGCGCCGCGGCGTCTGGATGAGCGACCGCTCGTCGCTCCGCACCTCGGCGAGGAGGCGCCTCGGCGTCTCGATGGGCGCCGCGCTCGTCGCTCCACTCCTCGCGGAGAGGGTCGCTCGCGGCGATCCGGCGAAGAGAGGCGCGGTGTAGCGCGACGATCAAGGTGAGAGAGCAACGTCAATCTGGATGAGAGTGCGCCGGTGGCGGCGGTCCGCCACCGGCGTTGCGCCTTTCCTTGATGGGAGAGGCGTCGTTTGGCGGTCGAGCAGGCCGAGGCCAAGCATCTGATTTCGTTTCATGAACGAGGGATCAGAGCTTGCCCGGCCTCCACATCACCGACCAGCAGACGAGGCTGTACATGAGTTTGCGCCGAACCCACGCCGTCACCGTCGCCGCCGCCAAGGCGGGCTTCTCGGCCGCGACCGGCCACCGGATCGAGAACGACCCGCGCCTGGCGTCGCAGAAGAAGGCGCCGCGCGGTCGTCGCCGGCCCGATCCGCTCGCCGACGTGTGGGACAGCGAGATCGCGCCGATGCTGAAGGCGGCGCCCGGCATCCGCGCCATCGCCGTGCTGGAGGAGATCCGGCGGCGCCATCCGGAGATTTCGCCCGGGGTGCGGCGCACACTGGAGCGTCGCATCCGAGCGTGGCGGGCGCTGGCCGGCCCCGAACAGGACGTGATCTTCCGGCAGGAGCACGCGCCGGGACGGCTGGGGCTGTCGGACTTCACCAACACCGGCGGCCTCGGCGTCACGATCGCAGGCATGCCGTTCGATCACCGGCTGTACCACTTCCGGCTGGCGTTCTCGGGCTTCGAGCACGCCGAGGTGGTGTTGGGCGGAGAAAGCTTCGTCGCGCTCGCCGAGGGCCTGCAGAACGCCTTGGGGGCGCTCGGCGGCGCGCCGGTGTGACACCGCAGCGACTGCCTGTCGGCGGCGTTCCGCTACCTGTCGGCGGACGCCCAGGAGGACCTGACGCGGCGCTACTCGGCGCTGATGCGTCACTACCAGATGGAGCCGTCTCGCAACAATCCGGGCGTGGCGCATGAGAACGGGTCGATCGAGAGCCCGCACGGGCATCTGAAGAAGGCGCTGGAGGACGCGCTGTTGTTGCGCGGCAGCCGGGAGTTCGCCGCAATCGACGCCTACCGCCGCTTCGTCGACGAGATCGTCGGCCGGCGCAACGCCAGGAACCGCAAGCGGATCGAGCTAGAGCGGCCAACGCTCGGAACTCTGCCCAGGCGTCGCGCCGCCGACTACGAGGAAAAGCTCGTCACGGTGACGTCGAGCGGCGGCTTCATCCTGCGCCGGGTGTTCTACACGGTTCCCTCGCGTCTCATCGGTCATCGTCTGCGCGTTCGCATCCACGATGACCGGCTCGAGTGCCTCCTCGGCGCGACGCCGGTCGCCACGCTGCGGCGCGGCCAGCTGGGCTCGGACAGCAAGCGCGGCCACGTCGTCGACTATCGGCACGTGATCCACGCGCTCCGGAAGAAGCCGATGGCGCTGCTCAATCTGGTCTACCGTGATCAGCTGTTCCCGCGCCCGGCCTACGCCCGAGCCTTCGAGGCCTTGCGCGCCGAGGTCGGCGACAAGCGGGCGTGCAAGATCACGGTCGAGCTGTTGGCGCTGGCGCACGAGCGGGCCTGCGAGGCTGAGCTGGCCGATGTAATCGCTGCAGACCTCGAGGCCGACCGCTCGCCGGATATCGGCGCGTTGCGGGCGCGCTTCACGCCGGACGCGACATCGGTCCCGGACGTCGTCGTCGAGCTGGCGCCGCTCACCGTCTACGACGAGCTCGCGGCCGTCCACGCCATCGAGCCGGTCTCCAGACCGGAGGTCGCGGGATGACGAGCGCCAACAACGCCATCGACGCCGCCCGCGTCGAGCTGCTGCTCTCCGAGCTTAGGCTGCCGGGCGTGAAGAGCATATGGGCGAAGTTCGCCGCGCAATCCGACAAGGAGGGCTGGCCGGCCGCCCGCTTCCTCGCCACGCTCGCCGAACACGAGCTGGCCGATCGTGGCCGTCGGCGGATCGAGCGGCATCTGGCCGAGGCGAGACTGCCGGCCGGCAAGACCCTCGCCAGCTTCGACTTCGAGGTCGCGCCAATGGTCTCGAAAGCGCAGGTGATGGCGCTCGCGTCGGGCGACGCCTGGCTGCAGAAGGGCGCCAATGTCCTCGTGTTCGGCCCGCCGGGCGGCGGCAAGAGCCATCTGTCGGCGGCGCTCGGCCTCGCCCTGGTCGAGAACGGCTGGCGGGTGCTGTTCGCCCGCACCACCGATCTGGTGCAACGGCTTCAGGTTGCGCGGCGCGAGCTGGCGCTCGAAAGCGCCATCGCCAGGCTCGACCGCTATCATCTCCTGATCCTCGACGACCTCGCCTACGTCACCAAGGACCAGGCCGAGACCAGCGTGCTGTTCGAGCTGATCGCCGCGCGCTACGAGCGGCGCTCCATGCTGATCACCGCCAACCAGCCGTTCGGCGAATGGGGTCGGATCTTCCCCGATCAGGCCATGACCCTGGCCGCCATCGACCGCCTGGTGCACCACGCCACGATCCTGGAGATGAACGTCGAGAGCTATCGCCGCCGCGCCGCTCTCGATCGCAAGCGTGGCCGCGGCCGGCCTCCCGTTCACGCCACGCTCAAAGACGCCGAGAAGGCTGATTGACGCGCGGCGACAATCAACACCCTTGCCAAGGAGACGCTCCGCGACAATCATCACCCGGCTCGGCCGCCGCCTCTCATCCTGATTGTCGCGCCGTTCTCATCCAGATTGTCGCTCCACAGCGGCCGCTGCGAGCGCGGCCCCCCCCCCCCGCCCCCCC
>CAZPTD010000471.1:0-2989 GCA_964588915.1 uncultured Neomegalonema sp. | reverse complement strand
ACGATCGGCAGGAACACCGGGATGATCAGCAGCACGATGCCGACCCAGTCCATGAACATGCCCATGATCAGGAAGATCAGCATCATCACCAGGATGATGCTCATCGTCGGCAGCTCGGCCCCGACGATGAGGTTGGCGACATAGGTCGGCCCGCCGGCGAGGGTGTAGGCGGCGGCGAGCGCCGCGGCGCCGATCGTCACCCAGATGATCGTGCCGGTCGACTTCAGCGTGCGCATGACGCTGTCGCTCAGGATCTCGAGCGTCATCTCGCGGCGCAGAAGCGCGATCACGAACACCGCGACGACGCCCATGCCGGCCGCCTCGGTGATGCCGGTGACGCCGCCATAGATCGAGCCGAGCACGACGCCGATGACGACGATCGGCGCGACGAGGCCTTTGCCCATCGTCCAGCCGGCCATCGATCGTTCCCGCCCGACGAGCAGGAAAGCGATAGCGAGCGCCAGCACGCCGGCGCCGATGATCCAGGGAAGATCCGAGACCATGCCGAGGAAGATCGGGTCGACGCCCTCCTCCACGGCGTTGGCGCCCGTCACCGTCAAGAACGACGCACGAACGAGCAGCGCCGCGGCGACTCCGCTCGCCAACAGGGAGAGAAAACCGAGAAACATCATCCGCTTCTCGTCCGGCTCGGGGTCGCCGGGCTCGGGCTCGGGCAGCGGCGCCTCCTCCGGCTTGAGCTGCGTGCGGATCAGAATGTAGATCATGAAAAACATCGCCAGCATGAAGCCGGGCAGAAAGGCGGCGGTGAAGAGCGCCTTGATCGAGGTCTCGGTGACGAGGCCGTAGAAGATCAGAACGATCGAGGGCGGGATCATCGTCCCGAGGCTGCCGGAGGCGCAGATCGTGCCGATGGCGAGGTTCTGGTTGTAGCCGAGCCGCAGCATCTGCGGCAGCGCGATCAGCCCGAGCAGCACCACCTCGCCGCCGATGATGCCCGACATCGCCGCCATGATCACCGCCATGATCGAGGTGACGAAGGCGATGCCGCCGCGGGTGCGCGAGAGCCAGCTGTTGATCGACGAATACATGTCGCGGGCGATGCCGGAGCGCTCGAGCAGGGCCGCCATGAATATGAATAACGGCACCGATATCAGCACGTAATTCGTCATTTGTCGGTAGACGGCCTGGCTGAGCACCGCCAGAGGGCCTTGGCCGAAATTCGAGAACAGCGGCTCGAACCCGAAACGCATGACGAGCGTCGCCACGGCGAGAAAGGCGGAGGCGAAGCCGAGCGGCATGCCGAGCGCCAAGAGCACGAACATGGCCACGAGCAGGATCAGGCTCAGCGTGGCGATATCGACCATCTCAGCGATCCTTTTCCAGCGTGGCCTTGATCTGTTCGATCTCCTCCTCGTCGATGTCGTCCAGCGGCGAATGGTGCTCGGGCGCTTCGTTCCAGTCCGCGATCAGGTTCGACAGGGCCTGGATCGCGACGAGAGCGATGATGACGATGATCCCGGGCTTGAGCGTGCCCGGAATCGGCGGATCCCAAGCGGTGCCGAACGTCTCCAGCCGCATCATTCGGTCGACCGTGTTGTTGAAGTCGCCCCAAATCATCGCGATCACGAACGCCCAGATGAGCAGCACGGAGATCACGTCCGCCGACTTCTGCATCCAGCGCGGCATGATGTCGTAGACGATGTAGATGCGGATATGGCTGCGCTGCTGCATGGCGTAGAGGCCCGCCATCAGGAACACGAAGCCCGAGATCCAGAGCGACAGCTCGTTGGCCCAGAGCGTCGGGCTGACGAAGACGTAGCGCGAGACGACCTCGAAAAACATCACGACCACGGTGACGACGATGCCGATCATCGCCAAGCGCGCGACGATGAGCGACAGGAAGTCGAAGAAGCCGCCCGGCCGCCGCTCGATCGCGCCGATGAAGTCCGAGAGATAAAGCGACGCGAACAACGTCGCGCCGGCGACCGCGACCAACAGCAGCTGGATCACCGGATGGCCGGCCGGCCGCACCAGCTCGAACATGCCCGACGCCTCGGCGTCGAGGATCTGCGCGACGATCATCCACGCCGCCGTCGCGACGGTGAGCGCGATGAAACCGTACATAAGGTACTTCACCGCTCGCCGCGTCGCGCCGAGCCAGACGCTCTCAGATTCCATCCGCGCCTACCGCTTGAATTGTGAGGATGCGCGCGACCGCCCGCCCGAAGACGGGCGGTCGCAGACCAAGCTTAGGTTGGGCCTATGGCCGGACCGGCCGATTTACTCGGCGAGGAGGCCGAGTTGACGCATGTAGCCGCGATGGCTCTCGATGAGCGCGGCGGCCTCGGGCGACCGGGTGGCCCAATCGTCCCACGCGACCTGCGCGGCGGCGCGGAACGACGCGCGGTCTTCTGGCGACCAGTCATAGAGCGTCACGCCCTGCTCGACGAGCATGGCGGCGGCTTCGGCGTTGGCGCGTTCGAAGGTCAGCGCGGTCTTCAGCGCGAGGCTCTCCATCGCCACGTTCAGGATGCGCCGCTGCTGCTCGGTCAGACCGTTCCAGACCGCCAGGTTGCAGGCGAGGTGATCCGACGGCATCGAGTGGAAGCCCGGGAAGGTGGCGTGCTTGACGATGTCGTAGAGGCCGAGGCCGACATTGTTGGCGAGGCCCGACGCGTCGGCGCCTTCGATCACGCCGGTCTCGAGCGCGGTGAAGATGTCGGTGAAGTCCATCACCACCGGACGCGCGCCGAGCTCCGCGAAGATCTCGGTCTCGAGGCCCGGCGGCGAGCGGAACGACCAGTCGACGAGATCCGCAGGGCCGGCGATCGGCTTCGAGGACGACAGCGACTCCTGACCGTAGACCCACCAGCCGACGAGCTGCATGTCGTACCGGTTATAGAGCTCCTGCGCCGCTTCGAGGCCGCCGCCGTAATAGAGCCAGCTCAGTTGCTGGTAGGGCGTGTCGTAGCCGCCCATGATGTCGCCCACGAACTGGAACGCGGGGTTCTTGCCGGTCTGGTAGCCG
>CAZPTD010000470.1:0-2998 GCA_964588915.1 uncultured Neomegalonema sp. | reverse complement strand
TGGTGACGCCGTCGGCGTCCGACGTCGCGTATTGCGAGAGATCGGCTATGCTGCGTGTTCGCGGTGCGGTTGCGGTGAAAGGCGCCTGAGGATGGCTTTCAAGTTTCTGGGACGAGTGTTCCGTCCGACGGGCGGCGAGACCCGCGTCGCGGAGCGCCTGGACAAGCTCTGGCGCCGCCAGGGCGCCGCGCTGGCGCAGAACGACCGCGGGCGCCTGCTGACGGACGGGCGCGGCCAGGAGGCGGGGCGGCTCGCGCCGATGACCCGCGACGCTGCGCTCGAGGTCGCGCAGGTCGCGCCGTCGCCGCTCGACGACGATTTCACCGAGGTCGCCATCCGCGGCGCCGCGGCGTTCGTCTTCGATTATTCGAACGCGCATTTCGAGCAGCTGCAGAAGCTGCGCGAGATGCACGCGGTGCCGGATCGCAACCTGATCTCGGCCGAGGTGCTGATCGACAAGAACGTCTCCAAGCACATGAAGAAGCGGGTGCTCGAGTTTCGCAACCGCATCCGCTTCGCCATCTCCGCCATCGCCCATGCGGTCGAGGTCCGCGAGGACCACTTGGTCCTCAACGAGATCAGCCAGTCGAAGGTCGGACCGGAGACGAAGAGGCGGGTCGAGCGGCTGAGCGCCGGCAAGGCCAGCGTCAATGTCAGCTTCCGCAGCATCGCGGTCGCGCTCGAGATCTTCAAGCGGCTGAACGCGCTCTTGGTCGAGGAGTCGCGCAACGCCGCCTCGGACGCGGACGCGCTCGAGATCAATCTGAGGAGCTGCATCATCGTCGTCGAGACGCTCGACACGATCATCGGGCTGCTGCGCTATTTCGAGCTCCGCGGCGAGTCGATCCTGCGCGAGCTCAAGCGCGAGGTGTTCGCCGATCTCGACCGCGGCGAGCGCCGCGACGCCGAGCTCGCCCGCCGGGCGGAGGCCGAGCCCGACGAGGCGACGCGCCAGCACACGCTGCGCAATCTCGACGCCCGCGAGCGCGGCCGCGCGATGGCGCGGATGAAATGGGAGCAGATCGAGCGCGCGCTCACCAGCGCAAAGGACGGGATCGAGAACTCCAAGGCGCGGATCGGCGCGCTCGAGCTCCGCCGGGACGACGCGCAGAACCAGGCGGACTTCCTGCAGACGGTCTCGGTCACTCTGCTTGCGGATCAGAGCGTCGCCGCGGTCGAGAGCCTGATCGATCTCGGCGATATGAGCGTCGCCTATCTCAGCGCCGATGAATACGCCGACTTGCTCAATCTCGGCGTCGGCGACGTGCTGGCGCTGCCGGAGCGCAAGCGGAGCGCGTAGTCTCGACCGCCGCCGCTCACGATCCGTTGAGCGCGCCGCGCCCTCGCGATCACGAAGTGGCCAGATCTCGATTCTTTTTCGGGACCCGGCTCGGAATCGCCCGATCCGCGCCGCTTTTCGCTCCTAGCCGGCGCTCGGGCTTGCGGATGGCGAACCCGACGCGATCGACGGCCGCCGCCGAAAGGTTGGCGCCCGGCTCCGCGTCGTTTAGTCACAGGCGGTATGGACCCCGCTTCGAGGCCCGATCGATTGGAGAAAAACAATGGCACTACGCATCAACGATATCGCGCCGGATTTCACCGCCGACACCACGGAGGGCCCGGTCTCCTTCCATGACTTCATCGGCGACGGCTGGGTGATCATGTTCTCGCACCCGAAGGACTTCACGCCGGTCTGCACGACCGAGCTCGGCTTCATGGCCGGCCTCAAGGGCGAGTTCGAGCGACGCAAC
Organism: uncultured Neomegalonema sp.; assembly: GCA_964588915.1. Lineage (GTDB taxonomy): Bacteria > Pseudomonadota > Alphaproteobacteria > Rhodobacterales > Rhodobacteraceae > JALEGB01. The sequence continues at coordinate 1,247 of CAZPTD010000470.1, read as the reverse complement.
TGCAAGATCATCGGCATCAGCGTCGATCCGGTGGACAGCCACGTGAAGTGGAAGGACGACATCGCCAACGCCACCGGCCACGCGGTCAACTATCCGCTGATCGGCGATCCGGAGCTGAAAGTGGCGAAGCTCTACGACATGCTGCCGGCCGAGGCCGGCTCGAGCTCCGAAGGCCGCACGCCGGCCGACAACGCCACGGTCCGCTCGGTCTTCATCATCGGACCGGATAAGCGCATCAAGATGCAGATGACCTATCCGATGACGACCGGCCGCAACTTCAACGAAATCCTGCGGACGCTCGACTCGATCCAGCTCACCGCGACCAAGAACGTCGCGACGCCGGTGAACTGGACGCCGGGCGAAGAGATCATCATTCCGCCGTCGGTGTCGGACGACGCCGCGCGCGAGAAGTTTCCGGAAGGCTGGCGCGCGGTGACGCCGTATCTGCGCTACGCGAAAGAGCCGCAATAAGGCCAAGGCGCGGTTCACGGGAAGAATGCGCGCATCGCGTGAAATTTCTGTGGACAACAACCTTAATTGCACGCAAAAGTTGCTAAGCGAGGTTGGAGAGAGCGGCGTTCGGCAGGCGTGCCGAGCGCCGCTCTTCTTTGGGCGCGGATCGGGCGATCGGCGCCCGACATGCGCTCGCGCGGCTCACCAGAGGTCGCGGCGCTCCCGACGCAGCGCGCGGCGGGCGCGGCGCCCGTCGCGGCGCTCCTCGCGGATCACCCAGCGCGGCGCGCCTCTGCGGATCGCGCGATCGAGCTGCCGCTCCTCGCGGGCGAGCCGTCGTTCGGCGCGGCGCACGTCCCGATAGTCGTCGTCGAAGACGCGGCTGTCGACGATGATTCCGAATCCGTCCGGACCGATCGAGATGGCGAAATCCGAGCGGGCGGACGCATCGGGCGCGGCGCCGATCAAAGATGTCGCAAAGATGGCGGCGGCGAGAACCCGTGTCTTCAGCGATTTGATCTGCATATTCACACTCCGTTTATTGGCGCGCCTTGGTCGACGCGTTGCAAAAGCAAACGAAGTCGGGCCTGAATTCCGTCGCAGTCTCACGGAATATTTATCATCATCAAATGGTTGCTGACCGGCTCGGCTGGTCTCACGCCGCCCGACGCGCCTCGGCGAGCCATGCGTCGCACGCCGCGAGCGCCCGCTCGGCATAGGCCCGCGCCCGCTCGCGCTTGCCTTTGCGGCCGCGGCGCGTCGCTTCGTCGAGCGGCGGAAAGAGGCCGAAATTG
>CAZPTD010000469.1:0-3003 GCA_964588915.1 uncultured Neomegalonema sp. | reverse complement strand
GGAGATCGCGTCGGCTTGCCGCTGCAACATCCTGATCTCGGGCGGCACCGGATCGGGAAAGACGACGCTTCTGAACTGCCTCTCGGGCTTCGCCGCCAATGACGAGCGGATCGTGACCTGCGAGGACAGCGCCGAGCTGCAGCTCCAGCAGCCGCATGTCGTCCGCCTCGAGACGCGCCCGCCCAACATCGAGGGCAAGGGCGAGATCACCATGCGCGCGCTGGTGAAGAACTGTCTCCGGATGCGGCCGGAGCGGATCATCGTCGGCGAGGTGCGCGGCCCGGAGGCCTTCGACCTCCTGCAGGCGATGAACACCGGCCATGACGGCTCGATGGGCACGCTGCACGCCAACAGCCCGCGCGAGGCGATGAGCCGGGTCGAGTCGATGATCACCATGGGCGGCTACGCGCTGCCGGCGAAGACGATCCGCGAGATGATGTCGACCGCGATCAACGTCATCGTCCAGGCGCAGCGCCTGCGCGACGGCTCGCGCCGCATCACCCATGTCACCGAGATCGTCGGCATGGAGGGCGAGACGATCGTCACTCAGGATCTCATGACCTTCCGGATCGACGGCGACACGGCGGACGGCAAGATCATCGGCAAGCATGTCGGCGGCGGCGTCGGCCAGCCGAAATTCTACGAGCGCGCGCTCGGCTACGGCCGCGGCGCCGAGCTCAAGCGCGTGCTCGCCGAGCTCGACGAGGCCGGCGAATGACCGAAGACCAGATGCTCCTTGCGGTCGGCGGCCTCGCGCTCCTCTGCGTCGGCGCCCTCGCCCTCGCGCTGTTCTCGAACTCGAGCCCGAACCGCGCGCGCCAGCTCAAGCGCGAGCGCAACGCGCCGGCGGCGCGCCGCGCCAAACCCTCCGGCTTCGCCGCGCTCTTCAAGAAGGAGCCGCAATCGGCGGTCGACCGGCTGCGCGAGCTCGCCGACGAGCAGAAGCGCTCCGAACGCGCCAATCTCAGGCTGAGGATGACCCAGGCCGGCCTCAGCTCCTCGCCGGCGCAGTTCCTGCTCGTCTTCTATCTCGTCGGCGCGGCGCTCGGCGCGGGCGCCTTCATCGGCACCGGCCAGGCGCTCGCGGGCGGCGCGGTCGCGGTCGCCGTCGGCTTTCTCGGCCCCAGGACGATCCTGTCGCGGCGCATCAAGCGGCGCGTGCGCAAGTTCTCGGAGCATTTCCCGGTCGCCCTCGACGTCATCATCCGCGGCGTCCGCAGCGGCCTGCCGGTGAGCGAGAGCCTCAAGATCGTCGCCAACGAGGTGCCCGATCCGGTCGGGCCGGAGATCGAGCGGCTGATCGTCGGCGCTTCGATGGGCCAATCGATGGAGGACGGCCTCCAGCAGATGGCGCTGCGCGTGCCGAGCCAGGACGTCAACTTCTTCCGCACCGTGCTCTCGATCCAGCAGAAGACCGGCGGCAATCTGGCCGAGACGCTGGAAAATCTCGCCAACGTCCTGCGCGAGCGCAAGAAGATGAAGCTGAAGGTCCGGGCGCTCTCTTCCGAGGCGCGGATGTCGGCCATCATCGTCGGCTCGCTGCCGTTTCTTGTGGCCGGCCTCGTTTACGTGCTGCGTCCAGACTACATCGAGATCCTCTTCAACGATCCGCGCGGGCATTACCTGCTCGCCGGCGGTCTCGTCTGGATGAGTTTCGGGATCATGATGATGCGCAGCATGGTTCGGTTCGAGATCTAGGGAGGGCGCGCGCCATGGCAGGAAGTCTGATCGAGCTTCAAATCGGCGGCGTCGGCGTCCTCTCCATCGTCGCCGGCTTCGCGGCGGCGCTCAGCATTTTCGCCTTCTATCTCTTCGCCTATGGCGACGAGCGCAGCCGCAAGCTCAAGCGCCGGATGGCCGACGTCAAGGACCGCCGCGCGCAGATGCGCTCGGCGCTCGTCGCGCCCGAGAAAGCCGGCTCCGGCCGCGATCTCGCGATGATGGAGAAGGCGATCGAGCGGCTGCAGCTGGGCGAGCAGGTGCAGGACAAGAGCCTGAAGCTGCGTCTCGTGCGCGCCGGCCTGCGCAAGGAATCCGACATCGTCCGCTTCCTCTTCATGCGCGTCGCGGCGCCGATCGCGCTCGCAATCGTCGGATTCGCGGTCTACGCGCTCGTTCTGGCCAAGCCCGGCGAGTTCCAGCTGATCATGGCCGTCGGCGCCGCGCTCGGCGGCGCCATGCTCGGCTATCTCTTGCCGTCGATGCAGCTCGACAGCCGCACCTCCAAACGCAAGAAGGAGATCCGACAGAATTGGCCGGACGCGCTCGATCTGCTGACGATCTGCGTCGAGGCCGGCATGTCGATGGAGCAGGCCTTCAACCGCGTCGCCGACGAGCTCGGCCCGGACGCGATCTCGCTCGCCGAAGAGCTGAAGCTGACGACGGCGGAGCTCTCCTATCTCGGCGACCGACGCAAGGCGCTCGAGAATTTGGCGCTGCGGGCGGATCTGCCGATGGTCAGATCGGTGGTCTCGGCGATGATCCAGGCCGAGCGCTACGGCACGCCGATCGCCACCGCGCTGCGCGTCATCAGCGCCGAGGGCCGCTTCGAGCGCCTCGCCGTCGCCGAGAGCAAGGCGGCGGCGCTGCCGGCGAAGCTGACCGTGCCGATGATGGTGTTCTTTCTGCCGGTGCTCTTTATCGTGATCCTCGGGCCGTCGATCCTGCAGGTGATGGACAGCTGAGGCGCATTCGAGCCATTCGGAGCCGAAACGCTGGAGCCGAGCGGCGGCCGACCCGCGGGGCGGTCGCCATCCAGCCGGAGGCCGGCAGGGCTCTGGCTCGCGCGGCGCGCCCGCGGCCCGAGAGTGGTCGAAAGCGCTATCGTCTGATCGGTTCCGATGGAGCCAACTTCGCCCTTGTCGGCCCGGCCAAGCGCGACGCGCGCAGAGCCGGGATCGAGGGCCGAGGGGCCGAGCGTGCGGCGAACCGGCCCTGGATCCCGGATGAGCCTGCGGCTTTCCGGGATGACGGCGTCATCCCGGGATGACGGCGCGTCTCGCG
>CAZPTD010000468.1:0-3029 GCA_964588915.1 uncultured Neomegalonema sp. | reverse complement strand
AAGGAGGCCGCCTGGATCCTCGAGCACGCCGAAGCTTGCGGCGGCTTCGTCTCCGAGGACGTCGGCGCGTCGCTCCGCGCCGTCGCGCCCGCTTGCGTGCGCGAGATGATCGCGGCCGACGGACCGAGCTTCGCCGCGCTCCGCTCCGCCGATCCGCTCGCCGCGCCGGCGCGAATGGGCGCCGACGCGATGGCCTGGCTCTTCTACACCTCCGGCACCACCGGACGGCCGAAGGGCGTGATGATCTCCGCCGCCAACCTACAGGCGATGGCGCTCAGCTACTTCGTCGACGTCGATGCGGTCGAGCAGGCGGACGCCGCCCTTTACGCCGCGCCGATGTCGCACGGCGCCGGCCTCTACAACGTCATGCATGTCATGCGCGCCGCCCGCCACGCCGCGCCCGAGTCGGGCGGCTTCGATCCGGACGAGATCCTGGAGACCGCCCCGCTTCTCGGAGGCGTCTCCATGTTCGCGGCGCCGACCATGGTGCGCCGCCTCGTCGACCGCGCGACGGCGCATGGGCTCCGTGGCGACGGCCTCGAGACGATCGTCTATGGCGGCGGCCCGATGTATGTCGCCGACATCGTCGACGCGGTCGACGCGATGGGGCCGCGCTTCGTGCAGATCTACGGCCAGGGCGAGAGCCCGATGACGATCACGGCGCTCTCTCGGGCGCGGGTCGCCGATCGCACCCATCCGCGCTGGCGCGAACGGCTGGGCTCGGTCGGCGTCGCTCAAAGCTGCGTCGAGGTTCGGGTCGCCGACGAGGGCGGGCGCGACCTGCCGCCGGGCGCGATCGGCGAGATCCTGGTCGCTGGCGCGACGGTGATGCTCGGCTATTGGCGCGATCCCGAGGCGACGGCGGCGACGATCCGCGACGGCTGGCTCTGGACCGGCGATGTCGGCGCCATGGACGCGGACGGCTTCGTCACGCTCCACGACCGCTCGAAGGACGTCGTCATCTCCGGCGGCTCGAACATCTATCCGCGCGAGGTCGAAGAGGTCTTGCTCGCCGATCCGTCCGTCCGCGAGGTCGCCGTCGTCGGCCGCCGCCACGCCGAGTGGGGCGAGGAGGTCGTCGCCTTCGTGGCGCCGGCCGCCGGCGCCGTGATCGACGAGGCGGCGCTCGACCGGCGCTGCCTCGAGAACATCGCCCGCTTCAAGCGGCCGAAGGCGTATGTCGTCGTCGAGGAGCTGCCCAAGAACAATTACGGCAAGGTGCTGAAGACCGCGCTCCGGGCGCGGCTCGACGAGGGAGCTGACGGATGACGCATCGACTGGACGGACGGACGGCGCTGGTGACCGGCTCGGTGCAGGGCGTCGGCCTCGCCGTCGCCAAGAGCCTCGCGGAGGCGGGCGCGCGGATCGGCGTCCACGGCCTCGCCGACGCCGAGCAGGCGGCGGAAGCGGAGGCGGCAATCCGCGCGGCCGGCGCGCCGGAGACGCGGTTCTTCGACGCCGACATGCGCGACCCGTCCCGGATCGACGCGATGATGGACGCCGTCGCGGCCTGGGGCGGGGCCGACATCCTGGTCAACAACGCCGGCATGCAGCGCACGACCAGCCTCGCCGAGGCGACGCCGGAGGTCTGGGACGCGATCCTCGCGGTCAACCTCTCGGGCGCGTTCCACACCATGCGCCGCGCGCTGCCGGCGATGGCCGAGCGCGGCTACGGCCGCGTCGTCAACATCGCCTCGGTGCACGGGCTCGTCGCCTCGGTCGAGAAGGCGCCCTATGTCGCCTCGAAATTCGGCCTGATCGGGCTCAGCCGCGTCGCCGCGCTCGAATACGCGAACGCCGGCGACAAGCGCGCGGGCGGCGTGACGGTGAACTGCATCTGTCCGGGCTGGACCGAGACGGCGATCATCGAGCCGCAGATCGCCGTCCGCGCCGCCGAGCATGGAGGCGACCGCGACGCCGGGATCGCGAGCCTCCTCGCGGAGAAGCAGCCGAGCCGGCGCATCTCCGATCCGGCCGAGATCGGCGCGCTGGCGCTCTGGCTCTGCGCGCCGGTCGCGCACAACGTCACCGGAACGGCGATCCCGGTCGACGGCGGCTGGACGGCGCAGTAGCGGCGATCGCGCCCGCGGCTCGCAAACACGATGCGCGAGCGCTATACGTCCTGTCCCGCGCAAGCGCGGTCGCGAATCGGCGTCTGGAAGGTGCGATGATCATGCTTCTTCGGCTCAGCTTGCGCCTAGCCGCCGTCGCCGCGCTGTCCAGCGTCAGCGCCTGCGCGACCGAAGAGACGGGCGCGGCGCGAGACGGCTCTGCGCTCGAAACCGAGGTCGCTTTCGACGCTCCGCTGAGAGAACCGTATCGCCTCGCATCCGGCTTCGGGCCGCGCCTGAACCCGCGGACGCAACTCTGGGCGATGCACACCGGCGTCGACCTCGCCGCGCCGCTGGGAACGCCCGTCTACGCGCCTCGCGCCGGCGTGGTCGACTTCGCGGGCGTCGAGCGCGGCTACGGCGCCGTCGTCAGGCTCCGGCACACCGAGGGCTTCGAAACGGTCTTCGCGCATCTTCAGGACGTGCGCGTCGTCGGCGGCGAGCGGGTCGCGCGCGGCGCGGTCATCGGAACGGTCGGCGACAGCGGAAGAACCGACGCGCCGCTCCTTTACTTTGAAGTGCGTCGCGACGGACGACCGGTCGATCCGCAGGCGTTCATGGCGCAGAGGCGGAAGTAGCGCCGCCGCGCTCGCGCCCGAATCCTTCCGCATCCTCGCGCTGGCGTCTCGAAGCGGATCGCCGGAAAGGGCGGAGATGACGGACAACTCGATGGATCGCTTCGGGCGATCGGGCGACGCGCTCTTTCAGGTCCTCGCCCAGGCGCAGTCCTGCCCGGCGGAATGCTCGCGGTGGTTCGACGGCTGCAACACCTGCAGCTGCCTGAACGGCCGGGTCGTCGGCTGCACCAAGATGTTCTGTCCCGAGACCGAGCCGCCGCGCTGCCTGGACAGCGGCGCCGGCGCCGCATCCACCTAAAGCACATTCGAACCATTCGGAGCGGAAACGCTGGTGCTGAGC
>CAZPTD010000467.1:0-3034 GCA_964588915.1 uncultured Neomegalonema sp. | reverse complement strand
CGGCTCTGCGCGCTTCGCGCTTGGCCGGTTGGCCCTGGATCCCGGCTCTGCGCGCTTCGCGCTTGGCCGGGACGACAAGGGCGAGGTCGGCTCCATCGGAACCGATCAGACGATAGGCGTCCGCTCCAATTCGACACGATTCAGAGGCCGTCATGATCAGGCGGCAGCGACAGAGGCGTCGTCATCCCGGACGACGCGCCAGCGTCGATCCGGGATCCAGAGCCGAACCGCGCCGCCCGCGATTCGCTGAAATCCGGCTCCCGGACGGATTTCCGAGCGCCTCGCATCATGCCCCGGCGCGTGGCGTCGCGGCTCTCTCGTGCGCCGGAGGCGTTTCCCTGCGCGAACACGGGATCCGAAGGCGCCGCGACGGCTCCGGATTCCGCATCTGCGGCGCACCGACACGTCGCTGCGCCGCGTGCGGAATGACAGCCGCCTGCTAGAGCGGGATCTGTCTAGGTGGACGCGACGCCGATGACGCCGTCATCCCGGAAAGCCGCAGGCTTATCCGGGATCCAGGGCCGGTTCGCCGCACGCTCGGCCCCTTGGCCCTGGATCCCGGCTCTGCGCGCTTCGCGCTTGGCCGGGACGACACGGGCGAGGTCGGCTCCATCGGAACCGATCAGACGATCGCCGACGCGCCCGACGATCCGCCGACGAGGGCCCGCGAGGCATGAAGGGGGCGCGGCCTAGCGCCTTGAAATCGGCTGCTTCTCACCCGACTATTAAGGCCCGGTATGGTGTCGGGTCGGCGCGGCGGTCTGCGCCGAAATCGGGGGCGACGCTCTTTTGTGCGGGCGCGTTGTCGCCGGGGCGGCGGCCTTCGCGGGTGCGAGATTCGCCGGCGATTCATTGTTTGTGAATGTATCGGAGTTGGAGTTGAGTCGAAGACTGCGGCGATGCGCCGCGGCGAGTGAGTGCAGGCGCCCGGAGACGCGCGGATGACGGATGAGACGGAAAGCGATCGACCTTCGATGCGCAAGCGCGTCGGCTCTCTCCTCGAGGCCGCGTTGAGCGGTCCTCAGGAGGCGGGCCCGGCCTTCGACGGGCCGCAGCCGACGCCGGCTCGCTCCGCGGCGACGCCGACCGTGTTTCCGGAATACACCGACCGCGAGCGCCTGGTCGACGCGATCGTCCAGCTCTTCAGCGTGTTCTTCAGCATCGCCGGCGTCAGCGCGCTGATCACGCTCTCGGCGATCTACAACGACGCGGCGACGATCGCGAGCATCGCCGTCTACGGCGCCGGCCTCATCATCGTCTTCGCGACCTCGGCGCTCTACCACTTCGTCAATCGGCCGTCCTGGAAGATGCGGCTTCGCCGCCTCGACCATGCAGCGATCTTCATCAAGATCGCCGGCACCTATACGCCGTTCGCGGTGACCAGCATCGGCGGCGACTGGGGCGTGGCGCTCCTGACCGCCGTCTGGACGATCGCGGCGATCGGCGTGCCGCTGAAGCTGTTCGCGCCGGACCGAATCGAGAAGATCGCCGTCGCGCTCTACCTGTTCCAGGGCTGGATCCTGCTCTTCGCGCTCGGGCCGATCGAGCTGCCGAGCGACGCGCTGACGCTGATCATCGTCGGCGGCGCCTGCTACACCATCGGCGTCTTCTTTCATCTCTCGCCGAAGCTGCCCTATCACAACGCGATCTGGCACGTGTTCGTGCTCGCCGGCTCGGGCTGCATGTACGCGGCGATCCTCGCCGGCGTCGCCTTTCCCTGAGACCGTCGATCGCGACAGAAGCGGAAGAGTTTCGACGCTTCTTTGATTGGCGCCTTTCGTCTCCGGCGCGAGCCGCTTATGAAGCGGTCGCGATATGGAGGCGCCGCGGCCGCGGCGCGACGCGAAGACAAAGGAAGGCCGCCGATGAGCCGCTCGATCCTCCGCGCGCTGGCGCGCGTTCGCCGCGCCGCCCTGGCTTCACTGCTCGGCGCGCTCCTCGTTCTGCCGGCGCCTGCGGCCCGGGCGCAGCTCTCCAGCGAGGAGGCCGCTGAGCTCTGCCTCGATCTCACGCAGCCGCCGCGGGACGTCGGCGACGCCTGCCGGATCGTCGCGGACAATCTCGAGATGCCGATCGAGAGCCGCACGGCGGCGGCGTTCCGCGCCGGCGGCGCCTATCAGCGGATCGACGATTTCGTCGACGCGGAGGCGGCCTATTCGGTCGCCATCGAGCTCAATCCGAGCTTCGCGGAGGCCTACGCCGCCCGCGCGGTCGTCCGCGAGAAGCTCGGCGACATCCCGGCGGCTGAAGAGGACCACAACGCCGCGATCGAGCTCACGCCGAACGATCCGGTGCTGATCTACAACCGCGGCGTCTTCTACTTCCGCGCCGATCGCGACACCGAGGCGCGGGCGGACTTCTACACCGTGACCGATCTCGATCCGTCGGCGGCGTGGCCTTATGTCTATCTCGGCGCGATGGACGACCTCTCCGGCGCCGACGCGCTGGCGCTCGAGTCCTATGAGCGCGCCTTCGCGCTCGATTCCTCGATCCTGCAGCAGTTCCAGCTCTCGATGGAGAGCCAGGGCTTCGATCCGGGCCTGCCGGGCGAGTACACGCCGGAGATGCGCGCCGGGCTCGTCGAGTGCATGAAGATCGACTGCATCATCGGCGTGAACGAATAGCCGTCCGCCGTCGGGCGACGCGCGGCCGCCTCGGATCGACGCGCCGCGCGCGCCGCGTCGTTTCCGCGCCGCAAGCCGTCGTCCGCGGCTGGAGACGGCGCGTCCTCTGACGTAAAGCTGCGACCATCGAGCCGCCGCCGAGAGACCCGCCGCGGCCGCGCCCACGCTCGTCGAAGGAAGAGGACGCATGCCGACCGATATCGAGATCGCCCGCAAAGCGAACAAGAAGCCGATCCAGGAAATCGGCGCCCGATTGGACGTGCCGAGCGACGCGCTCCTGCCCTTCGGCCATGACAAGGCCAAGCTCTCCGAGAGCTACATCGCCAGCCTCGAGGACCGGCCGGACGGCAAGCTGATCCTGGTGACGGCGATCAACCCGACGCCGGCGGGCGAGGGCAAGACCACCACCA
>CAZPTD010000466.1:0-3051 GCA_964588915.1 uncultured Neomegalonema sp. | reverse complement strand
TGATCTCGACCAGCATCATCTTGTGAACGGGCGAGAAGAAATGGATGCCGATGAAATTCTCCGGCCGCGCGCTCGCCTTGGCCAGCTCGCTGATCGGCAAGGTCGAGGTGTTGCTGGCGAAGATCGCGTCCGGCCCGAGCCGCGCCTCGGCCTGCTCGGTGACCTGCGCCTTGACGCGCGGATCCTCGAACACCGCCTCGACGACGAGGTCGCAGCCCTCGAGCGCGTCGTAGTCCGGCGTGGCGACGAGCCCGGCGAGCGTCGCCTCCTTCGCCGCGGCGTCGATCCGGCGCTTCTTGACGCTGTCGTCGAGCAGCGCCTCGACGCTCGCCCGCCCCTTGTCGGCCGAGGCCTGATCGCGGTCGACGAGGACGACCTCGATCCCGGCGTCGAGCGCGACATAGGCGACGCCGGCGCCCATCATGCCGGCCCCGAGAACGCCGAGCTTCTTCACCGAAAGATCGGGAAGGTTCGCCGGCCGGCGCGCGCCCTTGTCGATCGCCTGCTTGTTCACGAAGAGCGTGCGGATCATCGCCGCCGAGCTCGGGTTCATGATGACGTTCACGAACCAGCGCGTCTCGATCTTGATGGCGTTGTCGAAATCGACCATCGCGCCTTCATAGGCGGCCGAGAGCATCGCCTTGACCGCCGGGAAGGCGCCTTGGCTCTTGCCATGGGCCATCGTCACGCCGCCGAGGAAGGTCTGGAAGCCCGCCGGATGATAGGGGCCGCCGCCGGGCAGCTTGTAGCCCTTCTGATCCCAGGGCTTGGTGAAGTCCGGCTCCTTGACGGACAGGACCCACTCCTTCGCCCGCGCCATGAGCTGGTCCGCCGGGACGACCTCGTCGACGAGGCCGGCCGCCTTCGCCTTCTGCGGATCGAGGAGCTTGCCTTCGAGAAGATAGGGCGCCGCGCCCATCAGCCCGAGCATGCGCAGGAGCCGCGTCGTGCCGCCGCCGCCCGGAAAGATGCCGACCATGATCTCCGGCAGACCGATCTTCGCCTTCGGGTTGTCGGCGGCGAAGCGGCGATGGCCGGCGAGCATGATCTCGTAGCCGATGCCGAGCGCGGTGCCGGGCGTGACCACGGCGACCGGCTTGCCGCCCTTGGCCGTCTTCGGATCCTTGCCGAGGCGCTCGATCTTGCGGAGCACGTAATGGAGCTGGGAGATGAACTCGAACAGGAACTTCGACGGCTCCTCGCCCGACTCCTCCGCCTCGCGCCGCAGCCGGGCCATGAAGTTGAGATCCATGCCGGCGGCGAAGTCGGGCTTGGCCGAGGCGAGGATCACGCCCTTGACCGCGTCGTCCGCGAGCGCCGCGTCGACATGGCGATTGAGGTCGCGCAGGCCCTCCTCGGTGAGGACGTTCATCGACTTCGACGGGCCGACGTCCCAGGTGATCGTGGCGACGCCGTCGGCGTCGAGCGCGTAGTTGAACTCTTCATTCATCCTGATTCTCCATCGGCGTTCGCCGCGGCGCCGCCCGCTCGGACGGCGCCGCTTCTTCTCGGCGCGATTGTCGCGTAACCAATCCTCATGCGGCGGGTCGGCGCCCCGACTCGCCTCGATACGATCCGATCAAGGAGGCGAAGCCGGCGATGTCGACCTCGACCGAAGAGCAGACGGCGTCTCGAACCGACGACGACGGGCCGCCGCCGACGGCGCCGCGCGACGACAACCGCGTCGCGGTGCGCAGCGTGATCCGCCAAGCGCGCCACACGATGAACCTGCTCGTCGCGCTCGTCGCGCTGATCGGGCTCTATTTCGGGCGCGAGCTGCTCGTCCCGATCGCGATCGCGGTGCTGTTCTGGTTCCTGATCAACGGCGTCGCCAACGGCATCGCCGGACCGGCCGACGCCAGGCGCTTCCCGATCGTTCTCGCGAAGCTCATCGCCATCGTCTTCGTGTCCGGCGTGATCTTCTTCTCCGGCCAGATCGTCGCGGAGAACGCCGCGGCGCTCGGCGGCGATCTCAATTTCGAGGACAGCCAGATTCTGGCGCAGCTGCGCGGTTGGCTCGAGAGCATCGGACTGCCGCAGCTCCTCGACGGCGAATGGCTCCGCGGCCAGCTGCTCTTGAACCAGCTGCCGGCGCGAGCGATCGACTTCATCCGCGGCCTGGCGAGCGACATCACGCTCATCATCCTCTACGTGATGTTCCTGCTGATCGACGAGCGCTTCTTCGCCGCCAAGCTGCGGGCTCTGATCAAGGACGATCACCGTCGCCGCCGCTTCAGCAACATGCTGAGCGACATCGCCCGCGAGGCGCGGACCTATCTTCGGCTGATGTTCTTCATCAGCTTGTCGGTCGGCCTCGCCACCTACGGGTTTTGTAGCTATTTCGAGGTCGCCGGCGCGGCGTTTTGGGGCTTCGTCGCCTTCATCCTCAACTTCATTCCGACGATCGGCTCGATCCTGGCGGTGCTTCTGCCGTTCCTCTACGCCTTGATCACGCTCAGCGATCCCTTGGCGCTGCTCGGTCTCGCGGCCTGCCTCGCCGCGACGCAGTTCGTCGCCGGCGAGATCGTGCTGCCGCGCGTGATGGGCGACTCGCTCAACCTCAGCTCCTTCGTCATCCTCGTCGCGCTGGTGCTTTGGGGCCTGCTCTGGGGCCCTGTGGGCATGTTCCTGGCGATCCCGATCACCGTCATCCTGGTCTCGGTCTGCGCCAAGTTTCCGGGCGGCCGCCCGATCGCCGTCCTCCTCTCGAAGGACGGCAAGCTGCCGGACGGCTAGGCCACGGCCGACGAATTCGGCCGCGGCCTGATGCGTTCGCCGCGCCAACGGCCGCCTCACACGCGTTCGATGATCGTCGCCGCGCCCATGCCGGAGGCGACGCAGAGGGTGGCGAGGCCGGTCTCCCTGTCCTGACGCTCCATCTCGTCGAGCAGCGTGCCGAGGATCATCGCGCCGGTCGCGCCCAAGGGATGGCCCATCGCGATGGCGCCGCCATTGACGTTGACCTTGGCCGGGTCGGCGTCGAAGGCCTGCAGGAAGCGCAGCACCACCGAGCTGAACGCCTCGTTCACCTCGATGAGATCGATGTCGGAG
>CAZPTD010000465.1:0-3059 GCA_964588915.1 uncultured Neomegalonema sp. | reverse complement strand
AGGCGCGCGCCGCCTCGACCGGATCGCCGGCGTCGCGCAGATCGACGAAGTTCACGCCCTTGACGACGCGGCCGTCCTTGACGTCGAGGCACGGGATCACGCGCACGGCGAGCATCAGGGCGCCTCCTCCTTCAAGAGCGCGATCGCTTCGGCGACGTCGATGCGGCCGTCATAGAGCGCGCGGCCCGTGATGGCGCCGTCCAAGGGCGCGCCGCAATCCCGCAGGCGCCTGAGATCGTCGAGCGACGAGACGCCGCCGGAGGCGATCACCGGAATCCGCGTCGCGCGCGCCAGCGCCGCGGTCTCCTCGATGTTGGGCCCGAGCATCGCGCCGTCGCGGGCGATGTCGGTGTAGATGACGGCCGCGACGCCGGCGTCCTCGAAGCGCCTGGCGAGTTCGATCGCCGTCAGATCCGTCGTCTCGGCCCAGCCCTCGATGGCGACCTTGCCGGCGCGGGCGTCGACGCCGACGGCGACGCGGCCCGGATGCGCCCGACAGGCTTCGCGAACGAATGCGGCGTCGCGGACCGCCGCCGTGCCGAGGATCACCCGCGCGACGCCGCGGTCGAGCCAACCTTCGAGCACCGGCATCGATCGGACGCCGCCGCCAAGCTCGACGCGCGCGCCGGCCGCGTCGGCGACCGCGAGAATCGCGCCGACCGCCTCGCCGTTGCGCGGCTCGCCGTCGAAGGCGCCGTCGAGATCGACGATATGCAGCCATTCGGCCCCGGCCTCGACGAATTTGCGCGCAGGAACGGTCGGCTCGGAATAGAACACCGTGACCTTGTCCATCTGCCCCCGCAGCAAGCGCACGCAGTCGCCGTTGCGAAGATCGATCGCCGGATAGAGGATCACGGCCGCCACTCCAGGAACGCGCGAATCAGGGTCTGGCCGACCTCCTGGCTCTTCTCCGGATGGAACTGCGTCCCGATCAGATTGTCGCGGCCGACGACGGCGGCGAAGGGAACGCCATGCGCGACATGCGCGAGGATGCGCGTCGGATCCTCCGGGCGCAGATGAAAGCTGTGCACGAAATAGGCGTGCGCGCCGTCGGGCAGCGGCGCCAGCACCGGATGATCGCTGTCGATCTCGAGCCGGTTCCAGCCCATATGCGGGATCTTGAACGCGGGCCCGGCGCGCGCGATCTCGACCACCTCGCCCGGGATCCAGCCGAAGCCGTCATGAACGCCGCGTTCGAGCCCGCGCGTCGCCATCAGCTGCATGCCGACGCAGATCCCGAAGAACGGCCGCCCGTCGCGGAGCACGCGCTCCTCGACCGCCTCCCAGAGCCCGTGCGCCGCATGCAGACCGGCCGCGCAGTCGCCGAACGCGCCGACGCCGGGCAGCACGACGCGATCGGCGCGGCGCACGGCGTCCGGGTCGGCGCTGACCGCGACCGATCCGCCGACGATCGACGCGGCGCGGGCGAACGCCTTCTCGGCGGAGTGGAGATTGCCGCTGTCATAGTCGACGATCACCGTGACGTCGCTCATCCGAGCACCCCCTTCGTCGAGGGCGACGCGTCGGCGCGCCGCGGATCGATCTCGACCGCCTCGCGCAGCGCCCGCGCCGTCGCCTTGAAGCAGCTCTCGGCGATGTGGTGGGCGTTCAATCCGTAGAGCGTCTCGACATGCAAGGTCAGGCCGCCGTTCATCGCGAAGGCTTGGAAGAACTCGCGCACGAGCTCGACATCGAACGAACCGATCTTCGCCTGCGGAAACGCGACCTTCCAGACGAGATACGGCCGCTTCGAGACGTCGAGCGCCGCCCGCGTCAGCGCGTCGTCCATCGGCAGCAGACAAGAGCCGTAGCGGCGCAGGCCCGTCCCGTCGCCATAGGCCTCCGCCAAGGCCCGGCCGAGCGCGATGCCGACATCCTCGACGGTGTGATGATCGTCGATATGCAGATCGCCCTTGGCGCGAATCTCGAGATCGAAGAGCGCATGGCGCGCCAGCTGCTCGAGCATATGGTCGAAAAACCCGACGCCGGTCTTGACGTCGTAGCGGCCGGTTCCGTCCAAGGCGAGCGCGACCGAAATCTCGGTCTCGGTCGTCTTCCGCTCGATGGTCGATTTGCGCATCTCGATCCCCAATTGCCGCCCGCCTTATAGGCGCGGGCGGTGGAATAAGGAAAGCGGGCTTCGAATGAGCGTCTTCGGCTCTTATATGGGCGCCCATGAGGAGGACGTATGATCCGAGAAGCTGAGAATACGCCGTCGCCGGGCTGGCGCGGGACGACGATCCTGGCGGTCCGGCGCGGCGCCGAGACGGTGATCGCCGGCGACGGTCAGGTGAGCCTCGGCCCGACCGTCATCAAGGCGACGGCGCGCAAGGTGCGGACGATCGGCGCGACCGGCCATCGCGTGATCGCGGGCTTCGCCGGCGCCACCGCCGACGCCTTCACGCTTTTCGAGCGGCTCGAGGCCAAGCTCGAGGCCCATCCAGGCCAGCTCGCCCGCGCCGCGGTGGAGCTCGCCAAGGACTGGCGCACGGACCGCTATCTGCGCCGACTGGAGGCGATGCTGATCGTCGCCGATTCGCGGCATCTCCTCACGCTTTCGGGCGCCGGCGACGTGCTCGAGCCCGAGGACGGGCTCTCCGCGATCGGCTCGGGCGGCGCCTTCGCGCTCGCGGCGGCGCGGGCGCTCGCGCCCTTCGATCTCGCCGCCGAGGACATCGCGCGCAGAGCGATGAAGATCGCCGCCGACATTTGCGTCTACACCAACGAACAGCTCACCATTGAACGCGTCGAAAACGAAGAACCGACGCCGGAGACCTGATTGATGACCGATTTTACGCCGCGCGAGATCGTCTCGGAGCTCGACCGCTTCGTTGTCGGCCAGGACGAGGCCAAGCGCGCCGTCGCCGTGGCGCTGCGCGAGCGCTGGCGCCGGCGCCAGCTCGACCCGGAGATCCGCGAGGAGGTCTATCCGAAGAACATCCTGATGATCGGACCGACCGGCGTCGGCAAGACCGAGATCGCGCGGCGGCTCGCCGAGCTCGCCAAGGCGCCGTTCCTCAAGGTCGCGGCGGCCAAATTCACCGAGGTCGGCTATGTCG
>CAZPTD010000464.1:0-3076 GCA_964588915.1 uncultured Neomegalonema sp. | reverse complement strand
GGCGCGCGCCGGCGAAGCGGTCGTGCGCGAACGCGAGCTGGCGGGCGGCGCGGCGGAGACCACCAACAACCGCATGGAGCTCACCGCCGCGGCCGAGGCGCTCGAGGCGCTGACGCGGCCCTCCGAGCTGACCGTCGTCACCGACTCGGCCTACGTGAAGGACGGCGTGACCAAATGGATCCACGCCTGGAAGGCGCGCGGCTGGAAGACGGCGGACAAGAAGCCGGTGAAGAACGAGGATCTCTGGCGCCGCCTCGACGCCGCCGCCGCCCCTCACCGCGTCAGCTGGGAATGGGTCAAGGGCCACGCCGGCCATGACGAGAACGAGCGCGTCGACAAGCTCGCCAAATCCGGCATGGCGCCGTTCAAGGCCTGACGCGCCGCCTCCGGCGTCACGAAAGACATTGCAGCTCGAAACTTCTGAGTTCGCTGCGGATGACGCGCACGCGCGTCGCCGCGATCGGGCAGGTTCCCTCTCCCGGCTCGTCGCCGCAGCGCCAAAGGACGCGCCCTCCGGCGATCCGCGCCTCGCCCGTTCCGCCGAAAGGAATCACAAGCTCGACGCCGTCGGCCCCGAGGAGACGGAGATCGCCGCTGCCGCAGCCGAAATGCGCGCTGCCGCCGATCTGATCCGGCGCGCGGGTCTGCGCCGACAGCGTCGCGCCGAAGGCCGCTCCGCCGATCAGGAGCGCCGCGACAGCGCGAAAGAGCGATTTCATTCGCATTCGAGATCTCCGGATCCGCGACCCTGTTTCTAGCGCAGGACCCGCGCCGCCGGACACCCCCTGCTTAGGGGATCGCGCCGGGCGCGCCCGCGCCGAGCGCCTCCGGGCCGAAGCGGACGCCGAAGATCGAGCCTTTTCCGAGCCGCGAGCGGACGACCGGCGTCGCGCCGAGCGATCGCGCGAGATCCTTCACCACCGCCAAACCGACGCCGAGGCCGTCGACGTCGGCGCTGGCGCCGCGCGCGAACTCCTCGAACAGGCGCTCGATCTCTTCCGCGGGCACGCCCGGGCCGCGATCGACGACCCAGATCTCGAGGCTCGGCGCGCCCGACGGCGCGCGGCGGCGGCGCACGCCCATCAGCACGTCCCGATCGCTGTATTTGAGCGCGTTCTCGAGCAGATTGCGCAGGATGCGGCGCAAGATGATCGGATCGGTGAAGACGCGCGCGCGCGTCGGCGCGATCCTGACAGACGCGTGCGCCGCCTTCGCGTCGAGCTCGGAGCGAACCTCGCGGAACAGCCGGTCGAGGCTGACGTCGACCGGTTGGGGTTCGTCGCGTCCGTCCGAGAGCCAGGCCATCTGCTCGATGCTGTCGAGGAGCTCGTGCGCCGCGAGGACGCCGCTGCGCGTCGCGACATAGAGCGGATCCTCCGCGCCGAGGCGCCGACGCGCCGGCTCGAGCAGCATGCGGAGCGCGCTGAGCGGCTGGCGCAGGTCATGGCCGACCGATCGGATGATCGCCTGGCGCCGCGCATACTCCGCCTGGGTGCGCCGGCGCGCGTCCTCGAGCTGCATGCGCAGGCGCGTCTCCGCCGTTGCGCGCAGGTTGCTCAGATAGCCGACGCCGCAGGCGAGGCCGGCCATGAAGACGGCGGCCGCGATCAGAGCGAAGACCGAATCGATGCTGCGCAGATAGATGAAGACCGCGACGATCACGAGCGAGCCGACGCGCGCAATGACGATCGCCTGGAGGCGCGAGCCGTCATACATCGCGGTGGCGATCATCGCGCCGCCCCAGGTCGCCGTCAGCAACGCGATGTCCGAGGTCGAGAAACGCTCCTGGACGCCGGGGCCGGGCGGATCGGGCAGGGCCTCGCCTTCGAAGAGCGGCGGGAGCTGCGATTCGGCGAGCCAGGTCGAGGCCAACGCCCACGCGATGGCCGGCGCGCATTCGAAGGCGATGATGACGCGGTCCGTCGGCGGCTCGTCGCGCAGGAGCTCGAAGCCGAGCGCGAGCAGCCGATAGACGAGGCACGCGCCGATCGCGACGCCGGCGAAGACGAGCGCGGCGCGGAAATGCACGCCGGCGACGATCAGCAGCATCATCGAGGTGATGGCGAAATTGACGTAGAACGCGGTGGCGCCCGGCACGTTCGCGAGCCAGCGGCGGCGCAGCTCTGCGCGCAGCGCGGCCGGATCGGGTTCGTCTACGTCGACCGCCGTCGTCATCGCCGGCGCGCGCGCAGGCGCGACTCGTGGACGCGGACGAATGCGACGAAGAGGATCGGCGCGGCGAGGACGGCCGGAAACGCCTTCAGAACCCTGAGCGACAAGGTTTCCGCCCAGGCGGTCGCTTCCGCGTCCGGGCCCTCGCCATAGGCGACCGCCGGCTCGACGCCCGGCACGAGCGCGTAGAGCAACGTGCCGATGAAGACGATCGGCATGAAGCCCATGAAGACGAACATGATCAAGCGCTTCACCTGCCGCAGGATGCCGGCGCGCATGGCGATGAAGGCGAAGAACGGCGCGACGGCGAAGTACAGCAGGATCGTGAACGCGGCTTCGGCAAGCGGCCGCACGCGGATCCCGTTATCGGCGAGGATGAGGTTGAGGACGTACATATAGACGAAGATGATCGCGCCGGTGACCGCGACGCTGAAGGCGCAGCTCGACCATCGCGGCCGATCCGCCCGAGCGCCGATTTCCGCATCTTGCTCCGCAGGTCGCGTCATTCCCACCCCCTCGAGGCGCGCCGCCTTTGCGTATCGACGCCGGCGCGTCGGATCGGCGCCGGCGCCAATGCGGCGGTTTCGAGATCCGCCACATCGACCCGCAGGCGTCGGTGCGTCTTTCGACGCCCCAACCATACTGGCAACTCGTTGATTCAAGTATCCTTTGGAGCAGGATCTGCAACGCCGATGACGCCGTCATCCCGGGATGACGCAGGCTTATCCGGGATCCAGGGCCGGTTCGCCGCACGCTCGGCCCCTTGGCCCTGGATCCCGGCTCTGCGCGCTTCGCGCTTGGCCGGGACGACAAGGGCGAGGTTGGCTCCATCAGAACCGATCAGACTATAAGCGCATTCGAACCATTCGGAGCCGCCTTGCTCCAGCTTGGTCGTCGGCTCGAG
>CAZPTD010000463.1:0-3084 GCA_964588915.1 uncultured Neomegalonema sp. | reverse complement strand
ACTACGACCATCTCCAGTCGGCGCCGGAGATGGCGCATTTCCCGACCGCGCGACCGCGATCGAAGATCTCCGGCGAGCGGATCGAGAAGATCGAAGGCGGCCCGAATTGGGAGGAGATCCTCGGCGGCGCGTTCTCCAAGCGCTCGCAAGACTACAACTTCGAGGGCGTGCAGAAGGAGATCTACGGCCAGTACGAAAACACCTTCATGATGTACTTGCCGCGGCTGTGCGAGCATTGCCTCAATCCGACCTGCGTCGCCTCCTGTCCCTCGGGCGCGATCTACAAGCGCGAGGAGGACGGCGTCGTTCTCATCGACCAGGAGAAGTGCCGCGGCTGGCGGATGTGCGTCTCCGGCTGCCCGTATAAGAAGGTCTATTACAACTGGTCGACCGGCAAATCCGAGAAATGCACCTTCTGCTATCCGCGGATCGAGTCCGGCCAGCCGACCGTCTGCTCGGAGACCTGCGTCGGGCGCATTCGCTATCTCGGCGTGATGCTCTACGACGCCGACGCGATCGAGGACGCCGCCGCCGTCCAGTCGGAGAAGGATCTCTACGCGGCGCAATGCGAGCTGTTCCTCGATCCGCATGATCCGGTGGTCCAGGAGCTCGCCTTGGCCGACGGCGTGCCCGAGGATTGGATCGAGGCGGCGCAGCGCTCGCCGGTGTGGAAGATGGCGATGGACTGGAAGGTCGCCTTCCCGCTCCATCCCGAATACCGCACCTTGCCGATGGTCTGGTACGTGCCGCCGCTGAGCCCGATTCAGAACGCGGCCGAAGCGGGCCTGATCGGCCATGACGGCGCGATGCCGGACGTGAGCAACCTGCGGATTCAGCTTCGCTACCTCGCCAACATGCTGACCGCCGGCGACGAGGCGCCGGTCGCGCTCGCGCTCGAGCGGATGCTGGCGATGCGCGCCTTCATGCGCGCCAAGACGGTCGACGGCGTCATCGACGAGGGCGTCGCCCAGCGCGTCGGCCTCGAGCCGCTCGACATCGAAGCGATGTACAAGGTGATGGCGCTGGCCGACTACGAGGACCGTTTCGTCATCCCGACGACGCATCGCGAGGTCGTCGAGGACGCCTACGATCTGCGCGGCGGCTGCGGCTTCACCGACGGCACCGGCTGCTCCACCGGCGTCTCCGGCGGCTCGCTCTTCGCGCCGAAACCCAAGAAATATCCGAGCCCGACGGAGGTCTTCTGATGCTGCGCAGCCTTAAAGCCTGCTCGCTCCTCTTGAGCTATCCGACCGCCGAGCTGCGAGACGCGATCGGCGCGATCCGAGAGACGCTCGAGGGCGCGCCGCGCCGCGCCGGGGCCGCCCGCCGGTCGCTGGAGCCGTTGCTCGCCGAGATCGAGAGCTCGGACCTCTACGATCTCGAGGAACGCTACGTCGCGCTCTTCGACCGCTCGCGCACGCTCTCTCTCAGCCTGTTCGAGCATGTCCATGGCGAAAGCCGCGACCGCGGCGGCGCGATGATCGATCTTCTGGAGACCTACCGGGCCGCCGGGTTCGAGCCGTCGGGCTCGGAGCTGCCGGATCATCTGCCGACGCTGCTCGAGTTTCTTTCGACGCGGCGCGAGGCGGAGGCGCGCGCGACGCTCGCCGACGCCGGCCACATTCTGGAGGCGCTGGGCGTCCGTCTTGGGCGCCGGCAGTCGGCCTACGCCGCCGTGTTCGCCCTCCTCGTCGATCTCGCCGGCGTTCGGCCCGCGGCCGACGCGGTGGCGAGCGTCATGGCCGAGGAGGAGGCGGACCCGGACGATCTCGAAGCGCTCGACGCGGTTTGGGAGGAGGCCGAGGTGCGCTTCGGCCCGGATCCGAGCGCCGGCTGTCCGGCGAGCCGCGAGCTGCTGGCGCGCATGGACGCGCCGGCCCGCCAGCTCTCTGTCGATGGAGAACCCCATGCATAACGTAATCTTCGGCGTGTATCCCTATATCGCCCTGACGGTGCTGATCATCGGCTCGATCGCCCGCTACGAGCGCGACCCTTTCACCTGGAAGTCGGGCTCCAGCCAGCTCCTGCGTCGGCGCCAGCTTCGGGTCGGCTCGATCCTCTTTCATGTCGGCGTGCTCATCGTCTTCTTCGGCCATCTCGTCGGGCTGCTGACGCCGATCGAGGTGTTCGACGCGCTCGGGATCAGCCATGGCGACAAGCAGCTGCTGGCGATCGTCGCCGGCGGCGTCGCCGGCGCGATGGCGCTCGTCGGCGGGATCCTGCTCCTGCATCGCCGGTTGGTCGATCCGCGGATCCGGGCGACGTCGTCCTTCGCCGACCTCGCGATCCTCGCGCTTCTGCTCGCGCAGCTCGTGATCGGGCTCGGCACGATCTTCGTCTCGCTCCAGCATCTGGACGGCCACGAGATGACGAAATTCATGGCCTGGTCGCTCGGGATCTTCACCTTCGATTCGGCCGCGGCGAGCTACATCGCGGACGTCCATCCGCTCTTCAAGCTGCATCTCTTTCTCGGTCTGACGATCTTCGTGCTGTTTCCGTTCACGCGGCTCGTCCACATGCTGTCCGCGCCGGTGCGCTTTCTTTTCCGGCCGGGCTACCAGATCGTGCGCTCGCGCCGCCGCCGGCCTCTGCCGGCGCGGGCGACAGGCGCGGTTCCGAACAGGGCGGCGCAGACCTCCGCCGCCGCCGCGCGGCGCGCCTCTCCGGCCGAGTGAGCGCGATGACGAAGCCGTTCTTTCCCGACGTCGTCGTCAACGGTCGCCGCATCCCGCAGGCGGCGATCGCGGCCGAGGCGCAAAATCACGACGCGCCGCGGACCAAGCCGGGCTGGGCCTGGCGCAAGGCGGCGCGCGCCCTGACGGTGCGGGCGCTGCTGTTGGAGGAGGCCGAGCGGCGCGGCGTCGAGGCGGCGCCGCGCGATCTCGGAGACGGGCGGCGCGAGGATGACGAGGAGGCGCTCATTCGCGGCCTTCTCGAAGCCGCCCTGGCGCCGACGCCGCCGACCGAGGCCGAGATCCGCGCCGCCTACGACGCCGCGCCGGAGCGGTTCCGCGCGCCGACATTGTACGAGGCCGCGCATATCCTCTTCGCGGCGCCGCCCGGCGACGACGCCGCGCGGGCGGC
>CAZPTD010000462.1:0-3098 GCA_964588915.1 uncultured Neomegalonema sp. | reverse complement strand
CCGGCCGCCGCCGCGCCGGCCCGGACGCCGACGCCGGCGCGCCCGGCGCCTGCGTCCGCGTCCGCGCCCACGGCCGAGCTCCGCCGGCGCCTGATCGAGGAGCGGCTGCGGGCGCTCCGGGCGCATGTCGAGGCGACGGCGGAGAATGTTGGCGACGCGTTCGCGGCCGAGGCGCGGCGGATCCACGAGGGCGAGGCCGAGGAGCGGGCGATCTACGGCGACGCGACGCCGAAGGAGGTCGAGGACCTGATCGAGGACGAGATCCCGGTCGCGCCGCTGCCCTGGATCGATCGCCGCGACGACTGAGCGAGAGCCGCCGGTCGGACATGCGCGTCAGGCGGCGGCTAACCGATCGCCAGCGCGACGCGCGCGCCCGCGTAGAGGCCCAATCCGAAGGCGAGATGGGTGGTGACGGTGACGACGAAGTCACGCCACGGCTTCGCCGCGCGCCGGGCGAAAAGACCGAGCCCCAGCGCGGGCTTCAGAACGAGCCATGGCCCCGCCAAGGTCGCGAGGCCGAAAACGAGCGCCCCGATCACGTCGAGCGGCCGGCCGAGAACGTCGAGCAGAGCGATGAAAATCGCGGCGTAGATCACGCCGACGACATAGTGAAACGCCCAGCCGATCGCCGCTTCGCCCGCCACCGCCGGGTCGCCGGCGATCGCCGGGCGGTGAAACTCGGCGCTGCGAAAACCAGCGACCCAACGTCCGACGAGGCCCCAATTCGTCGTGGGAAGACCGACGACGCTTTTGAGCGCCTGCCGCCACAAATCGGCGATCGCGGTGGCGATCGCCCCTACAAGAAAGATCTCGAGCAGGGTCGTCATTGGATTTACTCTCACCGATGCGAGACGTCCGCATGCGCGCCGTCGGCGACGGGCGGCGTGCGGACTCCCGAGCGGCGCGCGCGTTCCCGCTCGGGAAGGCGCGCGCCCGACGCGACGTCAGTCAGGATGCGAGACCACGCGCATATAGGGCTTCGGCGCCCGCCACCCCGAGGGAAACAGGTCGCGAGCGTCCTTGTCGCTCAAGCTGGGCAGGATGATCACGTCCTCGCCCTGCCGCCAGTCCGCCGGCGTCGCGACCTTGGCCCGCGCCGTCAGTTGAAGCGAGTCGAGCGCGCGCAGGATCTCGTCGAAGCTTCGACCCGTGCTCATCGGATACGCGATCGCAAGACGGATCGTCTTGTCCGGGCTGATGATGAACACGGCCCGCACCGTGGCGTTGTCCGCCGCGGTGCGATCGCCGTTCCTGGCCGGCGCGTCCGCCGGCAGCATGCCGTAGAGCTTCGACACGGTCAGCTCGGTGTCGGCGATGATCGGGAAATTCGGCGACTGCCCGGTGATCTGCTCGATGTCGGCGGACCAGGCGGCGTGACGGTCGAGCGGATCGGCGCTCAGCCCGATGATCTTGCAGGAGCGACGCTCGAATTCGGGCTTTCGACGCGCAAGCTCGCCCAGCTCGGTCGTGCAGACCGGCGTAAAGTCTTTCGGATGAGAGAAGAGAATACACCAGGAGTCTCCGATCCATTCATGGAATTGGATCGACTCCATTGTGGTCGAAGCCGTGAAATCAGGCGCGCGATCATTGATCGAAAGCATGACAGGAACTTTCCGTTTTCGTTTGCGGCCTGTCCGTTGCGCCGCAACCGCCGTCGAAGAGCACGATGCGCTTCGTTCTACGGACGCCTCCTATGCGCTCGGGCGGCTGCAGTCATGCAGCGATTTCGCGATGGACGGTTGCGTTTTTGCAGGCGGCTCCGCATCACTGGACCGATGAATTGGGATGATCTGCGCATCGTCAGGGCGATCTATCAGACCGGCGGGTTCGCGGCGGCGGCGGCGCGCCTGCGCGTCAACGAGACGACGGTCGCGCGCCGCCTGGCGCGATTGGAGAGCGATCTCGGCGCGCGCCTCTTCGAGGCGGCGGACGGCGCGCGCAAGCCGACGGCGCGCTGCGAAGACATCATCGCCCTCATCGAAACGATGTCCGATCAGGCTGAGCGGATCACCCATTCAAATCATGGAGCCCATGGTCTCTCCGGGCGCCGACGCGTCGCCGCGACGGACTCGGTGGCGGCCGAACTTCTCGCGCCGCGCGTCGCAGCGTTTCTCGTCGACCATCCCGGTCTGTCGCTGGATCTGCTGGCGTCGACCGAAAATGTGAGCTTCTCGCGCTGGGAGGCGGATCTCGCCATTCGCATGGCCAAGCCCGAGCGCGGCGACTTTTCGGTCTCGAAGCTGGCCGATATCGATCTCTACTTCTTCGAGCCGGCCGGCGCGCGTTCGGTCGCCGACATGCTCGTCTGCGCCTATCCGGAAGACCTCGATCCGATGCCGGAGTCGCAATACCTGCAAAGCGCCGGTCTCAAGGCGCGCGCCCGCATCAGAACGAAGAACTACCTGGTGCTCAAGCAGCTCGTTCGGTCGAACCGGTGCGGCGCCGTCTTGCCGCGCTTCATGTGCGGCGATCTTCTGCGCGACCCCGCGTTCAAAGCGACACGGTTGCCCTATACGCGCCCGGCCTGGCTGCTGGTCCAACCTCATTTGCGTCGGGACGCGGTCACGCGGGCGGTGATCGAGTGGATCCGGAGCTGCTTCGCCGCGGCCGAACGCGACGGATGATCGTCCGGCCTCGGGACGAGGCGGAAGGCGCGTCGACGAAGCGTGCGCCGCCGAGCGCCCGCTCCTCTGGATTTCCGCCCGCCGCTGGCGTATCCGACCCGCTGGCGCGCCGGCCGCACCGCCTTCGCCTCGCGCCGGCGCCAGTCGAGAGGAGCGACCATGCCCGCCGAGCCCGCGTCCGCGACGCCGCGGAAACCGCGCCTGGTGATGAAGTTCGGCGGCACCTCCGTCGGCGATCTCGACCGCATCCGGAGCGCCGCCCGCAAGGTCGCCGCGGAGATCGAGCGCGGCTACGACGTCGCCGTCGTCGTCTCGGCGATGGCGGGCGAGACCAACCGGCTGGTCGCGCTCGTCGAGGCCTCGGGCAAGCTCTACGACGCGCGCGAATACGACGCCGTCGTCTCCTCGGGCGAGCTGGTGACCGCGGGCCTGATGGCGATCGCGCTCCAGGAGCTCGGCGCGCCGGCGCGCTCC
>CAZPTD010000461.1:0-3109 GCA_964588915.1 uncultured Neomegalonema sp. | reverse complement strand
TGTAGTGATCGCATGCCCAGACGTGGTGGACGCCGCCGCCGCCCTCGATGAGCAGCTTGTCGACATAGGCGGCGGGTCGGCCGACATGGCCTTCGGGCGGCCGGGCGTAGCCCTCCTGGTGCCCGCCGAGCCGGACGCAGCCGCCGCCCGGCCGGCCGACATTGCCGGTCGCCAGCGCCAGATGCACCAGAGCGGCGTTGGTGCGGTAGTTGTCGTTGCCCCAGATCAGGCCCTTCTCGTAGGGGAACATCGTCCGTCGCCGCGCGCCGCCCTCCTTCGGCTCGGCGATCCAGGCGCAGGCCGTCGCGATGTCGTCGGCCGAGACGCCGCAGATCGACGACGCTTCGTCGAGCGACATGCCGTTGGCGGCGAGCGCGGCCTCGAAGCCGCTGGTCGACGCGTCGATGAAATCGCGGTCGATCCAGCCCTGCTCGGCGATATGGGCGAGCATCGCGTTGAAGAGCGCGAGATCCGTGCCCGAGTTGATCGACAGATGCAGCACGTTCTCCGCGCCCGCCGTCGCCTCGCAGGCGTTGACCGTCACCGTGCGGCGCGGATCGACGATCACCATGCGCGCCGGCGCATGCGGCTCGTCCGGCAGCTCCTCGCGCTTCTTGCCGAGCGACGCGCCGTTCAGGTTCGGGATCCAATGATTGAGGAAGTAGTTCGTCTGCGTCTCGATCGGGTTGGCGCCGACGACCATGATCGTGTCGGCCAGCTCCGCGTCCTCGTAGCAGTTGTTGAGCTCGCCGACGCCCATGTCGCGCGTCGCATGCACCTCCGAGTTGTAGGCCGGCCGGTTGTGGATGCGGATGTTCCGGATCTTCATGCTCTCGAAATAGAGCTTGCCGGTGCCCCAGGTGTTCTCGTAGCCGCCGCCGGCGCCGCCGTGATCGAAGGCGGAGACGACCAGGCCGTCCTCGCCGTATTCCTCGATCGTCGCGACGGTGACGCGGGCGACCAGGTCCAGCGCGTCCTCCCAGCTCGTGGGCAGCTTCATGCCCTGGCGCCAGACCATCGGGTCGGTCAGCCGCTGCGACTGGGTCGCCATCGCCTCGGAATAGCTCATCTCCGCCATGCGCGCGCCGCGGACCGAGCCGAGCCCGGAGTTCACCACGCAATTCGCGTCGGGCTTGATGACGATATGGACGTCGCGCCCGTCCTGCTTGACGATGTTGTACATCGACGGCGCGTACCAGGCGTCGGTCTCGGCGAACTGCTGCTCGGAGAGATCGACGCCGAAGACGTTCTGATCCGGCGCCGTCCCGCCTTGGCGATGCGCCGGCCAGGTGTAAGCGTGGTAGCCGCATCCGACGATGCAGTAGTGGCAGGTCACGTTGTGCTTCCGCGCGTCCGCGGGAATGATCGGAAGACGATCGACTTGTCGTTTAAACGCCATTGTTCAAATCCCGATTAGAGCACGTTGCTCAGACGCCCGTAGAGCAGCTCGTCCAGGCCCTCGGCGTAGATGTCGCCCTCGGCGTCGACCCTGAGCGCGTATTGCGGAAGGTTCTGCGTCGCCTGACCCCAAATCTGCAGCCCGCCGGCCTCGGGATCGAAGCGGGAAAAATGCCCGGGGCAGTTGAGCGTGCGGTCCGACGCGCTGTACGCCATGGCGTAGCCCTTATGCGGGCAGATGATGGTGAAGCCGACGATGTCGCCGTCCGGTCCGACGCCGCCTTCGACGCTCCTGCCGAGCTTCAGCAGCACGCCGGGCGCGTCGTCGTCCGGATAGGCGACGTCGAACGGCTCGTTCTCGACAAGATCGGAGAGGTTGGCCAACCGATTGCTCGGGTATTCGACGCGCGCCGCCGCGGGCTGGGCCGTCGCGCGGCCGGATGTTGCGAGCGCAGCGGCCGCGCCCGCCGACGCGAGCGCGCCGCCGCGGAGGAATTGGCGTCGGCCAATGTCCACCATTCGCCTGCATCTTGACATTTCGATCCTCCCGATTGTTTGATTCGTTCGGGAAGGTCGAGTCGGTCTGGATGTCTTAATCTCTCTGATTAATCGACTTTCTCGAATGGGTCGAGCGAGATTCTCGGCCTGAAGAGGTTGACGCCGAAAGATTGTCGGACGCTTTTGGCCGCAAGGCGTTCGCGTCCCCGATCCGCGAGGACTTGCGCCGGCGACAGGGTCGCCCGTCGGAGTTGGGCGGCGCGCCGCCGCTCCACGCCGGCCGCGTCGGACCGGCGGCTAGGGTGTGAACTCATAGATCCGGCCAATGTCAGCTCGGTTCAGCGGTCTTGACCGGAGGAACGGCTCCGCTCTGCAACCGCTTCTCAGCCGAAAACCGCCTTCGAGCGCTGACGGGCTCCCATCGGATCTCGCATGCGAAATCCGATGGGTTGCCGTGACGCCGCTGGATCTATGAGTTCACACCTTAAGGCGCGTATTTCGCCCAGCTGACGACCTGAGCGACCTCGCCCTGGCCGATGAAGCCGTATCGCCAAATCAGGAACCGCGTTCCGGCCGAGATTCGCGGCACGACGAACTCCGGCGAGACGAAACGGGCCGGCAGCATGCGGAAGCTGCCGCCGTAATGGAGCCGCGGGATGCGAATGCTGCAATCCCAAAGCGACCTTTCCGAGTCGAGCGGGCCGCTCAGGAATTTGAGCGGCGCGCGCAGCACCGGCGGCGCCGGCAACGCGCTTTCGCGCGGCCGGCTCAACCACGCCGGGTAGATGTAGATGTTCACATAGCAGTCGCTTTTCATCGAACCGGCTCAGCGTTCGGATCGGCCGCGGGCGCGGACGCCCGCAAGAGGGCGCGATCAGACAGCTTTGGCCCGTTCGCGGAGCTCCGTCTTGCGGATCTTGCCGGTGGACGTCTTCGGCAGCTCCTCGAACACCACCCGTTTCGGGATCTTGAAGCCCGCGAGATGTCGGCGCGCGAAGGCGATCAGCTCCTCCTCGGTCGCGCTCGCGCCGTCTTTCAGCTCGACGAAGGCGCAGGGCGTCTCGCCCCATTTCTCGTCCGGTTTCGCCACAACGCCGACCACGGCGACCGCCGGATGCTTGTAGAGCTCGTCCTCGACCTCGTTCGAGGTGATGTTCTCGCCGCCGGAGATGTTGATGTCCTTCGCCCGGTCCTTGTGCTCGATTTAGCCGTC
>CAZPTD010000460.1:0-3125 GCA_964588915.1 uncultured Neomegalonema sp. | reverse complement strand
GCTCGATCGCCGTCGTCACCGTGCCGATCGCGCCGTGGCCGCACATCGGCAGGCAGCCCGAGGTCTCGATGAAGAGCACGCCGACATCGCAATCCGCGCGCGTCGGCGGATAGAGGATGGATCCGGACATCTGGTCATGCCCGCGCGGCTCGAACATCAGCCCGGTCCTGATCCAGTCGATCTCGGCCAGGAAATGCGCGCGGCGCTCGAGCATGGTCGAGCCCTCGAGGCGCGGCGCGCCGCCCGTCACCACCCGGACCGGATTGCCGCAGGCGTGGCCGTCGATGCATTGGAAGGTGTGCTGCGCCATGGCGGTCGCCTTTAGAAGCGGTTCGGTCGGTAGGGCGCGAGGTCGATCTGCGGCCCGGCCTCGGAGACGAGGTCGGCGACGATCTCGGCGGTTCCCGCGGATTGGGTCAAGCCGAGATGTCCATGGCCGAAGGCGTAAGTGAAGCCGTCCGCGTCCGGGGCGCGGCCGATGACCGGCAGCGTGTCGGGCAAGGACGGCCGATAGCCCATCCATTCGACGCCATCGTCGGTTTTGAGCCCGGGCAGAAAGCGCTTCGCCTTCGCCAGCATCGCTTTCGAGCGCCGGAAGTCAGGCGGGCGTTCGAGCCCGCCGAGCTCCACCGCGCCGCCGACGCGCACGCCGTCGCCCGACGCGCCGCCGGTGCGCGAGACGACGAAGCCGTGATCGGCGAAGGTGACCTGCGTGCGGAGGTCGAAGGCGTCGCCCGGCAAGGTCGTGTTGTAGCCGCGCTCGGTCTCGAGCGGGATCCGATGGCCGATCGTGCGGGCCAGGCGATGCGACCAGGCGCCGGCGGCGATCACCACCGCGCGCGCCCGGCGCTCTTCGTCGCCGACCACGCCCGCCGGGCCCCGAGGCGTTCTCCGGAGCGCCGAGACTTCGGCGGTCTCGATCCGGCCGCCGCGACCACGAAAGCGCGCGGCGAGCGTGAGCGTCCAGAGCTTCGGATCCGACACATGGCGCCAGCCGGGCTCCCAGACGCCGCGCTCGAACGTGGGCGCGAGGCCGGGCTGGATCTCTGCGAGCGCGTCGGCCGATCGGACGAACTCGAACGCCACGCCTTCGGCCGCCGCGTCGTCCCAGGCGGGCAGGCTCCGCTCGAAGGAGGCGGCGCCGTCATAGAGCTCCAGATTGCCGTCCTGGCGCAGAAGCGCGCCGAGATCGAACTCGGCGACGAGCCTCTCGAGCGCCGCCTCCGAGACGCGCATCAGCGCCGCCTGCGCCGCGAGGGCGGCGCGGTAGCGGCTCGGACGGCTCGCGCGCCAGAACCGGTAGAGCCAGGGCGCGATCCGGAGGGCGTAGGACGGCGGCACGGCGAGCGGCCCGGTCGGGTCGAGCAGCCATCTCGGCGCCTTCTTCATGATCCCGGGCGTCGCCAGCGGGATGACGGCGGTGAAGGCGAACGCGCCGGCGTTGCCCGCGGAAGTCTCCGCCGCGACGCCCTTGCGGTCGATCACCGTCACGCGACGGCCCCGCGCCTGGAGCCGGAGCGCGGCGGTGATCCCGATGACGCCGGCGCCGACGACCAGAACGTCCTCCGCCGCGGCGTGCGTCATCGCCCGTAGACTCCCGTCCTGTCGCCGCTCGGCCGACACGTTCGGCCTTTACTCCGCCCCGAAATCCAATTGTTCTTATCGAGCCGGGCGCGGCGACGCGAGCGCCCGGCGTAAAGAGACACCGAGGAGGCGCCATGAGGCTGCAAAGGGCGCTCAGTCTGCTCGCGGCGGCGCTCGTCGTCGGAGCGCTTTCGACCGGACCGGCGGCGGCGCAAGGCTGCCCGGCCGGCTCCTATCCCTGCGGCGACCGCTGCGCGCAGATCGGCGCGACCTGCTGCGGCGACGGCGGCGCCTGCGCCGATGGCGGCGTCTGCATCGACGGAGGCCGCTGCCTGTCGCAGAACTCGATCCGGGTCTGCTCCGACGGCGTCAGCTATTGCGACGAGGGCTTCATCTGCGCCAATGACGGCCGCTGCCTGTCGACGGACTCGGACCGCTATTGCGGCGGCGACCGGTATTGCGACGCCGGCTATGTCTGCGTCGACAACGGAAACAACTGCATTCCCGCCGGCTCGCCGCGTCATTGCGGCGGCGGTTATCATTGTGATCCGGGCTTTGTCTGCGTCGACAACGGCCAGACCTGCATCTCCGAGGACGACGAGCGGTATTGCGGCGGCGGGCGCTATTGCGACGTAGACTACTACTGCGTCGACGGCGGGACGGCCTGCCGATCGATCTACGAGCGATAGGCGCCGCCCGGCCGGACGTCTGGCGAGACCGACGCAAGAGCGCCCGTTCGTCGAAGCTGCGCGCGCCTCAAACGAGCTCGACCCCCATCGCCGTCGCCTCCCCGCCTCCTACGCCTTCCTTGGCGACGCCGCGCTTGAGGCCGCGGTCCTTCAGGGCGGCGAGCAGCGTCACGATCAGGCGCGCGCCCGAGCAGCCGATCGGATGGCCGAGCGCGCAGGCGCCGCCATTGACGTTGACCTTCTCATGATCGAGGTCGAGGTCCCGCATCGCCGCCATCGCGACGACCGCGAAAGCCTCGTTGATCTCGAAGAGGTCGACCTCGCCCGCCGTCCAGCCGAGCTTCTCGAAGAGCTTGCGCATGGCGAAGATCGGCGCGGTGGTGAACCAGGCCGGCTCCTGCGCGTGGCTCGCATGGCCGCGGATGATCGCGATCGGCTCGAGCCCTTCCTTCTCGGCGCGGCTCATCCGCGTCAGGATCAGCGCGGCGGCGCCGTCCGAGATCGAGGAGCTGTTCGCCGCGGTGACCGTGCCGCCCTCGCGGAAGGCCGGCTTCAAATGCGGGATCTTCTCGGGCCGGGCGCGGCCGGGCTGCTCGTCCTCGGCCACGTCGCCGACCGGCGCGATCTCGGCCCGGAAACGCCCCTCTTTCTGCGCCGACAACGCGCGTTCGAGCGAGGCGAGCGCGTAGCCGTCCTGCGCCTCGCGGGTGAACTGGTAACGCTCCGCCGTGTCCTCGGCGAAGGCGCCCATGGCGCGGCCCTTGTCGTAGGCGTCCTCCAGCCCGTCGAGGAACATGTGGTCGACGACGCGGCCATGGCCGGCCCGATAGCCCGAGCGCGCCTTCTCGAGCA
>CAZPTD010000459.1:0-3126 GCA_964588915.1 uncultured Neomegalonema sp. | reverse complement strand
ACCGGCCCGGCGCTCACGGCGAAGCTCTAGAAGACCGGCGAGGCGACGGGCTGCTTCTTCGGCGACGGCGCCACGGCCCAAGGGCTCTGGTACGAGGTGATGAACATGGCCGCGCTCTGGGGGCTGCCGGTCATCTACGCCTGCGAGAACAACGGCTACTCCGAATACACGCGGACCGAGGAGATCGCCGCCGGCGAGCTCAAGAAGCGCGCCGAGGCCTTCGGCATCGAGGCCTATCAGGTCGACGGTCAGGACGCGCTCGCCGTCAACGCGCTCGCCGAGCGGCTGGTGGCGCGCTGCCGCCAGGGCGAGGGGCCGTTCTTCGTCGAGCTCACGACCTATCGCTATCACGGCCACCATGTCGGCGACATCAACCGCGGCTATTACCGCTCGAAGGACGAGGAGGCGTTCTGGAAGGGCGAGCGCGATCCCTTGAAGATCCTCGCCGGCACATTGACGCAAGAGAAGATCGCGACCGAGGAAGAGCTCCAGGCGATCGTCGACGCGGTCAAGGCCGACGCCGAGGCCGCCGTCGCCTATGCGCTCGACGCGCCCTATCCGGACGCGCGCGAAGTCGACATGCATGTCTACGCGCCCGACGCGGCCGCGTAAGGAGGGACCGATGCGCGAGATTACGCTCTCTCAGGCGGTGAACGAGGCGATCGCGGAGGAGATGCGCCGCGATCCGGACGTCATCCTTCTCGGCGAGGACGTCGCCGAGGCCGGCACGCCCTTCAAGGTGCTCTCCGGGCTCGTCGAGGAGTTCGGGACCGAGCGCGTCATCGACACGCCGATCTCGGAGCCCGGCTTCACCGGGATCGCCGTCGGCGCCGCGATGACCGGGCTCCGGCCGGTCGTCGACATCATGTTCGGCGACTTCCTGTTCCTGATCATGGACCAGCTCTGCAACCAGGCGGCGAAGACGCATTACATGTCCGGCGGCAAGCTGAAGGCGCCGATGGTGGTGCGCACGAACATGGGCGCGACGAGGCGCTCGGCGGCGCAGCACAGCCAGTCGCTGCATGCGCTGGTCGCGCATATTCCGGGCCTCAAGGTGGCGATGCCGTCGAGCGCCTACGAGGCCAAGGGGCTGCTCAAGACGGCGATCCGGGACGAGAATCCGGTCGTCATCTTCGAGGACAAGCTGATGTATCAGGACAAGGCGCCGGTGCCGGAGGAAGAGTATCTGCTGCCCTTCGGCCAGGCGCATGTCCTCGAGGAGGGCCGAGACCTCACCATCGTCGCGACCTCGTCGATGGTTCAGGTCGCTCAGAAGGCGGCGAAGCTGCTCGCCGAGAAGGGCGTCTCGGTCGAGATCGTCGATCCGCGCACCATCGTCCCGCTCGACGACGACACGATCATCGCCTCGGTGAAGAAGACCAGCCGCGCCATCGTCGTCGACGAGGGCCATCAGAGCTACGGCGTCACCGCCGAGATCGCGAGCCGGATCTCCGAAAAGGCGTTCTATTGGCTCGACGCGCCGGTTCAGCGCATGGGCGCGATGGACGTGCCGGTGCCGTTCTCGCCGGCGCTCGAGGATCTGACGGTGCCGACGCCGGAGGCGGTGGCCGATCGCGCGCGGACGCTGCTCGAGAAAGAGCGGCTCATGGAGCTCGTCCATGCCGCGTGACGTCATCATGCCGGCGCTCGGGATGGCGCAGGACACCGGGCTGATCGTCGCCTGGCGCAAGGAGCCGGGCGACGCGGTCTCGAAGGGCGACGCGCTCTTCGAGGTCGAGACCGACAAGTCGGTGATGGAGGTCGAGGCCGACGCGTCCGGATACGTCGCCCGGATCCTGGTCGCGGCCGGCGGCGAGGCGCCGGTCGGCGAGGTGATCGCGGTCATCACGGACGAGAAGCCCGCACATCCGCTCGGCCCGGGCGCCGCGGCGGCTAAGCCGGCCGCGAAGGCGGAGACGTCGCGGCCCGCGCCTGCGGCGAAAGCGCCCGCAGCGACCCCGGAGCTCGCGCCGCCGGCCGCGGCCCGGTCGGGCGGCCGCGTCTTCGCCTCGCCGAAGGCGCGCCGGCTCGCCGCCGAGCGCGGGATCGACGTGGCTGGGCTCGCGGCCCGAGGCGTCGGCCAACCGATCCTCGCCGCCGATCTCGACGGCGCGGCCGCGTCGCCGCCGCCTCCGCTGCCGGGCGAGCTCGTCGTCGCCCGCGCGCCGCGCGCCGGCTTCGACGCCTTCGTCGACTGGCTGGGACGCGAAGGCGCGGTCGAGGCGTCGGCGGTCCTCGCCGCTTTCGCCGCCGCCGGCCTGCGCGACCTCCAGCCGGAGCCGGACGCGCCGATCACCGTCGCGACCGAAACGGCGCGCTACGCCGATCCCGATCGCGGCCGGCTGCTGCGGCTGTTGCCGGCCGAGAGCGTCGGCGCTCCGAGCCTCGTCGTGCGCGATCTCCGCGCCACGCGTCTCACCGCGAGCCGGCGGCCGGGCGACGGCGGCGCGCCCGTGCTCACGCTTCAGAGGAGCCCGACCGGCGAGGCCTACGACGTCGCGCTCGACGCGGCGCATCTGCAACCGGAGGCGGCGGCGCTTTTTGTCGACGCCGTCGCCGCGAGAGTCGAAGATCCGCTGCGTCATCTCCTCTGAGTTGGGAAGGAAGACCGATGGAACACACGGACCTCTATATCGGCGGCGCCTGGCGCCCGGCCTCGACCGGCGAACGCTTCGACGTGGTCAACCCCGCCACCGAAGAAACGATCGCCTCCGTCGCCTCGGGCTCGGTCGAGGACGCCAAGACGGCGCTCGACGCCGCCGACGCGGCCTTCGCCGGCTGGGCGGGCCTCAAGCCGCGCGAGC
Organism: uncultured Neomegalonema sp.; assembly: GCA_964588915.1. Classification (GTDB taxonomy): domain Bacteria; phylum Pseudomonadota; class Alphaproteobacteria; order Rhodobacterales; family Rhodobacteraceae; genus JALEGB01. The sequence goes on along the minus strand of CAZPTD010000459.1, from coordinate 322 downwards.
GCGGCGAGATCCTGCGCAAGGCCTTCGAGCTGATGTCGGCGCGGCTGCCCGAGTTCGCGCGGCTGATCACGCTCGAGAACGGCAAGGCCAAGGCCGACGCGACCGGCGAGGCGGCCTATTCGGCGGAGTTCTTCCGCTGGTTCTCCGAGGAGGCGGTGCGCGCCGAGGGCATGCTCGCGCGCGCGCCGGCCGCGGGCGCGCGGACGCTTGTCCATCACAAGCCGGCGGGCCTCGCGGTTCTGGTCACGCCCTGGAACTTCCCGGCGGCGATGGGCGCGCGCAAGATCGCGCCGGCGCTCGCGGCGGGCTGCACGGTCGTGAT
>CAZPTD010000458.1:0-3130 GCA_964588915.1 uncultured Neomegalonema sp. | reverse complement strand
TCGGCGGCGTCGTGGATCGCCTGGCGGATGCGCTGATAGGTGGCGCAGCGGCAGAGATTGCCGGCCATCGCGGCGTTGATGTCCGCGTCGGTCGGCTTCGGCGCGTCGCGAAGAAGCGCCGTCGCGCTCACGATCTGGCCGGACTGGCACCAGCCGCATTGCGGCACGTCGATCGCCGCCCAGGCCGCGCGCACGGCGTCGGCCTCCGGTCCGGCGAGCGCTTCGATCGTCTCGATCTCGGCGCCTTCGACGGCGCCGATCGGCGTGACGCAGGAGCGGCGCGCAAAGCCGTCCACGATCACGGTGCAGGCGCCGCACTGCGCGACGCCGCAGCCGAATTTCGTGCCCGTGAGGCGAAGGTCGTCGCGCAGCGCCCAGAGAAGCGGCGTGTCCTCAGGCGCGTCGACGGAGACGGCGCGCCCGTTGATGGTGAAGTCAGTCATCGATAGCCTCCGGAGCGTCGGCGCGAATTCGGGCGTCGGAACCCGGGCGCGCAGGGTCGCGCGTCGGATCGCGCGCTCAGCGCTTGATTAACGTCTTCGGATGGATCTGACAATCCGACATTTCTCGTCATTTTGTCAGGCGCGTTGACAGCCCGCCCGCGGACGCCAACAAGGCCGAAATGGACTGCAAACGAATCTGCATCGTCGACGCCGCGACCCGCGTGATTCTGCGCTACGGCTTCCGGCGCTCGACCATGAGCGACTACGCCGCCGAAGCGGGCGTCTCGCGGCAGACCGTCTACGCCTTCTATCCGAACAAGGACGCGCTCCTGCGCGCGTCGATCCGCCTCGGCGCCGAACGCGACCTGCGCGAGCTGCGCGAGCGCTGCGCGGCGGCGACGTCTCTCGAGACCAAGATCGACGTCGTCTTCGACATCGTCGCCCTTCGACCGCGCGCCTTGCTCGACTCCGCGCCGGACGCCTCCGACCTTTTGGACGGCATCAATGCGGCCGCCGCCGACGAAGTCGAGAACCGCTTCGAGGCGATTCGCGCGCTCCTGATCGAGATCTTCGCCGAGGAGATCGCCGCCGCGGAGCGGATCGGAGTGACGACGGACGAGCTGGCGACGCATGTCGTGCGGACGGCGGTCGCCCTCAAGAAGACGTCGCGCGACGTCTCGGAGCTGCGCGCGCTTCTGGCGGTGCAGAAGGCGATCCTGCTGCGCGCGCTCGCTTAGGCCGGTCTTTGGGCCGCCGAGCGATCGTGCGCGGCGGGCGCCTCGATCCGATCGGAACGATTCTCCCAATGCCGGCGGCGGGCGGCGAGCCAGCCTTCGACGCGCGCGAGGCCGTCGCCTGAGACGCTGCAGACGCGGCTGCGGCCGATCTTCTCGGTCGTCACGAGACCGCCGGCCTCGAGCGCCTGAACATGCAGCAGAATATTGGCGAGCGAAGCGTCATGAGCCGCCGCGAGCGCGCTCACCGAGGCCGATCCGCGCGTCAATCGATCGATGATCGACCGTCGGGTCGGGTCCGAGAGCGCCTGGAAGGCTTTGTTGCGTTCTTCCGAACAGTTAAGCATGCGCTTAAGTAATGTTGTGGCGACAAATCGTCAAGTCTTCACTTGAGCGTCATGGCGTTCCGACCGATTCGCATCGCGCGCCGTTCGACGGCCTCGCCCTGATTGGCCAAATCTGCCTACCATTGGTTGAAATCTTGACTGGAGAATAACTTAAGCGTGCAAATCATGCGACTCGGCGCTTGGATCCGCCCACATATTCCCATTGCAGCCCATGAATTCCCATGGTAAACAATCGTTAGGACGGCGGCGGCGCCCCCTGAGAGCCCCCTGACCCACCCTTCGTCGCCGTCGTCCTCTCGTTCTCTTCGTTCGTCGCGCGACAGACCGCAAACCGGCGCGCGCGGCGGCAAAAACGGTGATGACGAGCCCCGTTGAGGCGGGTTGCGGCGGGAAGCGGCGTTTTTCGGCAAGCGAGCAGTTCGCGAGGGATGAGCCGAATGCGCGCCGCTCCCGCCGCCCGACATTCCCTCGGCGCTTCAAGCTGTGCGCTGCTTCGGACGTCGGATCAAGACGCAAGGGCGGTCGGGCGAAATGCGCGCTTCCGAAGTGGGCGCGTGTGGGATTTTATGGGATCTCACTTCGGATCGGCGCGAACGGGGCGACGGATGGTCGGCGAAGAGAACAGGCTCGCCCGTGGGCGCGCCGGCGCGGGTTGCCGCGCCGGCGAATGACGGGCTGCGCCGATGCCGTCGCTCTTCCTCTCCACCTCCATACACAAGATCGACAAAAAAGGCCGCGTCTCCGTTCCGGCGGCGTTTCGCGGCGCGCTCGAGCAGGAGGCCTTCCGCGGCGTCGCGCTGACGCCGCCGCTCGACGGCGGGCCCTGCATCGAGGGCTCGGGCATGACGCGCGTCGAGGAGATGGCCCGCGCAATCGAAGACATGAACCCGCTCTCGCCCGAGCGCGACGCGCTCGCCACCATCGTGCTCGCGGCGATGAAGACGGCGGCCTTCGACGGCGAGGGAAGGATCGTCATTCCCGAAGAGCTGATGGCGCACGCCGAGCTCGAGGATCGGGCGCTCTTCGCCGGATTGGGCTCGAAGTTCCAAATTTGGAAGCCCGAAAGCTTCGAAGCGCGTAAGCAGTCCGCCAAGTCCCTGGCGCAGAGCTCGGCCGAGCGTCTGCCCTGGAGCGGACGTCGCGCGCCGAAGCCGGAGGAGAAGTGACCGCCCGAACAGCCGCTCAGTCGCGGAGTTTCGAGAGATGAGCGCCGAGGCCGAGATGCGCGCCGCGCTCGCCGAGGCCGCTTCGCGCCATGATCCGGTTCTGCTCGCCGAGGTGGTCGCGGCGCTCGCGCCGGACCGCGGCGGCGTCTATCTCGACGGCACCTTCGGCGCCGGCGGCTATGCGCGCGCGCTCCTCGATGCGGGCGCCGAGACGGTGATCGGCGTCGACCGCGATCCCGCGGCGCTCGCTCGGGCGCGGGAATGGGCGCCGCTCTATGACGGGCGGCTCGTTCTCGTCGAGGGCCGATTCGGCGCGCTCGACGCGATCGCGGCGGACGCGGGCGCGCCGGCGCTCGAAAGCGTCGCGCTCGATATCGGCGTCTCGTCGATGCAGCTCGACCGGGCCGAGCGCGGCTTTTCGTTCCTGCGCGACGGGCCGC
>CAZPTD010000457.1:0-3158 GCA_964588915.1 uncultured Neomegalonema sp. | reverse complement strand
CTCTCGCGGGCCCTGACCAAGGATCAGATCCTCGCGCTCTATCTCAACGAGATCTTCCTCGGCGAGAATTCCTACGGCGTCACCTCGGCCGCGCGGCGCTATTTCGGCAAATGGCTCGACGAGCTGCCGCCGGCCGAGGCCGCCTATCTCGCGGCGCTGCCGAAGGCGCCGAGCACCTATCATCCGATCCGCGAGCGCGAGCGCGCGACCGAGCGGCGCGACTACGTGCTCCGCGAGATGTTCGAGAACGGCTATCTGACCGAGGACGAATACGAGCAGGCGGTCGCCTCCGATCTCGAAACGATCTTCGACGATCCGGACGTCGACGCGGACTTCCTCGCGATCGGGCCGCCGCTCGGCTACTTCTCCGAGGAGATCCGGCGCGAGTTGATCGAGCGCTACGGCGAGGAGACCGTCTATGGCGGCGGGCTCTCGATCCGCTCGACGCACAACCGCGACATGCAGGAGCTCGCGCGACGGACCTTGCAGCGGCGCCTCTGGGAATACTCGCGCGACCGCGGCTATATCGGCCCGATCGAGCGGCTCGCCGTCGGCGAGGGCGGCGTCGATCTCGCCGACGCCGCCGCCTGGCGGGCGGCGCTGCGCGAGCTCGACATCCCGCGCGACGTCCGGCCCTGGCGGCCGGCGCTGGTGCTCGCGCTCGGCGAGGACGGCGCGCGGATCGGGATCGAGGGCGTCGAGAGCGACGCGCCGATCACGCTGCCCTTCTCGGACGTCGCCGAATGGGCGGCGCCGCGCGCGGGCGTCGACGAGGCCGGCGACGCCATCCTCGGCGCGGCGCCGAGCGGGCCGTCCGACGTTTGGGCGGTCGGCGACGTGATTTATGTCGCGCCCGTCTACGCCGAGGACGACGTCGAGCGGACGACCGTGATCGGCTGGTCGATGCGGCAGATCCCGGAGGTCAACGGCGCGCTCGTCGCCATGGATCCGCATACCGGCCGCGTCCTGGCGATGCAGGGCGGCTTCTCCTTCGAGGCGAGCGAGTTCAACCGCGTGACGCAGGCGGAGCGGCAGCCGGGCTCCGCGTTCAAGCCCTTCGTCTACGCCGCGGCGCTCGAGCATGTGCAGTATCCGCCCGGTTTCGGGCAGGAAGGGTTCCTCACGACCGAATTCGAGCGCGCCAGAGCGCGCCTGCCGAACGGGCCGCTCTTCGAGTGGCTCGCCTTCGGCCGGCCGCAGATGGCGGCGCCGCCGGCGGTCGCCTATTCCGTCGCGCTCGGACGCTTCGACGCCATCGGCGATCGCGGCTATCTGCCCAACTCGATCGTCCTCGACGCGCCGCTGACCATTCCGCAGCCCGACGGCGAGGTCTGGCGGCCGCGCAACTACTCGAGCAGGTTCTACGGCGCCGTGCCGTTCCGCTGGGGCCTCGAGAAGTCGCACAATCTGATGACCGTGCGCATCGCGATGGATGTCGGCCTCGAGACCGTCGCCGGCTACGCCGAGCGCTTCGGCGTCTATGACGAGATGCCGCCGCTCTTCTCCTACGCGCTCGGCTCGGGCGAGACGTCGCTGATGCGCCTCACCGCCTCCTACGCGATGTTCGCCAATGGCGGGCAGCGGATCGAGCCGACCTTGATCGACCGCATCCAGGACCGCTTCGGCCGCACGATCTTGCGTCACGAGCAGCGGATCTGCGCCGGATGCCAGGTCGAGGCGTGGGACGGCGGCCTCGAGCCTTACGTGCCGGACGAGTGGGAGCAGGTGATGGATCCGGTGACCGCGTTCCAGGTGGTCTCGCTTCTCGAGGGCGTGACCGTGCGCGGCACCGCGTCCTCGGTCGGGCAAGCGCTGCCCTTCCCGGTCGCCGGCAAGACCGGCACGACCAACGAAGGCCGCGACGCCTGGTTCGTCGGCTTCACGCCCGACCTCGTCGTCGGCTGCTATATCGGCTACGACAACCCGCGACCGCTCGGCCGGCGCATGTCCGGCGGCGCGCTCTGCGGCCCGGTCTTCTCCGAGTTCATGCTCGGCGCGGCCGAGATCGGCGGCGTCGGCGCCGATGGCGACGCGTTCCGCCGGCCGCCGGGCGTCACCTTGGTTCGGATCGACCGCAACACCGGCTGCGCCGTCCCGGACGGCGTCTCGGGCGCCGACTATATCTGGGAAGCCTTCCGCGCCGAGAACGCGCCCTATGTCGGCGATTGCCCGACCGGCGGCATCGGCGGCGAAGGCCTCGGCGACGGCGAGCTCGTCTATGACGGCGGCATCGGCGGCGGCGACGAGAGGCCCTATGAGGGCGGCGACGGCGCGCCCGGGAGCGTGATCAGCGACCGGCTCGACGGCGAAGACGACCTCGGCTTCGACGGCCGTCCGCGCCCGCCCGAATCCGGCGATCTGCAGACGATCGGATCGGGCGTCTACTGACGGCGCGACGGGCGTTCTTTTCGGCGCTTCGAGCGGCGGGCGGTTGATTTTGACGCGCGCCGTCGAAAATTCTATTCAGATCGGCCCGGACGGCTCGGACGCGCCGCGTCTGCGCCGGCCAAGGCCTTCGGCCGGTATTCCGGCCGAGACGGCGTTCCGGCAGGACGCTTCCGGAATGAGAGGAGCACGCGGTCATGCGCGCGGAGACGGCGGCGATCGCCGAGGAAATCGAGAAGTCGTTGGCGCTCCTGCGCGCGCGGATCGGCTGGGGCGACGCCGAGCTCCGGCTCGAAGAGCTGAACGCGCGTTCGGAGGATCCGGATCTCTGGAGCGATCCGGCCAAGGCGCAGGCGGTGATGCGCGACCGGCAGAAGCTCGCCGACGCGATCGACGGCTATAAGCGGCTCGAGACCGGCCTGCGCGACAACGTCGAGCTCATCGAGCTCGGCGAGGCCGAGGACGACGCCGACGTCGTCGCCGAGGCGGAAGCGGCGCTCAACGACCTGAAGAAGGCGGCCGATCAGGCCGAGATCGAGGCGCTGCTCTCGGGCGAGGCGGACGGGAACGACGCGTTCCTCGAGATCCACGCCGGCGCCGGCGGCACCGAATCCTGCGATTGGGCGTCGATGCTCGCGCGCATGTATGTCCGCTGGGCCGAGAAGCGCGGCTACAAGGTCGAGCTGATGAGCGAGACGCCGGGCGACGAGGCGGGCGTCAAATCCGCGACCTATCAGGTGCGCGGGCCGAACGCCTATGGCTGGCTGAAGACC
>CAZPTD010000456.1:0-3161 GCA_964588915.1 uncultured Neomegalonema sp. | reverse complement strand
GGATCTTGCCGGCGGCGAAGTATTTCGCTTGATAGTGCACCGTGAGCGGGAAGAAATCCTGCCCCGGCTTCATGTCGCGGCGCGCGACGACCGTCGCCAGGACCGCGGTTTCGCCGAGCGTGGCCAGGACGGCGCCGTCGGCCTGCCGGGCGATCCGGCCGGTCTCCAATACAAGCGTCTCGTCGCCCCAGGTCAGCTCTTTGCGTTTGATGTCAAACATGTCTTATCCCATCGGCGGCGGCCGGATCGCCGTCGCCAGTCCTAGGCCCGAAGATCGGAGCCGAAGCGCGCGTCGGGCCGGGCGCGCGCGGGCTATCGGGCGGCGTCTCCGCCCCGTCGGCGGCCGAGGGATCGCCCCGGCGCAAACGAAAAGCGCGCCTGATCGAGGCGCGCTTCGGTCTTACTTCCGAATGCCGAGTCGTTGGATGAGCGACGCGTAGCGCGCATGCTCGCGTTCCTTGAGGTAGTCGAGCAGCTTGCGGCGCTGCGAGACCATCTTCAAGAGCCCACGCCGAGAGTGGTTGTCTTTTTTGTGGGACTTGAAGTGCTCGGTCAGATTGGTGATCCGCTCGGTGAGGATCGCGACCTGCACTTCCGGCGAGCCGGTGTCGCCGTCGGTCTTCCGATATTCTTCAATCAGTTGGTTCTTGCGTTCCGTCGTGATCGACATCGTCGTCCTTATCTTCGCCTGCGCCCGCTTGCGGCGCCGTCACGTTAAAGACGCGGCTCGGACGGAACTCTTCGCCGTCGACGACGCCGACCGCCACCGGCGCGCCCTCGAGGGCCGCCCAGGCAGTCGCGCCATTGGGAAGATCTCCGCTCGCCGCCGCGCCCGCGATCCGCACGGCGCGTCCCTGCCGAAGCAGATCCGCGTCCTTGCGGCCGACGGCGATGGCCGGGATGTCGTCCAGCCCCGCCGCCACCGGGAGCACAGCGCTCTCAGAGTCGTCTCTATTGCGCAACTCCTCCAAAAGATCAAAGGAAATCGCGTTCTCGATCCGGAAGGGTCCGGCGGCGATTCGGCGCAACTCGACGACATGGCCGAGAGAGCCGAGCGCCTCTCCGAGATCGCGGGCGATCGCGCGGACATAGCCGCCCTTGCCGCAGGCCATCTCGAAGGCGGCGCCGCCGTCGTCCGCATCGAGAAGCTCGAGCCGCTCGACCCGGATCGGCCGCGCCGCGAGCTCGGGCGGCGCGCCGTCGCGCGCCAGGTCATAGGCCCGCGCGCCGGCGACCTTGATCGCCGAGAAGGCGGGCGGCCGCTGCAGGATCTCGCCGCGGAATGCCGGCAGGGCCGCCTCGATCTCCGCCGCGCTCGGCCGGACGTCCGACGTCGCGACGACCTCGCCCTCGAGATCGTCCGTCGCCGTCGCCGCGCCCCAGCGCACGGCGAAACGGTAGGTCTTGAGCCCGTCCATGGCGAAGGGGATCGTCTTGGTCGCCTCGCCGAAGGCGACGGCGAGGAGCCCGGTCGCGAGCGGGTCGAGCGTGCCGGCGTGGCCGGCCTTCTGCGCCCGAAGCGCCCAGCGCGCCTTGGAGACGACCTCGGTCGAGCCCATGCCGAGCGGCTTGTCGATCAAGAGCCAGCCGTCGACGGGCCGGCCGCGTTTTCGGCGAGGCATGGACTATCGCCCCGTCCGATCCGCTCCCTGCCGGCCTCCGGCCGGCTGGCGACCGCCTCGGCGGAACGCTCGCGCTTCCGCCCGCGGGTCGGCCGCCGAAGGGAAATGGTCATTCGGCGATCTCACACCCAAACGCCCGTCAAGAATCCTCCTCGTCCCGCTTCGCCACATCCGCCCGCACCCGCTCCTCGTCGAGCATGCGCCTTGCCGCGTCCATCCGGTCGAAGGTCTCGTCGGCGACGAAATGGAGCTCGGGCGCGTATTTGAGCTGCAGGGCGCGGCTGACGAGCCGCCGGAGCGTTCCCGCGTTCTTCTTGAGGAGCGCCAGCGCGGCTTCGGCGTCCTTGCCGCCGAGCGGCAGCACATAGGCGGTCGCGTGCTTGAGATCCGGGCTGCAGCGCACCTCGGAGACGGTGATCGACAGCCGCCCGAGCTCGATGTCATGCGTCTCGCCGCGCATCAGGATGTCCGAGAGCGCGCGCCGGATGTTCTCGCCGACGCGCTGCTGCCGCTGCGACGGCCCGCCGCCGGGATGTTGGGATCGTTTCGCCATGGTCGGCACATAAGCGGTCCGACGGCGCGCGTCGAGAGCGCTTCCGTCGGACGCCGCGCCGCGCGCCGCTCAGCGCACCAGGAACACCGACGCGCCGGTCCGCGCCGCGACCGAGGCGCCGTGCGCCGCGAAGAAATGGTCCGCGAAATGCGGCGCATGCGTCGCCATGACCACCAGATCGGCGCCGAGGTCGTCGACGGCGTCGACGAGAATGTCGGTGAGATCCGCCGCGACGTCCTTCGCCTCGACGGCGCGCGCGCTCGCCTTGACGCCGCGGTTCTCGGCCTGCTTGCGAGCGAAGCTCTCCAGCGCCGCGGCGAAGGCGCTCGGCGTCGGCGCGACGGCGCCCGGCGTGGTGTTGGCGGCGCTGACGAAACAGACTTCGGCGTCGCTCTGCTTCGCCATCGTCGCCGCCAACGCCAGCGCCTTGTCGAACATTTCGATCTGCTCGAGATCGATCGGAACCATGATCTTGTGAAACATTCCCTGCTCCTATTGCTGTCGGTCGAGGATCGCGCCGCTCTCAAGACGAGCGCCGCGCTCGAGGACGACGTCGCGGCGAGACTCGGCCGCCTCGCCGCAAGGCGCTCCGCGTTCTCTCGCGCCGCTCTTGCGCACCGGTCGGTCGCCTTCGGTCGTCGACGCTGCGCCGCGTCGCGGCGCCGCGCCTTGATCCTAGACAAATCGCCGCAAAGCGCCGGGCGGTCGAACCGCCCGACGCGGGCCCGCCTCAGCGCGGCTCGCTCGCCAACCCCTTGAAGATCGAGTAGCAGGCCAGGAGCAGCACGATCGTGAAGGGCAGCCCCGTCGACACCGCCATCGCCTGCAGCGCCTGCAGCCCGCCGGCCAAGAGCAGCGCGATCGCCACCAGACCTTCGAAGCTCGCCCAGAAGACCCGCTGCGACACCGGCGCGTTGGTCTTGCCGCCGGCGGTGATCGTGTCGATGACCAGCGAGCCGCTGTCGGACGACGTCACGAAGAAGACG
>CAZPTD010000455.1:0-3166 GCA_964588915.1 uncultured Neomegalonema sp. | reverse complement strand
CATGTCCATGATCTTGCAGATCTTCTGGGCGTGCGTCTCGGACAGCGACCCGCCGAAGACGGTGAAATCCTGGCTGAAGACATAGACCAACCGGCCGTTGATCAGGCCCCAGCCGGTCACCACGCCGTCGCCCGAGATCCGCGTCGCCGGCATGCCGAAATCCTGGCAGCGATGGGCGACGAACATGTCGTATTCCTCGAAGCTGCCCGGATCGAGCAGGAGCTCGAGCCGCTCGCGCGCGGTGAGCTTGCCCTTGGCGTGCTGCGCCTCGATGCGCTTCTCGCCGCCGCCGAGACGCGCCTGCGCCCGCCGCTCCTGCAAAGCTTCGAGAATTTCTTTCATGAAAATCGCTCCGATATCGCCGGGCCGAGCGCCGCGACCAGATGTTTTTCTTCGCCCAGTTCTTCCGTCTAGGGGCGCGGCTCGCGGCTGTAAAGCGGCCCCACCGGGCCGTTGCGCCGAGGCGTCCGACGATATAGCATTAATACTGACCTAATTTTCGACCGCGACGCGACGAGAGGAGTGCGCCATGACGGACGCGCCGAGCGCCGCCCGCGCGCCGCGGATCCTCTGGGCCGCGCGCGCCGGCGCCTTCGCCATCTTGCCGACGCAGCTCTTCGTGGTCCCTTTCGGGCTCGTCTCGGGCGTCGTCGCCGGCGAGATCGGCCTCGATTTCGTCCAGACGATGTTCCTGTCGGTCGCGCTCTTCGCCGGCGCGTCGCAATTCGCGGTCATGGATCTGCTCGCCGACGGCGCGCCGGTTCTCGTGATCGTCGCCGCCGGTCTCGCGGTGAATCTGCGCCTCGTCATGTACGCGGCGTCGCTCTCCACCTGGCTCCGCGAGGCGAGCCTCGGCAGCCGCGCGCTCGTCGGCTATCTCAACATCGACAACGCCTACGCGGTCGCCAGCGTCTGGTATCGCCGACAGCCCGAGGCGAGCGCGGCCGAGCGCGCCGCGTTCCATATCTCCGGCGCGGTCGTCACCTGGCTGGTCTGGCAGACCGCGACCGTGATCGGCTTCTTCTTCGGCGCGGCGGCGCCCGCCTATCTCGCGCTCGAGTTCTCGGCGCCGATCGCGTTCATCGCGCTCGCGGCGCCCGTGCTCGTCGATCGGCCGTCCTGGCTCGCCGCGGCGACGGCGATCGCGCTGGCGATCGCTTTCAAGGATCTCGCCTTCAATCTCGGCGTCGTCATCGGCGGGATCGGCGGCGTCGCGGCGGGCTGGCTCGCCGACCGCGCCGCGGAGCGGCGCCGGGCGCAAGAGGCGGGCGGCGATGTCTGATCAGGTCTTCTGGATCGCGGCGCCGCTGCTGGCGATCGGCACTTTCCTCTTGCGCTTCATGTTTCTCGGCTACTTCAACGCCCGGCGGCCGAGCGCGGAGTGGGCGCGGGCGCTCAAATACACGCCGGCGGCGATCCTGCCGGCGCTGGCGGCGCCGCAGATCGTCTTCGACGCGACGGGCGCGCTGCAGTCGGATCCCGCGCGAATCATGGCGGCAAGCGCGGCGATCCTGATCGGCGTCGCCACGCGCGACGTGCTCTGGAGCGTGCTCGGCGGCATGTCGGCGCTGTGGCTGACCGCCGCCGTCCTCGCGATCTGACCGTTACGCGCGGTCGCGCGACAGCAGATCGCGGATCTCCTCGAGCAGAACCTCTTGGCGCGGCGGCGCGGCCGGCGCGGCCGGCGCCGCCTCTTCCTCCTTCTTCAGGCGGTTCATGGTCCGAATGACCATGAACAGCACTGCGGCGACGATGAGGAAGCTGATGATGGCGTTGATGAAGAGCCCGTAATTGATCGTCGGCGCGCCGGCCTGCTGCGCTTGCGCCAGCGTGTCGAATTGGCCGTCGCCGAGATTGACGAAGAGATTCGAGAAATCGACGCCGCCCGTGACCACGCCGATGACCGGGTTGACGATGTCCGAGACGAAGCTCGTGACGATCGATGTGAACGCCGCGCCGATGACGATGCCGACGCCCATGTCGACGACATTGCCCTTCACCGCGAATTCTTTGAATTCTTGCATCATGCCCATGAGTAAACTCCGTAAAGCTGCGGTCCTGTCGCCGCCCGCGCTGGGCGCTCTTGACGACGGGCCCGCGGAAGTCCGCAGGAGGCCGGCGCTATTGCGGCGTTCGAATCGCGCAGCAGCCCTCGAAGAAGATCCGCTCGCCGCCCGGCCGCCGGCTCGTGACGATCAGGCTGACCGTCCAAGGATAGTCCCGGTTCGACATGCCGTCCGAGCACCAGCCGATATTGGCGACCAGCTCGGCCGTCCGCTCCTCGGACGCCAGCGACATCGCCGCCGGCCATCCGAAACGACCCGAAGCGATCTCGATGGATCCGATGTCATAGGTCTCGGGCGCGTCCGCCGAAAGCGCGTCGAAACGCGCCTGCTTGGCGGAAAGGAACTCGATCGACCAGAAAGGCTCCGTTCCCGAGCAGACGGCGCCGACCGGAAGGGCGCTGGCGCCGACCGTCGGGAGCGTCGTTTCGTCGAGAAAGCGCAGCGCGACATAGGCTTGGTCGCCCCGGTACCCGATCTCGGCCCAATCGGTCTGACCGGTCCGCGCGACCGCGACCACCTCGAGCGGCCCGGCGCCCTCTTCGAGCGCGCCGAGCTCTTCGGCGTCCGCGGACGGCGCGGAGCGGATCGTGAGCGTCTCGCCGGGCGGCAGATCGCCGACGACGAAATATTGCGGCGAGACGTAACGCTGCGAGGCGTCCTGGGCGGCGGCGGCGGCCCAGACCGCGCTGAGGCAAGCCGCGAGCCGCAGCGCTCGCTGAAAGCCGCGCATCGTCGTCATCGTCGTCTCCCTTCGCTCCATCCGGCGCCGCGCGCCCGCCGCGTCAATTGGTGAAGTACCGCACCAGACGCTCGAAGGCCTCCGAGCGCTGCGCGATCGTCCGCGGCGACCCGATCGGCGCGTAGGTCACCGGATCGATCGCCCGCCGCGAGCCGTCGCGGCACATGACGCGGTTGCCGGCGAGCGCGATCGCCTCGCCGTCGCAGGCTTCCTCGAGCAGCACATAATCGCCGCGGCTGAGCCGACCGGTCGGAACCGTCGGCGCATAGCCCGCGCCCGCCACGCCTGCGTCGTCGGCGCGCGTCGTCGCGGCGGCGCCGGGCGGCGGGCCCGCCGCGGGAGCCGCCGCGGCCGGAACGGC
>CAZPTD010000454.1:0-3173 GCA_964588915.1 uncultured Neomegalonema sp. | reverse complement strand
CGTCTCCGGCGCGATCGACGCGACCGAGTGGGTCGGCCCGTACAACGACTACTTCATGAAGTTCTACGAAGCCGCCCGCTACTACTACTATCCGGGCATGCACGAGCCGGGCTCGCAGCTGACCTTCATGCTGAACGGCGAGTTCTGGGGCGGTCTCTCCGACACCGACAAGGCGCTCGTTCAGGCCGCCTGCAACGAAGAAAACGCGCGGCAGATGGCCGAGACCAACGCCAATAACGGCACGTATCTCACGCGTCTGATCAACGAGCACGGGGTCGAGCTGCGTCGCTTCAACGAAGACATCTACGACAGCTTCGGCGCGGCCGCCGAAGAAGTCTTCGAAGAGACCCGCTCGCACAGCGACCTCGCCGCGCGCGTGCACGACAACTTCGCCGCCTTCCGCGCCGATGTCGGCGGCTGGATGGCGCTTTCGGACGTCGCCTACACGCAGGAGCGCAACCGCGTGCTCGGCATCGGCGTCTAAGGCCGGCGACGTCCGGGGCGGGGCGCCGCCGAATTGCGGCACTGCCGCAGAAATGCGGCGCCGTCGTCGCCGGATCGCGGAAACAGCGTAAAGGGCGGAGACATCGTCTCCGCCCTTCGTTCTAGTAGAAGCGACTAAAACCGCGCACTCTGCGAAGACATTCGAGGACGTCCGCCGGCCGAGACGGGCGCGGTCGAATAGGATCGCGGAGGATCTGGAGGAAGCCCATGACGACGGTCGAACCTGACGCGCAGGCGCTCGGGACATCGCCCTACCCGGCCGCGGACCGGCGGGCGACGCTCTTCCGCCTGATCGCTTGGGTCAACGTCGCGCTGCTCGCCGTCTTCCTCGTCAACAACTTCGCCGCCAACTTCTTCGACCTGCCGGGCGGATGGACCGTGATCTCGGGCGACGAGGACGGCGGCGGCGCCGTCGCTTGGCTGCAGCTCTTGAGCTATCCGATCGGCGCGGCGGTCGCGATCTTTCTCGTCGCGCGGCGGCCGCGGCGCAGCCTCAGGGCGGACGAACTCGTTCTGACCAACGCCAACGCCTATTTCATCCGCGCCTGCTTCTGGGCGGTGCTCTTCGTCGGTCTCGGCGACCTCTTCATCTCGTTCATGGGCGTCGAGGGACACACGGAGACGCTGCTCGGGCGCGACGCCTATCTCGAGCTCAGAAAGCAGCATTTCCGCGGGCCCTACGTGCACGTGCCGCTCATCCTGCTCGGTTTCCTCGTCGCGCGGTTTTCGCGCACCCTCGGCTTCCACTGGCTGGCTCTGCTCGTCGTCGCGGCGGAGCTGATGATCGTCATCGGCCGCTTCGTCTTCTCCTACGAGCAGGCCTTCATGGCCGATCTCGTGCGCTATTGGTACGCGGCGCTGTTCCTGTTCGCCTCGGCCTACACGCTGCTCGAGGACGGGCATGTTCGGGTCGACGTCGCCTATGCGGCGCTGCGGCCGAGCACGCAGGGCCGCCTCAACGCGATCGGCGCGCTCTTGTTCGGCATCCCGCTCTGCTGGGTGATCATCATCATCGGCATGGGCGGACAAGGCAGCGTGATCAACGCGCCGATGTTCAATTTCGAGCGCGGGCAGCAGGACGCGGGTCTCTACATCAAGTATCAGCTCGCGGCCTTCATCGGGATCTTCGCCATCTCGATGCTGGTTCAGTTCTGCGCGTCGCTTCTGGAGAACGTCGCCGACGCGCGGGACGAGCCCGGCCGGCGAAAGCACCAAGACTCGCACGGCGTCGGATAGGAATGGGGCGGGGACGCGCATAGTATGGAAATCGTATTTCTCGTCATCCTGATCGTGACGATGATGGCCGCGCTCGGCTCGGGCTTCCCGGTCGCCTTCGCGCTGCCGGGCTCGGCCATTCTGACCATCGGCCTCGCCGCCCTGTTCGGCTACGCGGTCGAGGGCGACGCCAGCGCGTATTTCGCCGGCGCCGACGGCCCGGTCGAGTGGCTCACGGCCGGCGTCACCAATTTCAGAGGAATATATTGGGAGGTCGAGCGCGACACGCTGATCGCGATCCCGCTCTTCATCTTCATGGGCATCATGCTTCAGCGCTCGAAGATCGCGGAAGACCTGCTCGTGACGATGGCCCAGCTTTTCGGGCCCGTGCCGGGCGGTCTCGGCATCTCCGTCGTCTTTGTCGGCGCGCTCCTGGCGGCGACGACGGGCATCGTCGGCGCCACCGTCGTCGCGATGGGCCTGATCTCGCTGCCGGCGATGCTGCGCAACAACTACTCCAAGCCGCTCGCCACCGGCACGATCGCCGCCTCCGGCACGCTCGGGCAGATCATTCCGCCCTCGATCGTCCTCATCATTCTCGCCGATCAGCTCGCGAGCGCCGTCGATCAGGCGGGCACCGCGCGTCAGGAGGAGTACAAGGCCGTCACCGGCGAGCTCTCGATGCCGTCGGAGTTCGGCGTCGGCTCGACGAGCGCCGGCGAGATGTTTCTCGGCGCGTTCGTGCCGGGCCTGCTGCTGGTCGGGCTCTACATGCTCGCGATCCTCGTCTTCGCGCTCCTGCGCCCGAGCCTGGCGCCGGCGGTGCATTACGACGGCAAGTTCGATCGCAAATTCTGGGGCAAGGTGCTGCTGACGCTGGTGCCGCCGCTCGCTCTCATCTTCATCGTGCTCGGCTCGATCATCGCCGGCATCGCGACGGTGAACCAAGCCGGCGCGATCGGCGCGGTCGGCGCGACCATCATGGCCGGCTATCGCCTGGCTCAGGGGCGGCGCTTCGCCTTCGCCCCGGCGCTGCTGGCCATCGTCTCGTTGGTCGGGCTCTTCGTCGTCCTCGAGTTCTTCGACACCAACGTTCAGCGCTCGATCGAGACGAGCGAGCAGGCGCTCGGCATCGGCCTCGCGGCGTTGGCCGTCGCCGGCCTGGTGATCGCCATCGCCTGGTCCGGCTGGCGCGCGCTCAAGATCGAAGACACGCTCCGCGGCGTCATGATCGAGACGGCCAAGACCTCGTCGCTCGTCTTCATCATTCTCCTCGGCGCGGCGATGCTGACGGCGGCGTTCCGCGCCTTCGGCGGCGAAGAGCTCGTGCGCGAGTTCCTGCAGAGCCTGCCCGGCGGCTTCTGGTCGCAGTTCTTCATCGTCATGGCGGTGATCTTCATCCTCGGCTTCTTCCTCGACTTCATCGAGATCGCCGTGGTCGTGGTGCCGATCGT
>CAZPTD010000453.1:0-3191 GCA_964588915.1 uncultured Neomegalonema sp. | reverse complement strand
CGACAGCCTGCTCGCCGCCCGCCGGCTCGCCGCCCTCGTCGCGCCGGCGCCCGGCCGCAGGCCCGGCGCGCTCACGGACGCGCTGCGCGTCGCCCGCGAGCGCCACGCGCCGATCGTCGCCCTTCTTCTCGGCGACGTCGCCGCGCCCGACGGCTTTCACGACCCGATCCCGGTCGATCCGGCCGCGCCGCCGGAGCTGCGCCGCGTTCCGCTTCCCTGCGACCGGCGCGGCGAGACCGGCCCGTTCGACATCATCGGCGACGTCCATGGCTGCTATGACGAGCTCGTCCGGCTCCTGACCGAACTCGGCTGGCGCGTCGCGCCTTGGCGCAAGGGCGAGGAGCTCCTCGGCGCCGAGCCGCCCGACCGCCGGCGCGCGCTCTTCGTCGGCGACATCTGCGACCGCGGGCCGAAGAACGTCGACGCTTTGCGGCTGGTGATGGGCATGGTCGAGGCCGGCGTCGCCGACGTCGTCTGCGGCAATCACGACTTCAAGCTGATGCGGCTCCTTCACGGCGCCGACGTCACGCGCAGCCACGGCCTCGCCGAGACCGAGAAGGAGCTTCTCGCCGCGTCCGAGGCGTTCAGGACGCGCGTGCGCGGCTTCGTCGAGACGCTGCCGGAGCATCTCTGGCTCGACGGCGGCGACCTCGTCGTCGCGCATGCCGGGCTCCGCGAGGACATGCAGGGCCGCGTCGGCCGGGCGGTGCGCAAATTCGCGCTCTTCGGCGACGTGACCGGCGGGCGCGACGAATACGGACTGCCGGTGCGGCTCGATTGGGCGGCGGACTATTCGGGCGGGGCCGCGGTCGTCTACGGCCATACGCCGACATTGAACACCGTCTGGCGCAACAACACGATCTGCATCGACTCCGGCTGCTGTTTCGGCGGGCGCCTGACCTCCGTGCGCTGGCCGGAGCGCGACATCCTTTCGGTTCCGGCGGCGCGGCGCTATTCGAAGCCGATCAAGCCGCTCGACGGCGGCTGATATTCGCTCTATGTTCCGCGCGCGGCTCACCTAGGTTCGACTCTCTTGCGGTCATGAATTTTCGGTTTCTGCATATCGCGGACGCGCATGTCGGCGGACGCTTCGCCGGGCTGGCGCGGCGCTCGGAGCGCGCGGCGGCGGAGATGGCGCGGGCCTGCCTCGACGCGCTCGACGCCGCGGTCGACGCCGCGCTCGAGCGCGAGGTCGCCTTCGTCGTCGTCGCCGGCGATCTCTTCGACAAGGCGGCGCCGGATCTGCGCGACAGCTTCGAGGCGGCGGCGCGACTGGCGCGGCTTTGGCGCGCCGGGATCGACGTCTACTGGCTCCTCGGCAATCACGACTACGGTCCGGCGGCCGAGGCGCTGCCGTCCTCGGAGAGGCTGCACCGCTTCTCGACGCGGAAGGTGGAGACGTTTCTGCGCGAGGATCTCGGCGTCGCGCTCCATGGCCGCAGCTTTCCCGAGCGCGCCGCGCCGGAGAACTTCGCCGCCGCCTATCCGCGAGCCGAGCCCGGTCGGTTCGAGATCGGCGTCCTGCACACCAGCCTCGACGGACGGGCGGGCGCGGCGACCTACGCGCCCTGCAAGCTCGGCGATCTGACCGCGACCGGCTACGCCTATTGGGCGCTCGGCCATGTCCATGACCAGGAGATCGTCGCGCGCGCGCCGCATGTCGTCTTTCCGGGCTGCCTGCAGGGCCGCAACCCGCGCGAGACCGGCCCGAAGGGCTGCGTCGCCGTCTCGGTCGAGGACGGGCGGGTTCTGGATGTCGAGCCGATCGTCTGCGACCGCGCGCGCTGGCTGACGGCGGCCACCGAGCTCGGCGACGACGCGTCTTCGCTCGAAGCGGCGACGCTCGACGCGATCGAGGACGCGCGCGACCGGGCCGAGGGCCGCTTCGCCGTCATCCGGCTTCGGCACCGCGCCGCCGGCGCCGCGTTGGCGGCGCTCAGACGCAAAGGGCTCTCGGCGCTTGTCGAGGACGCGGCGCGGCTCGGCCTGAGCGTCGGCGACGACATCGCCGTCGAAGCGGTCCGGATCGACGCGGTCGAGGCGGCGGCGCCTCTCGGACTCGCGGCGGAGGCGGCGGATCTGATCGAGGAGGCCGCCGCCGATCCGTCGGTCCGCGCGGCGCTGGCGGCGGCGCGGGACGAGATCCGCGGCAAATCGGGCGCGGCGGTCGATTTCGGCGATCCGGCGCTCGATCTCGAGGCGATTCTGAGCGCGGCGCGCCAGCTCGCGCTCGCCGACGCGGATGCGGAGCCGCCCGGCTGATGCGGCTCCTGCGGATCGAGCTCACGCGCTACGGGCCGTTCGAGGGCAAAACGCTCGAATTCGACCCGATGAAGCCGCTCGCGATCGTCTACGGCCCAAACGAGGCCGGCAAATCGAGCCTGTTGGCGGCGCTCGGCGATCTTCTCTTCGGTCTGCCGCACGAGGCGCCGCACGCCAATTTCCGCTACGACTACAAGCGCCTGGAGATCGGCGCCGAGATCGAGAACGGCGCCGGCGAGCGGCTCTATTTCCGGCGGCTCAAGCGCAAGATCGGCGATCTGGTCGACGCCGACGGCGCGGCGCTCGGCGCCGGCGCGCTCGCGCCCTTCCTCGGCTCGATCGACCGCGACGCCTTCGAGCAGCTCTTCGGGCTCGACGCCGCGCGCCTGCGCGCGCATGGCCGCGCGCTCCTCGACGACGGCGGCGCGCTCGGCGAAAGCCTCTTGAGCGCCGGCGCGCTCCTCGGCGGGCTCACGCGCCGCCGCGCCGCCGCCGCCGCCGAGGCCGAGCGCGTCTTCGCGCCGAAGAAGGCGCAGCACCGGCGGTTCTACGCGGCGCTCGACGCCTGGCGGGCGGCGAGGCGCGACCTCGGCGACCGGTCGCTGACGCGTTCGGCGCTGCGCGAGGCGGAGGCGGCTCTGACCGCGGCGTCGGAGACGCGCGGCCGGGCGGAGGCGGCGCTCGAAGAGCTCGAGAAGACCCGGGCGCGCGATCGGCGCGTCGCCGCCGCCGCCGACATCCTGCCCGCGCCCGACGCGCTCCGGGCCGAGCGCGACGCGCTCGGGCCGCCGCCCGATCCGGCTCTGGTCGCGGCCGCCGAGAAGGCGCTCGCCGCGGCGGAGGAGACGGCGCGGCGGAGCGAAGAGGCGGCGAAGCGGGCCGAGCAGGCGCGCGCGGCGCTCGACGCCGAGGCCGAGCCCGGCCCGGCG
>CAZPTD010000452.1:0-3195 GCA_964588915.1 uncultured Neomegalonema sp. | reverse complement strand
GAGGCGCGCACGGCGATCTACGATCAGATTTCCCAGGAGCATATCGACTACATGCTCTCGAAGATCCCGCGCGGCCGGTTTCTCGAGGTCGGCGAGGCGGCGGCGATGATCGCCTGGCTCTGCTCGGCCGAGAACAGCTTCACGACCGGCGGCGTCTTCGACCTCTCCGGCGGACGCGCGACCTATTGAGCGCCCGCCTTCGCCTCTCGGCTCTCGTCGGCTGACGGAGGCGCGGGCGTCTTCACGCGACAGGCCGAATTGGAGGTGTCTATGGCGACGGTCACGCTCGAAGAGGTCGATCTTCCCGAGTTCGGGACGCCGGAGACGCGGCCCGAGCTGTCGAAAGAAATCTACGACGAGCGCCTGCGCCTTCTGCGCCGGCGCGCGTCGGAGGCGGGCCTCGACGTCCTGATCCTCTACGCCGACCGCGAGCACTCGGCCAATATCGCCTACGCCACCGGTTTCGAGCCGCGCTTCGAGGAGGCGCTGCTCGTCCTCGCGCCCGGACGCGCGCCGACCCTGATCGCCGGGCCCGAGAACCAGGGCTACGCCGCCGTCTCGCCGGTCGAGCTGGAGCTTGCGCTCTATCCGCCCTTCGGCCTGCTCGGCCAGGACCGGCGCCGGACGCCGCCTCTGTCGGAGACGCTCGCCGCCGCCGGCGTCGCGCAGGGCCAGACCGTCGGCGTCGCCGGCTGGAAGTATTTCGGCCCGGAGGAGACGCCCGAGCCCGACGCTTGGATCGAGGCGCCCGCCTATATCGTCGACGGCCTCCGGGCGCTCGTCGGATCTTCCGGCCGCGTGGTCAACGCGACCCGGCTTCTGATGCACGCCAGCGACGGCCTTAGAGCGCGCTCCGAGATCGACCAGATCGCGCAGTTCGAGTTCTCCGCCGCCCATGTGTCCGAAGCGATCAAGCGCGTGCTCTTCGGGCTTCGGCCGGACATGCGCGAATTCGAGGCCGCCCGCCTCCTCGCGCCGATCGGACTGCCGCTCAGCTGCCATCCCATGCTGAGCTCCGGCGCGCGGGCGCGGCTCGGCCTGGCGAGCCCGAGCGACCAACCGATCGCGCGCGGCGCGCCCTTCATGGTCGCCTACGGCGTCTGGGGCGCGCTCTCCTGCCGCGCCGGCTGGCTCGTCGCCGAGGAGAGCGAGCTGCCGGCCGACGCCGCCGACTATCTCGACCGGCTGGCGCGTCCCTATTTCGACTGCGTCGCCGCCTGGTACGAGACCGTCGGGATCGGCGTCGCCGGCGGCGAGATCTTCGACATGGTCCGCCGGCGCCTCGGCGATCCGTTCTTCGGCGTGACGCTCAATCCCGGGCATCTCATCCATCTCGACGAATGGATGAACTCGCCGATCTACGAGAACAGCGCCGAGCGTCTGCAGTCCGGCCAGACGCTGCAGATGGACATCATTCCGGCGACGAACTCGCCCTATTTCTCGATCAACGGCGAGGACGGGATCGCGCTCCTCGACGCCGACGGACGGGCGGCGCTCGCCGAGAGATTTCCGCAGGTCTGGTCCCGGATCGAGGCGCGGCGGGCGTTCATGGCGGACGCGCTCGGCGTTCGGCTGAAGCCGGAGACGCTGCCGCTCAGCAACCTCGCCGGCGCGCTGCCGCCTTTCATCCTCTCGCCCAAGCGGATCCTATCCCGACGCTAGGGCGTTTTCGAACCGTTCGGAGCCGCCGTGCTCCAGCTCGGTCGTCGGCGCGAGCCGCAGTCCTGCCAGCCTCCGGCCGGCCGGCGACCGACCCGCCCCCGGGCGGCCGCCGCTCAGCTCCAGCGTTTCGGGTTTCGGGGTCGTGTGCGTCAAGTTCTGCAAATTGAGGCTGGCGGTTTTGGTCATGCGGCCTCTCGCAGGGCGCTTTTCTTATGCTCTCGGAGGTCGTCCATGTTTAGATATCGGCTGGCCTCCAGCCAGTTTTCATGCGTCTCCACCGCCAGTGCGCGGACGAGGCGCAGACAGCTCTCGGCGTTCGGAAAGATCCTTACGACATAGGTCCGCCGCTTGATCTCTTCGTTGAAGCGTTCGAGCATATTGGTGCTCTTCAGATGCTTATGATGCCGGCGCGGCAGGCGGTAGTAGGTGAAGGTTTCGTCGATCGTCTCCTCGACCCAGGCGACAAGCTTTGGATAGCGCGCCTCCCATTTCGCGAGCCAGGCGGCGAGATCGGTGCGGGCCTCGGCCAGGTCGCGGCGGTCGTACATCCAGCGCAGTTCCTGGAGGCAATCGTCGTCGGCTTTCCTCGGCAGGTGGTCGAGGGCGTTGCGCAGGAAATGGACGTAGCAGCGCTGATAGGCGGCGCCGGGCAGGCATTCGCGCAGCGCCGCCTGCAGTCCTTCATGGGCGTCGGCGACCACGATTTCGACGCCATGCAGCCCGCGCTCGATCAGATCCGAGAGGAAGTCCCTCCAAGAGGAGCGGCTTTCTCGGGCGGCCAGTTCGACGCCGATGATTTGGCGCCTTCCGTCCCAGTCGATTCCGATTGCGATATGAACCGCTTGCGCCCGCACCACGCCGCCCTCGCGCACTTTTTCGTATTTCGCGTCGAGGATCAGATAGGCGAAGGGCTCCTCCAGCCGCCGGCGGGCGAAGGCCTTCAACTTGTCATCGAGCCGCTTGTTGATCGCGGAGATCGCGCTCGCCGAGAAGGAATGGCCGCAGAGTTCTTCGGTGATTTTGCGCACCTTCCGCGTCGAGACGCCCTGGACGTACATCTCGGCGAGCGTCGAGACCAAAGCCTGCTCGGACCGCTGATAGCGCTCGAACAACTCGGTCGAGAACCGACCGTCGCGGTCCTGCGGCACGCGCAGTTCGAGCTTGCCGACCCGCGTGATCAGCGTGCGCTCGTAGTAGCCCGAGCGATAGCCGAGACGCTGCGCGGTGCGCTCGCCCTTGGCGGCGCCGAGCGCGTCCGTCATCTCCTGCTCCAACGCCTCCTGCAGAGCGGCGCGCACCACCTCCTTCAGGGCGGCGGGATCCGAGAGCAGCGTCTCTTTCGCAATCGAGGATGCGTGGGTAAGCTTCGTGGTGGTCATGGCGGGACCTCTTGGTCGAGAGGGTGGCGACGTTGAACACCGCCAGCCTGCCATGGCCGACCCTCAATGATACCTTTTTGCAGAACGTTCCAGACACTACCCGGGGCGGTCGCCTTGCGACCACCTCGGTGGAACGCTTGCGCTTCCGCCCGCG
>CAZPTD010000451.1:0-3202 GCA_964588915.1 uncultured Neomegalonema sp. | reverse complement strand
ACCGAGTGCGTCAACGACGCGGCCGAGCAGAGCGTCGCCGCAGGGCACGTCCACGATGGACTGCGTGCGCTTGACGGTGTCGCCCTCTTTAATGTCGCGGTCGTCGCCGAAGATCACGATGCCGACATTGTCGACTTCGAGGTTGAGCGCCATGCCCATGACGCCGCCCGGGAACTCGACCATCTCGCCGGCCTGCACGCTGTCGAGACCGTGCGCGCGCGCGATGCCGTCGCCGACCGAGAGGACGCGGCCGACCTCGGACACCTGGGCCTCGCCGCCGAAATTCGCGATCTGATCCTTGAGGATCGCGGAGATTTCCGCCGCCTGGATGCTGCTCATCAGCCGACCTCTTTCATAGCGTGCTGCAGCCGTGTCAGCTTCGACGCCACCGAGGCGTCGATCATCCGGCTGCCGATCTTAACGATAAGGCCGCCAATCAGCGCTGGATTGACGGTTGTCTGGATATGGACGCTCTTGCCGAGCGTGGTCGCGAGCGAGGAGGCGAGCGCGTCGCGCTGCGCGTCGCTGAGCGGCTGCGCCGAGGTCACTTCGACCGTCGTCTCGCCGCGCTTCTCGGCCGCGAGCGCCTCGAAGGTCGCGAGGGTCCGCGGCAGATGGGCGAGGCGCCGGTTGGCGGCCATCAGCCCGAGGAGATTGGCGGTCAGCTTCTTGAGCCGCATCTGGGCCGCGAGCGCGTCGACGGCGCGGCCGAGTTCGGCGCGCGAGATCGACGGATCGCCGAGCGCGGCCCTCAGGTCGGCGCTGTCGGCGAGCGCCGCTTTGAGCGTCGCGACGTCGGCGAGGACGTCGTCGATCGCGTCCTGCTCTTCGGAGAGCTCGAACAAGGCGGAGGCGTATCGCCCCGCGACGCCCGCAATCGCAACACCGTCTGCGCTCACGCATGCCCTCCTCAAGCGCGGCGGCCGGCCCTTCGCCCGGCTGACCAGCGCGGGATCCGACGCGGCGCCGCCGCCCTCATCCATCCGTCACGCGGCCGCGTCTCGCGCGTCCGCCCCGATGCGCGCGACGCCGACGCCGCGACCGATCGGTAAAGGAATTTGCCGCTGAAAGTCGAGAACGAGCGCGGCCGCGCCCATCACCCTCGCAGCTCGGTCGGGGCGTTAGCACAGCGATTCTAGGCGCGCAACTCTCGACCGGGCGCTATTCGACGCCGAGCGCGCGGCATTTAGACTTAAATGAGACGGTCGGGCGACGTTAAGCGAGAATTTCGCGTCAATATAAAGAGGCGTGTCGACCGAGGTCATCGAACGCCCGTCGGACCGTCCGTCGCCGAGGCCCGCGAGGCCTCCGTCATTCGACGCAGAGGATCGGCACGACCGCGGCCGAGATCTCGGGCGGCAGGCCGTCGCCTGCGACCGGCGGCCCGCCGGTCGGCGCCGTCTGATGCTTGACGCCCGCGCGCCCGAGGAAGGAGCGCAGCGCCGGCAAGTCGACGGCGTAGTTGATGTTCTGGGGCGCCGCGCCGGTCGCCTCCAAGATCGCCGCGTCCGAGGCGCGCGCGACGACGACGCCGACGACCGCGCCGCGGCGGTCGAGGACCGGGCCGCCCGAGTTTCCGGGCTGCACCGGCGCGGTCAGCGTGAACCGGTCGGCGTCGCCGCCGAGGCCGGTCAGCGAGCTCGCGACGCCGCGGGTCACGGAGAGATCCCGCGTCAGGATGTCGAAAAAGGGATAGCCGGCGGTGTAGACCTCCTGCCCGAGGCGCACGCTCGCCTCCGGGCTCAGCCGCAGCCAGACCGTCGAGGGGCTCGGCGCGCGCAGCAGCGCGAGATCGAGCCGCGGATCGGCCAGGAGGATCGAGTAGGCGCCGCCGTCGGTCGTCTCGAGACGGCCGCAGCCGATGATGACGTGGTTGTTCGTGACCACGTCGCCCGGATTGACGAAGAAGCCGCTGCCGCTGCCGACCGCGTCAGGATGCGCCGGCCTCGGCGGCTCCGCGGCGGCGTTCGCGCCGGAGCCGGGCGGCTGGGTCGCCGCGGTCGAGGGCGAGGGCGCGGCGTCGGGATCGAAGGCGTCGAGCGCGGCCAGGATGCGATCGACGAACGGCGTTCCGCCCGCCAAGGAGCGCCGCGCCGGGCCGGCGTGGTAGCCCGACGCGATCGCGCGGGCGACCGGCAGCGCGGCGGGATCGCCCGAGAGCACGACCAGCGTCGACCAACGCCCGTCGATTCGGTCGCTGCGCAGATAGGCGAAGACGCCGTTGGCGGTCGCCACCGACGTCACCCAACGCCCGTCGCGGCGGATCCGGTACTCGGCGGCGCCGAGGGTCTCGACGAGGCTCTCATGCAGATATTGATAGTCTTCGAACCGAGTAAAGCCGATCTGCAGCGAGTCCGCGCCGTCGCTCCAGAACATGTCGTAGCCCTCGCTCTCGGAGGGCGAGACCAGACGACGCGGAACGAACACCGAGGCCGGGCCGGAGGCGACGAAGTCGTAGCCGAAGCCGAAGCGCTCGACGAAGCGCCGCCCCTCTTCCGCCGCCAGCGCCGCGACCGGGTTCGACGCCCATCCCAATTCGAACTCGCGCAGCGAGAACGCCTCGAGCGCCGCCTGGCTGATCGGGCCCCACTGCCCGTCGAAGAGCGCGCCATAGTCGCCCCGGGCGCCGAGGCCGATCTGGATCCAGAGCTTCTCGGTGAAATTGAACCGGTCCGGATCGAAAGGCTCGAGCAGGATCGGATCGATGTCCTGCGCCCGTGAGGCGGGCGGCGCGGCGACGGCGATAGAGACGACGACGAGGACGAGGACGGCGAGTCGCTTCACAGCCGCCAGCGTCCGCCCGCCGAATACGCGCCTCGACATCTCGTTCCCCTTTCTTCGAGCCCGGACCGCCGCGCCCGAACGGTCGGGCGCGCTCGGCCCGCGCCAGGCGATTCCTTCTTTGTTCCGTGATGCTTCCGCGTAGCGGGCCATTTGTAAACCCCTTTGCGCCGCGCCCGAACGAAACGACCCGATGCTAGAGAAAGCTCTGAGGGTCGACGTCGTAGGCGACCCGCACCGCGCCGCGGTTCTTCACCGACGCGTCCCAGGCCCGGATCGCCGGCTGGAGCTGCGCGCTTCTCGGCGCGCGGACGAGAAGCCGCACCCGCGCCCGCCCGCGGATCCGCGCGATCGGCGCCGGCGCCGGGCCGCGCCCCTCGCCGCCCGCCTCGCGCCCCGGCTTCGCCGCCGCGGCGAGCGC
>CAZPTD010000450.1:0-3203 GCA_964588915.1 uncultured Neomegalonema sp. | reverse complement strand
CATTCGAACCATTCGGAGCCGAAACGCTGGAGCTGAGCGGCGGCCGACCCGCGGGCGGAAGCGCAAGCGTTCCACCGAGGTGGTCGCAAGGCGACCGCCCCGGGGGCGGGTCGGTCGCCAGCCGGCCGGAGGCCGGCAGGACTGCAACTCGAGCCGACGACCAAGCTGGAGCAAGGCGGCTCCGGATGGTTCGAATGCGCTCTAGAGGCCGCGCCGGGGCGTCTGCAGCTGCCCCCACAGGATCGTCCGCATCGGCTTCTGATCGATGAGTTGAATCAACCGCAGGCAAAACCGGCGTTCGACGTCGGATGCGGGCCGTCCTCTTGAAAGCCGGCGAGCGGTTCGGAGAGACGCGCTGCGGGTGCGGGCCTCAGTTGTCGGGGATCGCGCGGGCGCTGCTGCTCGAAAAGGAAGAGGCGGAGCCAGCCGGCCGAGCGACCGGCTGGCGTCTTGGGAGAAGAAACTCCAAGAGTCGAAGGCCTTCGCTTGCTGCGCGCTCTGCACGTCCATCCGCCAGAAGAGGAGCCGAGCGCCAAGCCGCTGGCGATCGATGCAACGTATGAGCGCCTGTCTATGCTCGACGCCCCGGCGGCGATCTCAAGCGCCGACGGCGCACCGTCCGAGGCGCATTCTGCGTTTTGACCTCAGCGACCGCTTACAGCCTCGCCCAGCGCCGGAAACCGAACGATCCGGTATGAGCCAAGGGACGCGTCTTCGCCGCCATTGAGGACCGGCGAGCGGTGCAGCTCGTTGACTGTCGCGTAGACGTGTCCGTCCGCGCCGATTGCGAAACCATCCGCCCACGGCAGGAGCGTTTCCGACCGAAAGAGAACCTCGTACTCGCCGCTCGGTCGAATGACGCCGATCGCGTTGTCTGTCATCGCCGTGATATAGACGTAGCCTTCCGCATCGACGGTCGAGCCGTCGGAGATCGGCTTCTCGCCATAGCGTTCGACCCGCATCGCGAGCTCTTCATCCGAGATGCTCTCATCCAAGAGATCGACCGTGCGGACACGATACATCGACGTCGCCGACATCGGCGCGAAATACACCCAGGTGTTGGTCGGGTCGACCGTGATCGGGTTGACGCCAATTTTCGCCGGCGCGCCGCCGAGCAAGATCTCGCGACCGTCGATGATCATCGGGAGATCTTCGGGCGTCGTGAACGCCGAGCCTTCGAGAACCCGCCGCGCGCGGCCGGTTTTCAGATCGAGCACGATGAGCGCCGAATTCTCACCGTCGCCCGTGTCGGAGATGTAGATCGCCTCGTGATCGCGATCGACGGCAAGGTCGTTCAGGAAGGACGTCGGCCGCGCGACGGGCGCTCCGATATAGTGAACGGCGTGGAGCGTTTCGGTGCGGGTGTTCCAGCCGATCACGCGTCCGCTCTGGTTCTCGCCCTGCCCGTCGAGCATCCATAGAACGCCTTGGCGATCGACCCTCAAGCCGAGCACGCCGTTCAAGCCGTCCCCATCGTCGTCCGGCGCGCGCGCCCAATCTTCCGTCGGATAGGGGCGCGTCTCGCCAGACGGCAGCACTTCCACGACGCGGAGCTCGGGGCCGTAAAACTCGTGCACGGACATAAAGATGCGGCCGTCCGGTCCAATCGCGATGTTTCCGGGCGGCGTGTCTCGATCGAACTCGAGAAAGACCTCTGGCTCCGCAGTTTCTTGCGCAGAAGCCGCGGAAGCCGTGGCCAACGCCGCGCCGAGCATCGCTGCTCCGAAAAGTAGTGGTTTCATTTGTTTCTCCCTGGACTCTTCGCCTCGCGGCGACCGATGCGGCCGGTCGGGCGGCGCCGCTTCCTCGGTGGCCGAGCGGGCGACTGACCGTGCGTGGTCGCGGCGGCGTCGCGCGATGCGAAACCGCCCTACTCGCTCGACCAGAACGTCTTCGCGGGTTCGAAATCGAGCGTCTGCAGCTATGACGTTTTAGATTATTCGTATAAAGCTGGCGAAAGTCGAAACCAACGTTTGAACTTTTCGAATGTATAGCGTGAGCGATCTGGAGACTTTCCTCGCTGTGGCGCGCCAGGGCGGCGTCACGCGGGCCGCGCGCCGCATGGGCGTCTCGGCTGCGACCGTCAGCCATCGTCTCTCGAAATTGGAGGCGGCGCTCCATGTAAAACTATTCCATCGAGACAGTCGAACCCTCCGTTTGACGGACGAAGGGATGATCTTTTTGGAGAGGATCGATCCGATTCTCGTCGAGCTTCAGAGCATCGAGCGAGAAGTGGGCGCACGGAAAAGCGCGCTGCGCGGACGATTGCGCGTAACGCTGTCGCCCTGGATCTTATCGCGGTTCATACTGCCGCAATTGTCGGGTTTTCGCGACGCGCATCCGGAGCTGACGATCGATTTTCTGGCGGTTGATCGGTTCGTTCCGCTTATAGAGGAGGGGCAAGACTGCGGCATACGGGTCGGCGTATTGCAAGACTCGGCGCTCGTGGCGCGGAAACTATCCGAGAATGAGCGAATGTTGTGCGCAGCGCCGACATATATTGCGCGGAACGGAGCGCCGGACAGCATCTCCGCCCTGCAATCCGCCAACTGGGTGCTGCTGCCTTGGCAGCGGCAACTTGATGTGATCGATGCGGAAAACCATCGGCAGCGGCT
The DNA here is from genome assembly GCA_964588915.1 of uncultured Neomegalonema sp. Classification (GTDB taxonomy): domain Bacteria; phylum Pseudomonadota; class Alphaproteobacteria; order Rhodobacterales; family Rhodobacteraceae; genus JALEGB01. Next base: position 588 of record CAZPTD010000450.1, on the reverse strand, counting down.
CGCTCTGCCGCAGGGCGTCACGGTGTCGAATTCCGACATCTTGACTGAATCCGCGGTGCAGGGTCTCGGTATCGCGATTAAATCCCGGCTCGCGGTTTCGCGCGAGGTCGCCGATGGCCGCCTCGTTGAAGTTATGCCGGGCGTCCTTTCAGAACCCTATGCGCCGATCTGGTTCGTCTATCCGCAAGTCGGGCGCAACAGCCGCAAGACGATCGAATTCGGCGCGCTCGCGACGCGCGCATTTCACGCGGAGTCGCAGACTGGCGATTCCGCGTAGAGAGGCGAAGACGCGTCCGCACGTAGAGTTATCGGCGGTCTCGTCGCGCGCAACCAGCCCATAGCGGGCGACGTTAGGCGGCTGCGCCGCTATCGTCTGATCGGTTCCGATGGAGCCGACCTCGCCCTTGTCATCCGGGCCAAGCGCGACGCGCGCAGAGCCGGGATCCAGGGCCGAGGGGCTGAGCGTGCGGCGAACCGGCCCTGGATCCCGGATAAGCCTGCGGCTTTCCGGGATGACGGCGTCATCCCGGGATGACGGCGTCATCAGCGTCGCATCCACCGAAACAGATCCTGCTTTATAGTCTGATC
>CAZPTD010000449.1:0-3209 GCA_964588915.1 uncultured Neomegalonema sp. | reverse complement strand
AGCGCCTGATGGCGACCGCGAACGCGCTGGCTGTCGGGCGGACGCGCGAGCGGTTCCTCTATGCCGCGCTCGAACGGGCGCTTCAGAAGGGCGATCTCGTCGGCCGCCAGGTGCGCGAGGCGGATGCGAAGGCCCGCGCCGATGTCGACCGCGCGGGCGTCGCGACGGCGCGCGCGCAGGCCGCCGAGCGACGCCTGATCGGGCGCGAACACGCCGGCCGTAACGCAATGACGCGCATCGCCGGGCCTCGGCACGCGAAGGAGATCCAGGAAGCGGCGGAAGCGCAGAGCGCCGCGGCAGGGCACATCTGGACCGAGGATCAGCGCCGCGCCACGCTCGGGCTTCTGGGATCGCGCCACCGCGTCCATGCCGTCCAGGGGCTCGCCGGCACCGCCAAGACAACGACCGTGCTCGCGACCTACGCTGCTGCCGCGGAACGGAGCGGGCGCCGGATCGTGGCGCTTGCACCGACTGCCAGCGCGGCCGAGACGCTCGGACGCGCTCTCGGCAAGGATGGCGTGACGGTCGCGCGGCATCTGAGTTCGGTGAGATCCGAGAGGGCAGGGGGCGCTCGCGCGCTCTCCCGCTCGCTCGATGTCTGGATCGTCGACGAGGCCTCGATGCTCGCGACGCGCGATCTCTCCCGGCTCCTGAAGGCGGCCGAGATGCAGGGCGCGCGGCTCCTCCTCGTCGGCGATGCGCATCAGCTCGGCTCGGTCGGGGCCGGGCGCGGCTTCGACCAACTCCAGCGCGCCGGCATGGTCACCGAACGGCTCGAGGAGATCGTCCGGCAGTCGAACCCGGCGATGAAGGGTGCCGTCGAAGCGGCCCTGAAGGCCGAGGCCAAAGTGGCGCTTGGCAAGCTCGAGGTGGCCGGCGGCGTGGTTGTCGAGGCGGGTGAGGCGCAGGATCGGATTGCCGCCGTCGCGCATCATTGGCTCGCCCTGTCGCGGGCAGAGCGCGCCGAGACCATCGTCATCGATCCGAGCCGTGAGGGGCGCGAGGCCGTCAACGCCGCGATCCGCGAGGGGCTCCGGCGCGATGGCACGCTCAGTGGGACGTCGCTCGAGGGCATGCGCCTCGAGAAGGAAAGCCTCACGGTCGCCGAGGCCCGACAGGCCCAGAACTATGCGAAGGGCGATCTCGTGCTCATGCGTCGGGATCTGCGGCTCGGCAAGCAGGTCTGGCAGAAGGGCACATACGCGGCCGTGCTGAGTGCCAACCGCGGAGAGAACAGGCTCAGGCTGCGGCTGCCGAGTGGACGCGCCGTCTTCTGGAACCCGGCCGAAAAGGGCGCGAGCAAGGCCGAGCTCTTCAAGCCCCGGGAGGCCGATCTCCGGGTCGGCGATCGCATCGTCTGGACCCGGAACGACCGCGATCGAGGGCTCGCCAACGGACGCGTCGGCTTCGTGCATGAGATCGACGGGACCACGCGGACGGCCACGGTCCGCTTCGGCGAGCGCGCCGTGGCGCTCTCGATGACCGCGCCGGCTGACCGGCACTGGCGCCACGCCTACGCAGAGACCGCCTACGCCGCGCAGGGCAGAACCGCCGATCGCATGATCGTCCACGCGGAGTCCCACCGCATCCATCTCGTCAATCAGGCGGCCTTCTACGTCGCCCTCAGCCGGGCCCGGGAGACGGGCGTGGTCGTTACGGACGACCGCGCAAAGCTCGCTGCGGGGATCGCGACACGTGCCGGCCGGAAAGAGACCGCGCTCGCGCAGAAGGAGGTGGATCGTACCGCGGAGCTGCCGGCGCCCAGCGTGTCGATGGGGACACGTGCGAGGGAGCTCACCTCAGAAACGATCACGGAAATCGCGAGGGCCGCACGGGCCGGCGCCCGGTCGCTGACGAGCGCGGACACCGCACAAGAACTCAGCGCGAGGCAACATGCGTTCGAGGTGGCACGGGACCGCGCGGATGCCGAATGGCGGCGCATGTCGCCCGACGCGCGGCGCGAGGCCGAACGGGACCCCCTCAGCATCCATTGGCGGCCGCCGGAGCAGCGCCTCGACGCCCACGCCGCACAGGAGCGCCGCGAGCCGACGGTGACAGTCGAACGTCCGAAGGACGATCGGGTGCGCGACCGGCACGGAGACCGCCAGCAGCCCGCCCGGAGCGTCGAGGAGCTCTTTCGGCGCGATGCTGCCGATAAGGCGCGGGACGCGAAGGCGCCGGCGCCTTCGCAGAAGCAGGATCGAGGGTTCGAGCGGTAGTAGTCCAGTGCGAAGCCCGTCCTAGGCCCGAGATCACACGCGTCGTCACTTAGCGCGTTCGGGATTGCGGCCGTTCGAGGGGCGACGCGGAATCGCCCGGACCGCGGACCTTGTCGCCGTTGGGTGACTGGCGGCTTCATGCCGATCATCTACCCTTGGCAAGGCCCGCCCTGAATGGTGGCTACTCTGGGGTTGTTTCTCGGGGATGCCATCGCCTCCAGATCGTGCTATGCGGCACAGCGTCGGCGGCTCGGGTTCCAAGGTGGACGGGAGCTGACGACGCCAACCGGCACAGAGCTGTCGAAGGCGCGACGATGGAGCAGGACATCAGGAGCTGGCTGGCCGCGCTCGGACTCGAGGTCTATGCAGACGCCTTCGAGGAGAATTGCATCGACGCTGCGGTGCTGCCCGACCTGACTGCCGAGGATCTCAGGGAAATCGGCGTTGTGGCGGTTGGCCATCGCCGCAAACTTCTCACCGCGATCGCCGGCCTATGCCCTGGCGATGGGATCGAGGACACGCCCGCTTCGGCCTTCCCGGACGGCGCGCCGGCGCACCGACCTAACGGCGAACGCCGGCAGGTCACCGTTCTCTTCTCCGACCTGTGCGGTTTCACTCGCCTTTCATGCACAATCGATGCAGAGGAACTGCACACGCTGCTCGAAGCCTATTTCGACTGCGTCGACACAATCATTCACGAGCATGGCGGCACGGTCGACAAACATATCGGCGACAGTGTCATGGCGATCTTCGGCGCGCCGGTCTCCCACGGTAACGACGCCGAACGGGCCGTATGCGCGGCGCTCGCCATCCAAGTTGCGATGCCCGGGATTTCGGAAAAGCTTGGCCATCACCTGCAATCGCATATTGGCGTCACCAGCGGTCAGGTCGTGGCGAGCGGGATCGGTGCCGATGCGCACTACACCGTCGTTGGCGACTCGGTGAACCTCGCCGCGCGCCTTACCGACGCGGCCGGTCCGGGCGAGATCT
>CAZPTD010000448.1:0-3212 GCA_964588915.1 uncultured Neomegalonema sp. | reverse complement strand
AGCGCGGCTTCGAGCGCGAGCTCAAGAAGCGGATGGAGTGGTTCGAGCGGATGCGGGCGGAGCGAAAGGGCGAGCCGGAGGCGTAAGCCGGTCTCGCCTTGATCTCGCCGAAAAGGCGCCTGGCCGCTCCCATGTTTGCGCCGACACTTCTCTGCGCACGCAGCAAGGGGCGGGAGATTCGCAATGAAAATCGCAGCACTATTGGTCGCCGGCGCTCTTTCGCTCGGCGCGGGCGCGGCCGTCGCGCGCGACTATGTCGACATCCGCGGGACGGCGGCGGCGTATGCGCGGGCGCAAGAGCTCGCCGCACGGTATCAGCGCGATCATCCGGACGCTCGTTTCCAAATCACGACCGGCGGCTCCTCGGGCGGCATCCGGCTCTTCTGCGAAGGCGTGGGATCGGAGCAGATCGATATCGCGATGAGCGTCCGGCGGATGCGCGACAGCGAGATCGACCGCTGCAGCCGCAACGGCGTGCCGGTCGACCGGATCATCGAGCTGAACGCCGGCCACGAGGCCTATGTCTTCATCTACGGCGACGACGGACCGCGGGTCGATTTCTTGCCCGAGATGATCTACCACGCCTTCGCCGCCCAGACGCGGGTCGGCGATCGCCCGGCGCCGAACACGAGACGGTCCTGGCGCGAGATCTCTCCGGCGTTGCCGGATCGGGAGATTTCGCTGGTCATGCCGTGGGATCGCGTTTTCCATCCGGACCTTTTCGAGTGGCTCCTGCTCAGAGGGTGCCAATTGGCCGGCGACTATGACGCTTATATCGCGGCCGGCATGTCGCGGCGGGACGCCGAGGCGGCGTGCGGCGCGATCCGCGGCGACGGCGTCGTCGCGCCGTTGTCGGGCGACTACGCCGATGTCGAGGCGGAAATCCAAAGGGACGGCCGCTCGATCGGGCTCGTGACCCTGGACTACTATGAAGGACCGTCAGGCGGCGTGCGCGCGGCGACCATCGCCGGCATTGCGCCGACCCGCAGCGCGATCGAGGACGGCTTCTATCTCTTCGCCCGACCGCTCTACTTCTACGTGAAGTCGGATCATCTTCCGCGGATCAGCAATCTCGACGGTTTCATCGCGTTCGTTCGTCGCGAAGTCGCCGCCGGCCGGTAGGCGTCGGAAGTGCGCGCGTCGCGCCGCCGCGGCGGGGCGACGCGCCGACGACGTCCGCGCCTACGCGTCCGGGTTTCTCTCGCTGAGATCGTTCAGGTTCTGCACCACCCGAACCGGCGTGCCGATCTCGGCGCGGTCGTAGAGCCAGAGGATGTCTTCCGGATACATCCGGAAGCAGCCAGAGGTCGCGCGCGTGCCGATCGACCGCGGATCGTTGGTGCCGTGGATCGCGTAATAGGTCCAGCTGAGATAGAGCGCGCGCTCGCCGAGCGGGTTGCCCGGGCCCGGGCCGATATACTCCGGCAGCTCCGGCATGCGCTCGCGCATGCTCGGCGTCGGGCGCCAGTCCGGGTTCTCGCGGCGACGGACGATTCGGGTCATGCCGGTCCGCGTCAGGTCCCTGTTGAGCGGCACGGCGATCGGGAAGGCTTCGTATCGGCCGCCGCCCGGCGGCCAATAGACCAGCCAGCGCGCGTCGATGTTGATCAGAACCGCGCCCTGCGCGACGTTCTCGAAGTGGTCGCTCCAATAAAGCTCGGGCGGCGTCGCCTTCGGGCGCGGCGGGCGCGGCGGTATGTTCGTCGCCATCGGCGTATAGGCTCGGCCGCCGAAGGGCTGCGAAGAGCAGGCGCCGAGGAACGCGAGAGACGCCGCGATCGCCGCGCGTCGGGTGAATTTGGCGGTTTTCCGATTCATCCGTCTGGTCTTTCGCTATCGAACTGCAGGCGAGCTCCGGCGGCGGCGGCCCATCAGCGGAACCTAGAGCAAAGGACCGGCCAAGGTTCTATGAACACTTTGCGATAACGCGCGTTTTTTTCCTTCGATGGCGCCGGCGCGCCGCGCCTCACGCGTCCGTCACGGACGCTCGCGCCGGAGTTAAGATACGTGCAGTGCGCCGCGCCGCGATTCCGCCCAATGTCACGCGCGAGCGCTCGGCGCTCGGCGCGCCCGGAACGGCGTCGCCGCGGCCCGAGCGTTTCTTGGCACTGGAGTTCGGAGAAGCAAGATGACGATCTTTACGAGACTGCGCGTCGCGTTGGCCGGCCTGGCCTTCGCCTTCGTCGCCACGGCGGCGCACGCCGCCGACGAGATTTTCCTCCGCGACGGCTACGCGGTCAGCGGCTACGACGTCGTGTCCTACTTCCAGGACGGCGGCCCGGTCGCCGGCGACGACGCCTACACCTTCGAGTACGAGGGCGCGACCTACCGCTTCGCCTCGGCCGAGAACCGCGATCTCTTCGCCGCCGATCCGGCCTCGTACGCGCCGGCTTATGGCGGCTTCTGCGCCTACGGCACGGCGAACGGCTACAAGGTTCCGACCGATCCGTTCGCCTACACGGTCGTCGACGGCACGCTCTACCTGAACTTGAATCAGCAGGTTCAAGGGCTCTGGGAGCAGGACATTCCGGGCTACATTCGCGGCGCCGACAACAACTGGCCGCTCATCGTCGGCTACGCGCCGGAAGATCTGCGCAACGCCGAGATCCCGGGGCTGACGCTCGGGCCGCAGTAATCTCTGCGGGCGACGACGTCGTCATAGCGAAGCGCCGTCCGGTTGACGGCGCTTCGCCGCTCGGCGAGAACTCTCGGCGGTCTTCATCGCAGGGGAGCCGGTCATGTCGAGCGAGGCCCAGGGGCGCCGCCGCGTCGCCCTCGTGGCGCATGACGGCGCCAAGGACGCGTTGGTCGCGTGGGCGTCGAGATGGCGCGCCGCGCTCGCGACGAAGGAGCTGGTCGCGACCGGAACGACCGGCGGCCGGCTCCGCGACGAGGTCGGTCTCGCGGTCCATTGCTTCAAGAGCGGCCCGCTCGGCGGCGACGCTCAGCTCGGCGCGGAAATCGCCGAGGGCCGGCTCGCGGCCTTGATCTTCTTCATCGATCCGCTTTCGGCGCAGCCGCATGACGTCGACGTCAAGGCGCTGCTGCGGCTGGCGACGCTCCACGAGGTCGTCGTCGCGATGAACGCCGCGACCGCGGACCTCGTCGTCGCGAGCCCGGGCTTCGCCGAGCTATAGTCTGATCGGTTCTGATGGAGCCGACCTCGCCCTTGTCATCCCGGCCAAGCGCGACGCGCGCAGAGCCGGGATCCA
>CAZPTD010000447.1:0-3212 GCA_964588915.1 uncultured Neomegalonema sp. | reverse complement strand
TCGGCTCTGCGGTTGTAGCTCAGTTGGTTAGAGTGCCGGCCTGTCACGCCGGAGGTCGCGGGTTCGAGCCCCGTCAACCGCGCCATTCCCATCGTCGCCGCGTTTCGGGACCCGCGCCGCTTGCCGTCCTATAGACGGCGTCGTCCGACGGCGGCTCCTGCGGCGATGACGGCGCTTCTCGGACGAAGAGGCGGTTTCCTGCGGGCGAAGCCGCCGTTCCTGGCGCGCGGCCTCGCGCGCGCGTTTCTCGACACCTGCAGCTGGGTCGACGCCGAGCCCGGCCGGTCGTCCGAAGAGGGCGCCGAAGACGAGGACCGGACGATCGAAGCGTGACCGCCGAACGTCGCGCTGTTCGGGCTGTCGCTCCTCGGGCGTTCGATTGGCGCCGTTGCGCCAACATTCGGATATTTTGTCGCCGTTGTGTCTAGAAATACTACATCTGTTAGTGATAACGTTGATATCTGACAGTTAACGATGCGCGTGTCCAGGTTTGGGAGCTGATCGATGAGCTACGCGATGGTCGCCGACGCCGCAGACGAGCTCCTCGGCGCTCTGCGCGCCGCGCGCGGCGACGAGAGCGTCGCGCGTCGCGTCGAGGCGTTGGCGCGCCTGGCGCGGGTTCTCGAGGGCAAGACGCGCGCCGAGGCCGCGCAGGCGGTCGCCTCGGCCGCGGACAACGCGCCGGCGCATCGCATGTTCGGCGCGTCGATGGCCGATCTCGCCGAGCCGATCGGGCTCCTCAGAACCATCGCCGAGGCGCTCGGGGCGAAGCAAGCGGCGCTGACGCCGCTCGCGTCGATCGAGGAGATCGCCAATGAGAACGCGCCGATGGACGCGCGGGCGATCGTGATCTGGCTCGAGGAGAGGGCCGCTTGCGAGGCGGCCGAGGCGGCGCGGAAAGACGAGGAGCGGCGCGCGAAGGTCGCGGCGGAGCGCGAGATCGGCGCGGCTTTCGGTCGCCGGCTCGCCGCCGCGCCGCAAAGCCGGCCGGCGCTCGAGGCGATCCTCAAGGAGATGAAGGCGCGCAAACCGAGGCTGCCGGCGGCAGCGTGGAAGGCGGCGGCCGACGTCTGGGTCCGCCGCGACGAGTCGCGCTCGGCCCGCGCGGCGCGCGAGGCGATCGAGACCAAGATCGCGCGCGTCTCCTCGCCGCTCTCCAACCGCCAAGCCGCCGAACGGGCGCTGGCCGCAGGGTTCTGAGGCGGTCGTCTCGACCGCGACAGTGGCCAGATTGCTCGTTCCGCGGTGTTCGGCGGCGCTGGCCGGCGCGGTTTTCTTCCCGACCATCATGCGTCATGGTTCTCGCCGGTAAAGTTGATGGTGAGGCGCGGGGCTGATGGAGGTGGTCGAGGCTCTGGCGGCGGTGGTCGCGGTGGTGGGCGGTCTTTGGGCCGTGGGCCAGGGGGTCTTCAAATGGGGCGAGCGCCGTGAGCGCGCGCGCCGAAATCTGGCCGCTGAAGAGCTGGAGGCGACGAAGGCGAAGATCGAAGAGGCCATCTCAGGCGATGTCTATCATCGAGAAGTCGCGCCTGGCGATCGCGCCCTTGTGGACTCGTCGACGGGCGGGACAACCGTCGTCTCGGTCATCAATTTCAAGGGTGGCGTTGGCAAGAGCACCTTGGCGCTCAATCTTGGCGCGTGTTTCGCCGATGTCGCACGGGCGCGCGGGGCGAAGAAGGTTCTTCTGATCGATCTCGACTACCAGGGCTCACTGTCCTTTCCGCTTAGCCAGACCTCCGGAGAGAATCCGCAAGAGGCGCTCTACTCGGTCTTCGAGCGCGAGTGGCGTTTGGAGACGGCCAGGGCGCATCTGCGCCGCGTAAACCACACGGCGCTTGGCGACTGCTGGTACTTGCCGACCAACTTCGCGCTTCTCGGCCGAGAAGAGCGGTGGAAATTCGATTGGGCTCTCGGAAACTATCAGGACGACGCGCGCTTTCGGCTGCCGCGATTCATTCGCAGCGTGCAAGACATGAACTTCGAGCTCGTGATCATCGATTGCCCGCCACGGCTGACATTGCCGACGGTTAGCGCGCTCATTGCCAGCACCAGCATTGTCGCGCCGGTGAAACTCGACCTAACATCTGCGCGGTCGACGGAGGTCCTTTTCCAGACGCTGCGCGGCCTGAAGGCGAAGCTCTGGCCGAATCTGGCGCCGTTGGGCGTGATCGGAACACTCACCGTGCACTCTGAGGCGAACCAGAATGAAGCGCAGAACTTGAGAACAGCCGCCGCGCTCGCCACGCAAGAATGGGGATCGCCAATCGGGGCGTTTGACACGACGATGCCGTCGCGGTCGCCGATCGCTACGGCGGCCGGCGCGACGATCGCGTATTTTGATCAGGCGGGCGCTGGCGCGACTAGATCTCCGCATGATATATTCCGAGTAATGGGCGACGAAGTCGCCGAGAGACTGGGAATCGACAGATGAGCTACGCAGCGGCGGCCGAGGGGGCGGCGGCTTTCGAGACGGCGATCAAGCGGGCCGGGGCGGAAGAGAGCGCCCTGCGCGCGGCCGAGGCGCTGAAGGATTTCGCCGATTTGCTGAGGGGCGCGCGGGGCAAGGCGGCCGCGGCGAAAATGATCGAGGAGGCGGTCGCCGGCGTTTATCGTCAGAGCGCGGTCGGCGTCTCCTTGCAGGAGGTTCACGAGTTGCTCCAAGACGTCATCGCGATCGCAGAGGCGTCTGGGGCCAAGAAAAGCGTGCTCAACGCCTACAAAGCATTGGGCGAGCTGGCGGCGGCGCACGGCGCTGCGGACGCCGAAGCCGTCCTCGAGTCGTTGCGGCAGGCGGCGGCGAGGGCGGCGGCGGCGGAAGCCCTGAAGGCGGAGAAGAAGCTTGAGAAGGAGCGGCTCGATCGGCGCAAGGGCGCAATCTACGCCGAGCGCTTCGCCGAGGCGCCGAGGACGCGGGCGGGTTTGACGCCAATTCTAGCCGAAATGCTGAACGCCAAGCCGAAGCTCGGACCCGAGGCGTGGAAAGAGGTCGCGAACCGCTGGCTCCATAACGATTCGCGTTGGACCGGAAAAACGGCGAAAGCGGCGGTGGAGACGCATGTCGCGGCTCTGATCTCCGCCGCGCACACTCATGAGGTCGTCGACCGCGCGATCGCGTCCGGCTTCTAGAGCAGGATCTGTTGAGGTGGATGCACCGCCGGTGACGCCGTCATCCCGGAAAGCCGCAGGCTTATCCGGGATCCAGGGCCGGTTCG
>CAZPTD010000446.1:0-3230 GCA_964588915.1 uncultured Neomegalonema sp. | reverse complement strand
TGGAGCAAGGCGGCTCCGAATGGTTCGAATGCGCTCTAAACAGATCCTACTCTAGCAAAAAAAGATCGATACGATGAGCGACGCGTTACGTGTCTTCGCGCGCCATCACCTTGTCCCAGCCGAGCATCTTGCGCGTAATCCAGAAATAGCTGCGCGGCCTAAGCAGCCGCAGCGCCTTCAGGATCAGCGCGAAGCGCAGCGGGAACGCGATCTCGAACCCGGGCCGGCCGAGGCCGCCGACGATGCGCGCCGCCGCGTCGTCGGTCTCCATCAGGAAAGGCATCTTGAAGTCGTTGACCGACGTCGCTTCGGTGCGCACGAAGCCCGGATTGATGACCGAGATCCGAACGCCGCGCGGCGCGAGGTCGAAGGCGAGCGACTCGGCCATCGCGATGAGGCCGGCCTTCGTCGCCGCATAAGGCGCGGCCCGCGGCAGCCCGCGATAGCCGGCGACCGAGGCGACGAGCGCGACGCAGCCGGTCCGGCGCTCCCAGAGCCGCTCGAGGACCGGCGCGAGCGCGTTCGAGACGCCCTCCAGATTGACCGCGAATGTCTGCGCCGCCTTCTCGGCGTCGAAACCCGGCGCGCGCATCGGATGGTAGACGCCGGCGTTCAGGATCGCGAGCGCGAGCGGCCCCGACGCTTCGATGGTCTCGACGGCGTCGCGCATCGCCGCCCGGTCGGTGACGTCGCCGGGCAGCACGCGGATGTTCGGATGCTCCGCCGCGAGCGCCGCCAGCTTGTCGGCGCCGCGCGCGGTCGCGTAGACGGTCCACCCCGCCGCCGCGAGCTTGAGCGCGACCGCGCGGCCGATGCCGGCGCTCGCGCCCGTCACCCAGGCCGCGCCGTCGCCCGGACGCGGGATGTAGTCGAAGCCGCTCATTTTCGGATCAGCCGTTGAAGCGCGGGCCGGGATCGACTTGGCGATAACGGATGGTCTCGCCGCCGCTCGACGGAAACTCGCAGCCGCGCCACTCGCCGTCGGCGTCATAGTCGAGCGTGACGTTGAAGTTGCCGGTGACGCGCCAGCGTTCGCCGCGGCCGGTGCTGTTCTTGTTCGCCGTGAGCCGAAGCTGCTTGCCCGTCTGCGAGCTGAACCAGGGCAGCTCGGCCTTGCGCCAATAGCTCGTCGGCGCGCGATCGTCCGAGACCAGGCCGCTGAAGGTCGTTCCGTCGATCCGAAGCTGATCGCCGACGCGTTCGACGCTGCAGAACTCTTCGTCGCCGTCGTTGTTCGTCGTCGTCGTCATGCGCTCGAGCCGACCGGCGCGCCAGATCTCGGTGTTGCGGTGTTCGTAGACGTAGGCGCGGATGCCGATCACGAAAACTTCGATGAGGATGTAGATCCGCATCTCCTGCACGTCGCCGCGCGTGCTCAACGTCAGCGTGTGCTCGCCGATCTCGTCGCCGTCGCGAATGACCGCGAAGCGCCGCACGCCGTTTGCGGCCCGCGCGGGCGCGGCGCCGACGAGACCGGCGCCCAGAGCGGCGGCGCCGCCGACCAGCGCCGCGCGCCGCGTCAGAACGGCGCCGCGGCTATTCTGCAAAGAGGTTGAGCGCTCGTCCGAGCGCGCCGGTGAAGCGGAGCCTTCCGTCCACGACAATGAGGCAATAGCAGGTTTCATCGCCCACGATCTCCGGATGATGGTCATGCTCCGGTCCACAAAGCGCGATGTCGCCTGCAGTCAACATCCGGTCGCCGTCTCTCATAGCGCCCGTGAGGACGAGGGTCGCCTCGTCGCCTCGATGCGTGTGGTCCGGCACGCGCGCGCCGGGCCGCGCGCGCATCAGGCTCACCTTTTCGCCGTCGGACTCGGAGAGCACGTGCTCGGCGATTTTCGGCAACCGCGCCTTCCACGGCACGTCCGAAAAACGCCGCCCGAGCGCCCGAGCGACGGGACGCGGCAGCGGCCCGGCGTCGATGTCGACGGCCGATGCGGACGGCGCCGCGCGCACGTCCACGCCGTGCGCGTCCTCCGCGTCGATCCGAGCGAGCAGCGCGTCGAAGCTCATCGCGCCCGTCCGATCCTCCCCCTCATCGTCGTCGATCCCGCTCAACAGCGCGCCGCCGACCTCTTCGACAGCCGAGACGTACTCGCGCGCCTCGGGCGAGAGCGTCATATGCGCAGCGCACAGCAGCGATAGGCCCGGCGACGTCGCGCCCGCCGCATACGCCTCCAACAATTCCTCGCGCGTCATCGTCATTTATGTCTTCCAGCGATATTTCGCGAACCAAAGCTTCTCAATCGGTCCGAGCGCCGCGCGCGATGTGTAACGCTGCGTTGACACTCGGTCTTCCTTTATACGCCGAATCCGCGCAAGAGGATCACTCGGATTTCAGATTTCCTCTCAGGCCCTGCGAAACCGCGTCGGAAGGAGAGTAGAGTGCTCGATCTCTTTGTCTACGGCACGCTGCGCGATCCGCAGCTGCGCCGGCGCGTTCTCGGCGCGCTCGCGCCGCCGCGCGTCCTCGACGCCGCGGCGCCCGGTTGGCTGGCGGCGCGGATGCCGGGCGTCGCCTATCCGATTCTGGTGGCGGCGTCCGGCTCGCGCGCGGAGGGCGCGATCCTCGCGCGGCTCGGGTCGAAAGCGGTCGGCGTCCTCAAGGCCTTCGAGGGCCCGGGCTACCGGCTCGCCGAGCTGACCGTGGAGACGTCCGACGGGCCGCGGCGCGCGAGCGCGTTCCTACCGACGGAGCGCATCGTCGCCCGCGCCGGCCCGCCTTTTCTGCCCTGGAGCTACGAGGCCTGGGCGCGCGGCCGCCGCGGCTCGGGCAGGATCTGACGCCGGTTCGACGGCGCGGGCGTTCCCGGAAAGAATTTCCGGCTTCGCCTCGGATCGAGGGATCGGGCTCTCGAATTCGGACGCGAAGCGCCGAGATCCTTGAAGGCGGGCGCGCCGGCGCGCCATATCGGAGTCGCAAACGGGCGCGGGCGTCGCCGTCCGAGCCGCAAGGACCCAGGGAGCGAGGATTTGCAGGTCTACCAATCCGTGCCCGACGCTGTCGGCAAGACGCCGCTCATCAAACTCCGCAAGGTCTCCGAGGCGACGGGCTGCGAGATCTTCGGCAAGGCGGAGTTCATGAATCCCGGCCAATCGGTGAAGGACCGAGCGGCGTTGTCGATCATCCGCGACGCCGAGCGCCGCGGCGATCTCAGGCCCGGCGGCCTGATCGTCGAGGGCACGGCGGGCAACACCGGCATCGGTCTCGCGCTGATCGGCCGCGCGCT
>CAZPTD010000445.1:0-3235 GCA_964588915.1 uncultured Neomegalonema sp. | reverse complement strand
GTCACCAATATCGACCCCGAGCATATGGAGCATTACGGCTCCTTCGAAAGCCTGCGCGGCGCCTTCAAGACCTTCGTCGAGAACACGCCCTTCTACGGCGCCGGCGTCTGCTGCATCGACCATCCCGAGGTGCAGACGCTGATCGGCCGCATCCGCGATCGGCGCATCGTCACCTACGGCTTCTCGCCGCAGGCCGACGTGCGCGGCCGCCGGCTCGCCTTCGAGAACGGCTGCTCGACCTTCGACGTCGAGATCCGCTCGCGCTTCGACGAGCCCGAGCTCAAGATCGAGGGCGTGAAGCTGCCGATGCCGGGCGAGCACAACGTCTTGAACGCGCTCGCCGCGATCGCGGTGGCGCGCCAGCTCAAGATCGGCCCGGACGCGATCAAGAAGGCGCTCGCCGGCTTCACCGGCGTCAAGCGCCGCTTCACCACCGTCGGCATGTGGAAGGGCGCGCGCATCATCGACGATTACGGCCATCATCCGGTCGAGATCGCGGCGGTGCTCAAAGCCGCCCGCGAGAGCGTGCGCCAGGCCGGCGGCCGCGTCGTCGCCGTTCATCAGCCGCACCGCTTCTCGCGGCTCAAGGATCTCTTCGACGATTTCTGCGGTTGCTTCAACGACGCCGACGCGGTGGCGATCGCGCCCGTCTACGCCGCCGGCGAGGCGCCGATCCCGGGCGTCGACCGGGACTCGCTGGTCGACGGGCTGCGCGCCCACGGCCATCGCAACGTCGTCGCGATCGCCGGACCCGAGGATCTGCCGGCGTTCGTGCGCGCCCAGGCGAAGGAGGGCGATCTCGTCGTTTGCCTCGGCGCGGGCGACATCACGCGCTGGGCGAACGGGCTTCAGGAGGCGCTCGAGGCGAGCGAGCCCGTCGGTTAGGAGAGCGCCGATGGAGGCGACAGCGGCCGCGCCGGCGCTCAAGCGGCGCATCGGGCTCGGGTTGCTCACCCTTTACGGCGTCGGCGTCATGGTCGGCGCCGGCGTTTTCGTGCTCGTCGGCGAGGTCGCCGGACGGGCGGGACCGGCGACGCCGCTCGCCTTCTTTCTCGCCGGCTGCGCGGCGGCCTTCTCCGCGCTCAGCTTCGCCGAGCTCTCGGTGCGCGTGCCCGAGAGCGCCGGCGAGGCCGCCTACGCCAAGGTCGCCTTCGGCTCGGACGCTTTCGCGCTCGTCGTCGGCGCGTCGGTGGCGGCGCTCGGGCTTCTCGCGGGCGCGACCGTGCTGCGCGGCGGCGTCGGCTATCTCCAATCGATCGTCGATCTGCCGCCCTGGCTTCTCGTGATCGGGCTCGGGGTTCTCCTGGCCGGCGCGGCGATCGTGGGCGTGCTCGAGTCGCTGGCGCTCGCCGGCCTCTTCGCCGTCGCCGAGGTCGCGGCGCTCGTCGCGGTCGCCGGCGCCGGCCTTTCGGCCGAGGCGGCCGCGCCGAGCGCTTCCGCCGCCGATTGGACCGGCGCGGGCCTCGCCGGCGCCGTGTTCCTGGCCTTCTTCGCCTTTGTCGGCTTCGAGGACATGGTGAACATGGCCGAGGAGACGAAGGAGCCCGCCCGCACGATGCCGCGGGCGATTCTGATCGCGCTCTGCGTCGTCGCCGCGCTCTACATGCTCGTCGCCTTCGCCGCGATTCGCGCGCTCGGCCCGTCCGAACTCGCCGCGAGCGACGCGCCGCTCGCCGCCGTCTGGGAGCGCTCCACGGGCTCGAACGCGGCGGTCTTCTCGGCGGTCGCGGTGCTCGCCGCGGCGAACGGCGTGCTGGCGCAGATGGTGATGGCGGCGCGGATCGGCTTCGGCCTCGGAAGGCGCATGGCGTTCCTGCGTTTCTTGTATCAGACGCATCCGCGCTTCGGCACGCCGGTGCGGGCGACGGTCCTGGCGGCCGCGATCGCGATCGGCCTTGCGCTGATCGGCGATGTCGGCGCCCTGGCGACGGCGGCGACCTTCGCGATCCTGACCGTCTTCGCCGTCATGAACGTCGCGCTCCTGGCGCTCAAGCGCCGCGCGCCGCCGGCCGAGGGCGCGTTCAGCGTCGGCGCCTGGGTTCCGGCGGCCGGGCTCCTGATATCGATCGCGCTCATCGTCGCCGGCCTGGCCGGCGCGACCTAGAGGAGGGCGTCGATGACGTCGCAGACGCTGCTCGAGAGACTGCCGCCGGTCCGCGGCCGGCTGACGCCGTCGGCGCCGCTTTCCGATCTCACCTGGCTGCGCGTCGGCGGGCCGGCCGAGGTCCTGTTCTCGCCGGCCGACGCCGAAGATCTCGCCGACTTTCTCGCGGCGACGCCGACCGACATTCCGATCACGCCGATCGGCGTCGGCTCGAACCTCATCGTGCGCGACGGCGGCGTCGCCGGCGTCGTCATCCGCCTCGGCCGCGGCTTCAACGCCATTGAGGCTGAAGGCGACCGGGTCCGCGCCGGCGCCGCCGCGCTCGACGCGCGCGTCGCGCAGGCGGCGGCCGAGGCCGGGATCGCCGGATTGGAGTTCCTGCGCGGCGTGCCGGGCGCGATCGGCGGCGCGCTCCGGATGAACGCCGGCGCCTATGGGCGCTACATGGCCGACATTCTCGTCGAGGCCGAGGCGATCGACCGCGCCGGAAACCGGCTGACGCTGGCGCCGGACGCGATGGGCTTCGCCTATCGCGACAGCGCGCCGCGCGGCCTGATCTACACCGCGGCGCGCCTCTGCGGGACGCCGGACGAGCCCGAGGCGGTCGCGGCGCGGATGGCGGCGCTCATGGAGAAACGCGCCGCCGCCCAGCCGGTCAAGGACCGCACCGCCGGCAGCACCTTCCGCAATCCGGCCGGCTTCTCCTCGACCGGCGCCGAGGACGATCCGATGGAGATGAAGGCCTGGGCGCTGATCGAGCGGGCGGGCTGCCGCGGCCTCCGGCGCGGCGGCGCGGTGATGTCCGAGAAGCACGCCAACTTCCTCGCCAACGCCGGCGGCGCGACGGCGGCCGATCTCGAAGGGCTCGGCGAAGAGGTGCGCCGGCGCGTCTTCGAGGCGACCGGCGTCCTGCTCGAATGGGAGATCCAGCGCATCGGCGATCCCGCGCCGGGCGCGTAGAGCGCCCTCGGACGCCGCGGCCGGGCGCAGCCATCTCCATCTCGGGCGCGAAGTCCTGCCGTCGGAGCCGCCATCGCCGGGTTCGAAGGCGGCCGCGGCGGTCGTCGCGTCAAGGATTCACCGGGCTAGCCCGGCGGCAAAAGGGCGCAAGAGGAGGCCGAGTCGCGAGGG
>CAZPTD010000444.1:0-3235 GCA_964588915.1 uncultured Neomegalonema sp. | reverse complement strand
CGCCCGGTTCGCCGCCTCGCCCTCGACCTCGGCGGTGCGCGAATAGGCGTGCGCCTCCGGACCGGTGTTGCCCTCGGCCAGGAGCTTCGCTTGCATCGCCGCGACGACGTCGCCGTTCTCGGCGTGGACGAGCGGCATCGCGCCCAAGGCGGCGCAGCGCTGGAAGGACGCGAACATCTCGTCGTCGTCGACCATCAGCGCGCCTTTATAGGCCATGAAATGCTTGAAGGTGTTCACGCCGCGGCGGACCACCTCCTCCATCTCGTTGAAGACCTGCTCGCTCCACCAGGTGATCGCCATATGCCAGGCGTAGTCGCCGCAGGCCTTGTCCTTCGACTTGGCGTCCCAGGCGTCCCAGGCCTCCAAGAGCGACTGGCCGGGCGCCGGCAGGCAGAAATCGATGACCGAGGTGGTGCCGCCCGAGATCGCGGCGACGGTGCCGGACTGGAAATCGTCGGTGGAGTGCGTGCCCATGAAGGGCATCTCGAGATGCACATGCGGGTCGACGCCGCCCGGAATGACGAAGGCGCCCGAGGCGTCGATGGTCTCGGCCGCCGACAGATTGGAACCGATCTGGGCGATCTTCTCGCCCTCGATCAGGATGTCGGCCTCATAGGTCCGATCCGCGGCGACGATCGTGCCGCCCTTGATCACCTTGCTCATGGCGCTCGTCTCCTCCTTTGTCTCGTCGCCGGCCTTTCGCGAACGCGACCAAAGACCGCTCAGCTTCATGCTGCGGCTCTCCTCGGCCGCTGCGCCGCCCCGGGCTCGGCCCGGGGCGTCGGGACCCGCTCGACGCCAAAAGCAAACGCGCAGCGTATGCCGGTCGCGAAGCGTATCGGGAAACGAACGGCGACCATCGCACTCGATTCGCGGCGCCGGCTCCAGCCCGGACCGGCGCTTCGATGGAGACGACGCGCGAGGTATCGAGCGGCGTCTATGCGGCCGCGGCGCCTCACGACACGATCTCCGCCGTCTCCACCACCGCATGGAAGAGAACGTTCGTCCCCGCTTCGGCCCATTCGGGCGTGATCTCCTCGTCCTCGTTGTGGCTGAGGCCGTCGACGCAGGGGCACATCACCATCGCCGTCGGCGCGACGCGGTTGATCCAGCAGGCGTCGTGGCCGGCGCCGGAGATGATGTCCTGATGCGAATAGCCGAGCCGGACGGCCGCGTCGCGGACCGCCTTCACGCAGGCTTCGTCGAAGGCCGGCGGGTCGAAGCTGCCGACGATCTCGCTCTCGAAGGAGACGCCGATCTCCTCGCAGAGCCCCGGCGCCTTGGCGGCGAGCTCCTCGACCATCGCGTTGAGCGTATCGAGCTCGTGGCTGCGGAAGTCGACGGTGAAGACGACCTTGCCCGGGATGATGTTGCGGCTGTTCGGATAGACGTCGATATGGCCGACGGCGCCGAGCGCGTTCGGCTGCCGGCTCATCGCGATCCGGTTCACGAGCTCGATGATCCTCGACATGCCGCGGCCCGCGTCCTGACGCATCGCCATCGGCGTCGAGCCGGTGTGCCGCTCATGGCCCGTCAGCGTGCACTGGATCCAGCGCAGGCCCTGGCCGTGCGTCACCACGCCGATGACATTGCCTTCCTTCTCCAGGATCGGGCCTTGCTCGATATGGAGCTCGAAGAACGCCTTCATCTGCCGGTCGCCGACCTTCTCGTCGCCGCGCCAGCCGATGCGGACGAGCTCGTCGCCGAGCTTCTTGCCCTCGGCGTCGGTGCGGTCATAGGCCCAGTCGAGCGTGTGGACGCCGGCGAAGACGCCGGAGGCGACCATCGGCGGCGCGAAACGCGCGCCCTCCTCGTTCGTCCAGTTGCCGACGACGATCGGATGCCGGGTCTTCACGCCCAACTCGTTGAGCGTGCGGATGATCTCCAGCCCGCCGAGCACGCCGAGGACGCCGTCGTATTTGCCGCCGGTCGGTTGGGTGTCGAGATGCGAGCCGACATAGACCGGCGGCAGCGACGGATCCTCGCCCTCGCGCCGGGCGAACATGTCGCCCATCTGATCGACGCCCATCGTCAGCCCTTCGGCGTCGCACCAGCGCTTGAAGAGCGCGCGGCCCTCGGCGTCCTCGTCCGTCAGCGTCTGGCGATTATTGCCGCCGCGGACGCCCGGGCCGATCTTGGCCATCTCCATCAGGCTGTCCCAGAGCCGCTCGCCATTGATCTTGAGGTTCTCGCCAGGCGCCGCCATGCCCGTCTCTCCTCGGTTCGACGCCGCGCCAGCCCCGCGAAAAGCGCAGCCCACAAACCGCGCAATACAGGAGCATTGCACAGTCCACAACCAGATCTCATGCTGACCATTTGGTCAACAATCGAACGCTATCAGGTTTGATCGCTTGGTCAAGTCATCTTATAAGGCGACTCTCGAAGCGTCAGAGCGCATCACAGGCGAGGCGACGAGCGTGGACGATGGCGTCGACAGCCGGCCCGAACCGCGGGCAAAGACGGAAAATCGCCTTGAGATAGAGAGGCTTATCATCGACGCCGCCGAGGCCGCCTTCGCTGAGGCCGGCTTTAGGGGCGCATCGATGCAACAGATCGCCGATCTCGCCGGGCTGCCCAAGGCCAATCTGCACTATTATTTTGCAACCAAGGAGGCGCTCTATCGCCGCGTCGTCGAGCGGATCTTTCGCATCTGGCTCGAGGCGGCCGAGGCCTTCGACGAGAGCGACGATCCGGGCGAGGCGCTCACCGCCTATATCGACGCCAAGATGGACATCAGCCGCCGCCATCCGGCCGGCTCGAAGGTCTGGGCGGCCGAGATCATGCACGGCGCGCCGATCGTGCAGGACTATCTCGAGACGGCGCTGCGCGAATGGACGGCGAGCCGCGAGCGCGCCATTCAGCGCTGGATCGACGAGAGGAAGATCGCGCCGATCGCGCCGAAGCATCTCCTCTACATGATCTGGGCGACGACGCAGCACTACGCCGATTTCCGCCATCAGATCGAGACGCTGAACGGCGGCGCGCCGCTCACGGACGCGCAATGGGCGGCCGCCAAGCGCGACGTCGCCGCGATGATCCTGCGCGGCGTCGGGCTCGCGCCGCCATCCGCCTGAGTCGATTCGCTCGAGCAGGATCTGCCTAGGTGGATGCAACGCCGATGACGCCGTCATCCCGGGATGACGCCGTCATCCTGGAAAGCCGCAGGCTTATCCGGGATCCAGGGCCGGTTCGCCGCAGGCTCGGCCCCTTGGCCCTGGATCCCGGCTCTGCGCGC
>CAZPTD010000443.1:1447-3245 GCA_964588915.1 uncultured Neomegalonema sp. | reverse complement strand
AGCTGACGGCGGCGCGGGCGGCCGGCGCGCGCCATGTCCTGATCGCCACCGACGGCGTGTTCTCGATGGACGGCTACATCGCCGAGCTCGCCGGAATCGCGGCGCTCGCCGAGCGCTACGACGCCGTCGTCATGGTCGACGACTGCCACGCGACCGGCTTCATGGGACCGAAGGGCCGCGGCGCGCCGGCGCATTGCGGCGTCGAGGACAAGATCCACATCCTCACCGGCACGCTCGGCAAGGCCTTGGGCGGCGCGATCGGCGGCTATATCGCCGGGCCTCGAGCGGTCGTCGATCTGCTGCGCCAGCGGGCGCGGCCTTATCTGTTCTCGAACGCGCTGCCGCCGGCCGTGGTCTACGCCTCGATCGAGGCGATCCGGCTGGTCGAGGAGGGCGACGCTCTGCGCGAGCGGCTCTTCGCCAACGCGCGGCTCTGGCGCGACGGGCTCGAGAAGCTCGGCTTCGACCTCTTGCCGGGCGAGCATCCGATCGTGCCGGTCATGCTCGGCGAGGCGACGCGGGCGCAGGAGATGGCGGAGCGGCTCTACGAGCGCGGCGTCTACGCCAGCGGCTTCTTCTATCCGGTGGTGCCGAAAGGCCGGGCGCGCATCCGCACGCAGATGAGCGCCGCTCTGAGCGCGGACGACCTCGCCGAGGCGCTCGCCGCCTTCGAGACCGCCGGCCGCGAGACGGGAGTGATCGGATGACCAACGAGATGCGCGCGCTGGTCAAGGCGCGGCCGGAGCCGGGCCTCTGGCTCGAGACGCGGCCGCTGCCCGAGATCGGGCCGAAGGACGTGCTCATTCGCGTCAAGAAGACCGGCGTCTGCGGCACCGACGTCCATATCTACGATTGGGACGCGTGGGCCGCGAAGACCGTGCCGACGCCGCTCGTCATCGGGCACGAGTTCGCCGGCGAGATCGTCGAGCTCGGCTCGGGCGTCGAGGGCCTCGAGATCGGCCAGCGCGTGAGCGGCGAGGGCCATCTCGTCGGCTCGCAGTCGCGCCAGTCGCGCTCGGGCAAGTTCCATCTCGATCCCGAGACCCGAGGGATCGGCGTGCAGGAGCCGGGCGCCTTCGCCGAGTATCTGAAGCTGCCGGCCTTCAACGTCGTGCCGCTGCCCGACGGCGTCGCCGACGAGATCGGCGCGATCCTCGATCCTCTGGGCAACGCCGTCCACACCGCGCTCAGCTTCGATCTCGTCGGCGAGGACGTGCTGGTCACCGGCGCCGGGCCGATCGGGATCATGGCGGCGGCGGTCGCGCGGCATGTCGGCGCGCGGCACGTGGTGATCACGGACGTCACGCCGGACCGGCTCGCGCTCGCAGCGGAGGTCGCCGACGTGACGCCGGTCAACGTCGCCGAAGAGGACCTCAAATCGGTCGCGGCGCGGCTCGGTCTCAAGGAGGGCTTCGATGTCGGCCTCGAGATGTCGGGCGCCCAGGTCGCGCTCGACCAGATGGTCGAGGCGATGGTGATGGGCGGGCGCATCGGCATGCTCGGCATTCCGCCCGGCAAGAGCCCGGTCGACTGGTCGCGGATCGTCTTCAAGGCGCTGACGATCAAGGGCGTCTACGGCCGCGAGATCTTCGAGACCTGGTACAAGATGCTGGCGATGCTCGGCAACGGCCTCGATGTCGGCAAGGTGATCACGCATCGGATGCCGGCCTCGGAGTATCTCGCCGGCTTCGCGGCGATGAAGTCGGGCAAGTCCGGCAAGGTGGTCCTCGATTGGACGGTCTGACGCGCGATGGTCGAGGTCTTCCGCCGCCTGGCGCCGCAAGGAGGTCGTTCTGCT
>CAZPTD010000443.1:0-1347 GCA_964588915.1 uncultured Neomegalonema sp. | reverse complement strand
CGTTCTGCTTGGTGAGCGTGAGCAAAACCGGCTCCCATCGCGACGATGAGCAGATCCGAAATCACCGAACGTCTCGCCGCTCGCCTCCGCGAGGCGCGCAAGGCCCAGGACCTCAGCCTCGACGCGCTGGCGAAGCTCTCCGGCGTGTCGCGCTCGATGCTCTCGGCGATCGAGCGCGGCGAGAGCAGCCCGACCGTCGCCAGCCTCTGGAACCTCACCCAGGCGCTCAAGGTCGATTTCTCCGGCCTTCTCGACGGCGAGACCGGGCCCGAGAGCGCGATCCTGGAGCTGATGCGCGCCGATCGGACGCCGGTGATCTCCTCGCGCGGCGAGGGCTGCCGGATCACGATCCTCAGCCCGCCCGACGCGGTCGCGGAAACCGAGATCTACGACATCGCCTTCGCTGCGGGCGGCGCCCTCAGGAGCGAGCCGCACCGCAAGGGCTGCGTCGAGCATCTGACGGCGCTCGAGGGCGCTCTGCGCGTCTCCGTCGAGGACGCCTCCGAAGCCCTCCGGCTCGGCGACACCCTTCGCTACCGAGCCGACCGCGTCCACGCGATCGAGGCGGAAGGCGGCCCGGCGCGAGCGCTCCTCGTCGTCAAAGGCGCGTGACGGGCTCGACCGATCGCGATATTCTCGCGACGCCGCGCGCAGTCGCGCAGACCGCGCGTCGCGCCGCTCGACCCGGAGCCTTCGACCGCGCCCGCGGAAGTGAGATCATGTCTCGACTGCAGAGATTTGTCGCGAGAATCGCGCCCGCTCGGGTCTCCGCGTCGATGGAGCGAGACTCCCGAGAATGGCTGGTCCGATGCAAGGCGTGCGGCCATGAGCGCTCGGTCTGGGCTCTCGGCGGCGTGCGGTGGAAGGCGGCCGGAGAGCCGAGCAAGTATCTCCGTTGTCCGCAATGCGATCGTCGGCGTTGGCACAAGATCTACAAGCGACGTGAACACGGCTCGCAAGCGCCGGGATGAGGGCGCCGCTCCGAAAAACGGCTATTGGCGGCGGATGCGGTTTCGAGGAGCATGCGAACTTGCTTTCCGCTGAACCATCAACCGATCGAGCGAGGCGCAGATGCTGAAACCCGCCGAACTTCCGAACCTGACCCATTGGTCCGAGCGCGTCGACATGGCGGCGGCGTTCCGCTGGACCGTGCGGCTCGACATGCACGAGGCTGTGGCCAACCATTTCAGCCTCGCCGTCAGCGACGACGGCTCGGAGTTTTTGATGAATCCGAACCAGCGGCATTTCAGCCGCATCCGGGCCTCGGACCTCCTCCTTCTCGACGCGAACGACCCGTCGTCGATGGAGGGTCCCGACGCGCCGGATCCGACCGCCTGGGGGCTGCAT
>CAZPTD010000442.1:0-3284 GCA_964588915.1 uncultured Neomegalonema sp. | reverse complement strand
GGTCGCCGCCGGCGCGCGCGCGAGCATCCGCCATCTCAAGGTCAGCCAGCTCGAGCGGGCGCGCCATCGCGACCGCGTCGCCCGGGTGCGCCGGAAGTTCGACGCCATCGGCATTCCGCATCTCGAGAACCCGAGCCACATCGTGCCGGTGATGGTGAAGGACGCGGCGAAGTGCAAATTGCTGAGCGACATTCTGCTCGAGGAGCACGGCGTCTACATCCAGCCGATCAACTATCCGACGGTGCCGAAGGGCACGGAGCGGCTGCGCATCACGCCGTCGCCGCTGCACTCCGACGCGGATATCGAGCATCTGGCGCGGTCGCTGGAGACGCTCTGGCGCCAATGCGCGCTCAGCCGGGCGGTCGCCTGAAGCGGAAGACGGAGCGCGCATGCAGACGGTCACCTTCTCCGTGTTCCGTTTCGACGGCGCGGCGAACCGGTTCTGGGCGTTGACGCGCATGGGCGCGGCCCGCCGTCCGCTCCGCCGCGAGACCGGCGGCGGCTTCTCGAAGCTCTTGGGCAGCGGAGCGGGCGAGGGCTTCACGCCGCGGCCCAACCTCTCGGTCTACGGCGTGCTCGCGACCTGGCCGTCCCTGGAGCGCGCGCGCCGGCGGCTCGGCGAGAGCGAGATCTTCCGCGGCTATCGCGCCCGCGCGGCCGAAAGCTGGACCGTCTATCTCCGCGCCCTCGGCAGCCGCGGCGCCTGGGACGGAAGGGCGCCCTTCGAGGCGCGGCCCGAGCCGACACGCGGCGGCGGTCCGATCGCGTCGCTCACGCGGGCGACGCTGCGTCTCGGCTCGGCCCGCGACTTCTGGCGCCGCGAGCCGGCGATCAGCGCCGCGACGGCGCGCTGCGACGGCCTCCTCTTCAAGATCGGCGTCGGCGAGGCGCCGTGGCTCCGTCAGGCGACCTTCACCGTCTGGCGCGACGCCGAGGCGCTCGACGCGTTCGCCGCCGGGCCGGGACCGCACCGCGAGGCGGCGCGGGCGGCCTATGAGCGCGGCTGGTTCCGCGAGTGCCTCTTCGCCCGTTTCGCGGTCCTTGAAAGCCAGGGAAGCTGGGCCGGCGGCGACCCGCTGAGACGCGCCCCCGCGCCGGAGATCGCCGCATGAGCGTCGCGAAGCAATCGGCGCGGACCGCGCCCGACCCGATCCTCATTCCCGGCATCGCCGCCGACGGCGCGCTCTACCCGATCGAGAAGCTCGCGGCGCATCGCAAGGGCGCGCTGCATCAAGCCGTCTCGGTGTTCCTTTTCGACGGCGACCTGCTGCTGATCCAAAAGCGGGCGGCCGACAAGTATCATTGCGGCGGCCTCTGGGCCAACAGCTGCTGCTCGCATCCGCATTGGGGCGAGTCGCTTGAGGCCTGCGCCAAGCGCCGCGTGCGCGAGGAGCTCGGCTTCGATCCGCCGCCGCTCGCGCCCCGCGGCGCGTTCGAGTATCGCGCCGCGGTCGGCAACGGCCTCTGGGAGCACGAGCGCGTGCGGCTCTTCCGCGCCGAGGTCGACCGCGCGCGGCTCGAGGCCGCTCCGGATCCGGCCGAGGTCGAGGCGATCGACTGGCGCAGCGTCGCCGACCTCCGCGCCGAGGCGGGCGACGAGCGCGCGCCGCTCGCGCCATGGTTCCGGATCTATCTCGCCTCCTGGGACGCGCTCGGCCTCACGCCGTAGGGCGCCGCTGGGCGCCCCGCTCTCGCCGCATCCGCTCAAGAAGAGACGACACGCCGAACGGGTCGGCGCGCCGTCGTCGTTTTCGAAGGAAGTCGCGTCCGCCCGGCCGGACGCGCGCGCCCGGCCGGATCAAGACCGCTCCTACGGCCCGGGCGCCGAGAGGCTCGGGAAGAGCGAGATCATGTCGGCGCCGAGCAGCGGCTTGTGCGCGCCCTGATGGCACGTCGCGCAGCTCAGCTTCGGCGGATCGCCGAGCGGGCCCAGACGGTTGTCCGGATAGACCGGTCCGAGCGGCGCCAAATACTGCGAGTTGAGCGCCTGCGCCATCCGGCGGCCGTGCCACGCCGTCAGACGCGCCGGCGGGCTCTGCTCCCAGCTCGTGAAGGCGCGCGAGTTGTGGCAGTAGGTGCAGTTGACGCCGAGCGACTGGCTCCAATGCATCATCAGGCCGTAGGTGCGCTCGGTGTCCTGGATCGTCGCGCCGTATTCCGGCGTGATCGACTCCTGCGCGATGACGCGCACCGACTGGTCGTCGACCATGAAGTCGTCGAAGGTTCCCGTCGGCAGCGAGGTGTAGCCGTTCAGCTCCGTCGGCCGGTTCTGGCCGTTGGCCTCGCCCATGAAGTCCGCATGCGCCTTTTCGGTGTCCGGATCGAGAAACCAGATATACTCCGGCACCGGTTGCCCGCGATGGCAGGTGTAGCAGTTGACGCCGGCCGGCGCGACGTGGTCGCTCCAGTCGGCGTTGATCGTCTGCGTCATCTGGATCATCCGGCGCGACACCACTTTCGTGTAGAGGTCGTCCGACGCGAAGTTTCCGTCTTCGCCGTGGCAGTAGAGGCAGCCTTGCTCGGGCGAGACCCATTCGGTGATGTGGATCATCAACCGCGTGAAGTCCTCGTCGCTCAGATGGCCGAGCACCTGGACGTTCTCGTAGATGTCGCCCGCGCGCGGCGTCGATCCGTCGTCCGGCGTCCGCGGGTAGATCTCCTCGGGCGGGACGTTCGCCTCGGCGAGCGCGGCGGCGTCGTCGGCGAAGCGCGGCGTCTCCATGCCGACGCCGCGATAGCCGGTCTGCTCGGCGTCGACCGAGGTGCGGAAGAACAGGAGCCATCCGCCGAAGACAAGAGCGACGAACACCACAATGACGCCTATCGCGGTCTTGACGAGCGGAGCGATTGGAGCGGATGGAGCGGTCATTGCGGGACGCCTTCCGTAAGCGCCGGATCCGGGGTCGGCGGGTAGACTTCGGGGTAGCTGGGCGCGAATTCGCGCTCGACGGCCCAGAGATACCAGTTATCGACGACGGTGCCGGTCAGGATGATGCCGATGCCGCCGGTCAGCGGCGTCAGGACGGCGAACCACCACGCCCAGCGATGGATCGACTCCATCGACGCGTTGAAGCCCATCACCCAGCGCCAGAACAGCGCCGCGCGCTCCGAGGCGGTGCCGCGATCATAGATCTGATCGATCTCGCGATCGCCGCCGAAGCGGCTGACGGCCAGAATGGTGGCGCCGTGCATCGCGAAGAGCAGCGTCGAGCCGTAGAGGAAGACGATCGAGAGCATGTGGAAGGGGTTGTAGAAGAGGTTGCCGTAGCGGATCGAGAAGGCCG
>CAZPTD010000441.1:0-3284 GCA_964588915.1 uncultured Neomegalonema sp. | reverse complement strand
CGGCTCGCCGGCCTCCGCGCGGGCGCCGAGCAGGACGTTGAGCGTCGCTTCTCCGCCGTCTGCGAGGATCATGTTCGCCGGTTCGCCGGGCCAGTCGAAGATCCGGTCGACATAGTCCCAGTACTCCTCGAGCGTCTCGCCCTTGCGCGCGAAGACCGGCGTGCCGGCGTCGGCGATCGCGGCGGCGGCGTGGTCCTGGGTCGAGAAGATGTTGCAGGACGCCCAGCGCACCTCGGCGCCGAGGGCCTCGAGCGTCTGGATCAGCACCGCAGTCTGGATCGTCATATGCAGGCAGCCCGCGATCCGGGCGCCGGCGAGCGGCTTGGCGGGGCCGAACTCCTCGCGGCACGCCATCAGCCCCGGCATCTCCGTCTCGGCGATGGCGATCTCCTTGCGGCCCCAATCGGCCAAACTCAAGTCGGCGACAGCATAGGCTGCGGCCGCTCCGTCCATAGAAGCCATGCTCGCTCCATCCGTTCTCGTGTCGCGCCGCTCTAGCAAAGCGGTTCGACCACCGCAATCGGCCAGGCTCGACAACCTGCGACGCCTTTGTTAATCGCCCGTTCTGCGCGACGCGGCGCAGACGTTTCCATCCCGCTCGAGCCCATGAGGGAGCCGCGATGGCGTCATCCTCGACCGGATCGAAATCGGCGCGCGGCCGGCCGGCGCGGGCGTGGCAGCGCATGCTGAGCGGGCGCCGCCTCGATCTGCTCGACCCGACGCCGATGGACGTCGAGATCGAGGACATCGCCCACGGCCTGGCGCGCGTCGCGCGCTGGAACGGTCAGACCACCGGCGAGTGGCCGTTCTCCGTCGCCGATCACTCATTGCTCGTCGAGGATCTCTGCGGCCGGATCAAGCCCTCGATCTCGGCCGAGGAGCGGCTCGTCGCGCTCTTGCACGACGCGCCCGAATACGTCATCGGCGATCTCATCAGCCCGTTCAAGGCCGTGGTCGGCGACGGCTACAAGGCGCTCGAGCATCGGCTCCTCGCGGTCATCTTCATCCGCTTCGGCCTGCCGGCGGCGCCGACCGATCCGGTGATGAGGCTCGTCAAGCGCGCCGACACGGTTTCGGCCTATCTCGAGGCCGTCCGCCTCGCCGGCTTCTCCGAGACGGACGCGGTCAAGATCTTCGGCGCGCCGTCGAATGCGGAGCTGCTCACGGTCGAGCTGCCCTGCCGGACGCCCTCCGAGGCCAAGGCGGCGTTCCTGGCGCGCTTCGAGGACTTGTCGGCGGCGATGGACGCGGAGCGGCGCTGAGCTCGGCCGAGGTCACTCCTCCGGGCAGCGAAGCTCGATTTCCTGCGCCTGCGAGCCGACATGGACGACGCGTTCCGAGAAGCGCGGGCGAAAATAGAGGGTCTCCTCGACGTCGATCTCCGCCTCGGTGAAGACGAAGCGCAGCGCCGGGCTGTAGCGGTACGTCATCTCCGCGACGATGATGGTGTCGTTGAGATCGATGGCGATGTCCGACGGCACGCCCTCCACCGTCGATTCGAACTCGCGGCCCTCGTCCATCTCTCCGCCGGCGTAGACGTGCGACCAGAGCGTCCGATAGCAGAAACGGTCGGGATCGTCCTCGCATTCGCAGGCGAGGGCGGAGGTCAGGCGCACCGAATAGTCGAGAACCGCCTCGCGGGTGTTGCGGTTCTCCGAGATGATCGCGTCGGCGGCGGCGAAGATCGTCCTGATCGAGCTGTCGGAGACGAACGAGTACTGCGTCGTCAGATCGCCGGCCGCGGTCGCGGCGTCGTTCGCGCGACTCCGAGACCAGAAATAGCTCGCCGCCTCGACGCTGGCGATCAGCATCAGCGCCAGGATCGGCAGCACGATCGTGAACTCGACGATCGCGGAGCCGTCCGCGTCGCGACGAAGCCGCGCCGCGCGGCGCCGGATGGGGCGAAGCGTCATGGGCACACCGCGCTAAAGAACTCCTCGTTCTTGAAGAGGAAGCTCACCTGATAGGGAAAGTCGCCCTCGCCGTCGGTGAAGAACGGCTCGACGAGCGGCGACTGCAGCGGCCAGCGATAGGTCGCGCGGATCAGCACGACGTCGCCGCTCTCGAGCGCGGCGAATTCGTCGACGTCGATCGCGAGATCGACGTCGGTGGTGAAGCCGCTCGGATAGACCTCGCGCTCGACCTCGGTGCGCGTCGCGCAGCTCGGCGCCAAGGTCGTGCGCGAGCAGATCGCCTCGATGAAATCGGCGTCGGAGAGGCATTGCGCGTCGCCGGTGCGGACGAGGCGGCTGGCGTAGGCGAGGCCGGTCCGGAAGGTCGAGGTGCTGAAGCTGATCAGCGCGATCTCGATGATCGAGAAGAGGACCAGAAAGAAGATCGGCGCGATATACGCGAACTCGATCAGGGTCACGCCCTCGCGGTCGCGCCGGAACGCGCCCGCAGAGCGTCGGAGGGCCGCCGCCCAACGGTGGAGAATTGACAACAGCATGCCGCGACGCTCCTTGCGCTTGAGCGGAGCGTAACCGCGGCGACCTTTCGCATTCGCGAATAGACCTGGTTAATCAGGTGTTGAAGCGGAAATGGAGAACGTCGCCGTCGCGGACGACGTAGTCTTTTCCTTCGAGCCGCATCTTGCCGGCCTCTTTGGCGCCGGTCTCGCCGCCGCAGGCGAGATAATCGTCATAGGAGATCGTCTCGGCGCGGATGAAGCCCTTCTCGAAATCGCCATGGATGACGCCGGCGGCCTTCGGCGCGACGCAGCCTTCCGGGATCGTCCAAGCGCGCGCCTCCTTCGGGCCGGCGGTGAAATAGGTGATGAGCCCGAGCAGGTCGTAGCCGACGCGGATGAGGCGGTCGAGGCCCGGCTCCTCGAGGCCCATCTCCTCGAGAAACGCGTCGCGCTCCTCGTCCTCGAGCTGCGCGATCTCCGCCTCGATCGCCGCGGAGATGACGACATGCGCCGCGCCCTTGGCCGCCGCCATCTCGGCGACGCGGTCCGAGAAGGCGTTGCCCGTCGCCGCCGACGCCTCGTCGACGTTGCAGACATAGAGCATCGGCTTCTGGGTCATGAGCTGCAGCATCCGGAAGGCCTTGGCCTCGTCCAGCGCGATCTCGACTTCCCGCGCCGGCCGGCCCTCCTCGAGAACCGACTTGGCCCGCTCCATCAGATCCGCCTGCAGCCGAGCCTCCTTGTCGCCGCCCTTGACCTTCTTGACGATGTTCTGGAGCCGCTTCTCCAGGCTCTCGAGATCCGCGAGCATCAGCTCGGGCTCGATGGTCTCGGCGTCGGCGATCGGATCGACGCGGCCGTCGACATGCGTGAC
>CAZPTD010000440.1:0-3303 GCA_964588915.1 uncultured Neomegalonema sp. | reverse complement strand
GTCGGTCGGCCCGTCGCCGAAGACGAGATACTTGTCGAACACCCGGCGGATGCCGGCCTTGTTCGCCTCGATCAGCTCCGGCGTCATCAGCTGGCGCGCCTCGTCCTTGCCCGAGGGATCGCCGATCTTGGTGGTGCCGCCGCCCATCAGCACGATCGGCTTGTGGCCGCTCTTTTGAAGCCAGCGCAGCATCATGATCTGGACGAGGCTGCCGACATGGAGCGACGGCGCGGTGAGGTCGAAGCCGATATAGGCCGGCGTCGGACCGCCGGAGAGCGCCTCGTCGAGGCCGTGAAGGTCGGTCGCGGCCTGCATGTAGCCGCGCGCTTCGAAGAGCTCGAGGAATTCGGATGTCGGGCGGAACGCGTCGTCGGCGGCCATGGAGCGAGCCTTCAGCTATGGGCTTCGGCCGCGCCCGGCGCGGCGAACGGCGTCTCTATAGGGCGAAAGCCGTCGGCTGTCAGCGGTCAGTCCGCGCCCGCGTCTTCGCCGGAAAGACCTCGACGGCTTGGTCTTCGACGGCAGCGCGCCGATAGGCGCCGGCGCGCGCGTTGGTTAGTCTCCGCCCGAAGGTCGATCAGGAGCGCGTCATGGGCGAATCGCAATCGGTTTGGGCGCTCGGCTTCATGTCGGGCACGTCGCTCGACGGCGTCGACGCGGCGCTCCTGCGGACCGACGGCGTCGAGATCGCCGAGTTCGGACCGGCCGCCTACCGCGCCTATTCCGAGGCCGAGCGCGGCGCGCTCAAGGCGGCGCTCGCGCGGGCGGCCGCGACGGCGCCCGCGGCGGCGAAGGCGCTGCGCTGGGCGGCCGAAGCGCGGATCGTCGCCGACGCGCATCTCGGCGCGACCGCGTCGCTCGACGCGTCGCGCGCGGCGATCGTCGGCTTCCACGGCCAGACGGTCCTGCATCGCCCGGAAGTTGGCGTGACGGTGCAGATCGGCGACGCCGCGCGGCTCGCCGACGGGCTCGGCAAGCCGGTCGTCCACGACTTCAGGAGCGCCGACGTCGCCGCCGGCGGCCAGGGCGCGCCCTTCGCGCCGTTCTATCACTACGCCCTCGCCCGCCGCGCCGGGCTGAGCGCGCCCTGCGCCATCCTCAATCTGGGCGGCGTCGGCAACGTCACCTTCATCGATCCGAGCGCGCCGGCGCCCGAGGCGCCGGGCGCCCTCCTCGCCTTCGACACCGGGCCGGCGAACGCGCCGATCGACGATTTCGTCGCCGCGCGCGCCGGCAAGAGCTTCGACGCGGACGGCGCCCTCGCCGCGGCCGGAACGCCGGACGAGGCGCTCATCGCGCGCTGGATCGCCGCGACGCCCTATCTGCGCGCGCCGGCGCCGAAATCGCTCGACCGCGACGATTTCGCCTTCGTCGCACGGGATCTCGACGCCAAGAGCCTCGAGGACGGCGCGGCGACGCTCGCCGGCTTTTCGGCGGCCTGCGTCGCCGAGGCGGCCCGGCTGGCGCCGGCGCGCCCGACGCGGTGGCTCGTCACGGGCGGCGGCCGGCGCAACCGGGCGCTCATGCGCCGTCTCGCCGAGCGGCTCGGCGCGCCGGTCGAGCCCGTCGAGACGCTCGGGGCGGACGGCGACGCGCTCGAGGCGCAGGCCTTCGCCTTCCTCGCGGTGCGGTCGCTGCGCGGGCTGCCGCTCTCGGCGCCCGGGACGACGGGCTGTCCGGCGCCGCTGACGGGCGGGGCCCTCCAGCGGCCGAGCGCGCCGCCGCGCGCCGCGATTCGACCGTAATCGAGCGCTAGCGTTCCGCTTGGCGCGATGAACGACTCGGGAGGGAAGACGATGCGAGACCGGCGGAGCGTCGGAGCGCTGGGCGGTCGCGCCGCCTCGTCGGCGAGAGCTTTGGCGGCGGCGCTCGCCGTCGTCGTCGCCCTCGGCCCGGCCGGCGACGCCGCGGCGCAAAGCACGTATCGGGATCCGGAGGTCTCCGACGCGCATGTCATGGATTTCGGCAGCGAGGACGCCGAGATGAACGCCGCGATGGCGCACGCCAGGGCGACGCTCGACGTTTTCGTCGAGCTGACGCAGGCGCATCCCGAGGCCTTCCACCTGCTCAAGATCCATCTCAGGCTGCCCGATGGCGGCGGCGTCTACAAATGGATGATGATGGAGGATTGGGGCGACGGCGCGCCGACGGGCCGCTTCGTCGCCGCGACGCCGGCGCTCGGGATCGCGCAGGGCGACAGCTACACCGCGAGCTTCGCCGAGATCGCCGATTGGTCGGTGATCCTGCAGCCGGTCGAGACCGGCGCGATCTATGGCGACTTCACCACCAGGGTGATGATCAGCCGGGATCCGACCGGACCGGGGCAAATCTACGCGGGCCGGCACGCGCCCTTGCCCGAGCCGCGCGGTCAGGGCTTGTACGAGAAGTGACGTCGGCCGCCCGGCGCGGCATACTTCGGGGATAACTTCATGACCGTCCTTTGTCTCGCCTGGGCGCGGCGCGCCGTCGTCGCCGCCCTCGCGGCGGCCGCGCTCTTGGCCGCGCTCTTGGCCGCGCCGTCGCCCGGCCTCGCCCAGAAGGGCGACCCGACCGTGTCCTTTTCGCCGGAGGACCGGGAGATGAACGCCGCGATCGACGCGGCGCGGGCGAGCTTTCCGACCTTCATCGATCTCATCGGCCGGCATCCGGACGGCGAGTTCTTCCTCAAGGTCGCGATCGCGCATCCGAACGGCCGCGAGCATATCTGGATGAGCCTGGTCGACTTTCAGGACGGTCGTTTCGTCGGGAGCATCGTCAATCAGGGCGTCGAGATACCCTATGGCCCGGGCGACGAATATCGCGCGTCATGGGAAGAGATCACGGATTGGATGGTCCATGTTCCGCCCGCCGGCTCCGGTCCGATCCACGGCGCCTACACGCTGCGCGTGATCGAGCGGGTTCAGCCCGGCTCGCTGCCGTCGGATTTCATCGCGCGGTTGCAGCCGCTGCCGTAATCCGACACGCGGCGTCGGGCCGCGCGCCGCCGCGGCGTTTCATTTTGCGGACGGGCGCGCATATAATCGGGCGTTGGAGGACCGCATGACCGATATTGCCGACAACGCCCCGGATCGCGCTGGCGCGCACGCGCCCGCGAGCGTCGAGAAAGCGCCGCGCCCGCGCCATCCGGAAAAGGCGCGCAAGCCGGACAACGCCTCGCCGAGGAAGCCGCCCTGGATCCGCGTCAAGGCGCCGACGAGCGCCGGCTACCAGGCGACCCGCGAGATCATCAAGACCCACGGCCTCTCGACCGTGTGCCAGGAGGCCGGCTGCCCGAATGTCGGCGAGTGCTGGGACAAGGGTCAC
>CAZPTD010000439.1:0-3320 GCA_964588915.1 uncultured Neomegalonema sp. | reverse complement strand
TTGGTGGCGAAGAAAGTCTGCTAGGCGCCGAAGGCGCGCGCCGCGAGCTGCTGCGCCTCCTTGATCGGTCCGTGCGGCTCGAGCAGGCTGTCGAGGCCGCCCGAGGTCGCCGAGGTTTCCGCCAGGAAGATGTTCGGGCCGTAGAACGCGCCCATGTCCTGGATCCAGTGGCTGCGCGCGATCGACTTGCCGCGGCTGAGCGGCATCGCGTGAAAGACGCCGGTCGGCTGCTTCGAGTATTCCTTCAACGCGGTGAAGAACGGCGTCTTGTAGCGCGCGTTCACGCCGCGCAGGATGTTGAGGTGCAGCTCGAGAAAGTCTTCCTGGTTGTAGAAGACGCGGCGGCAGCGGCCGAGATTCTGCCCGGCGATGTACTCGGCCGATCGATCGGTGATCAGATACGCGTCGAGCTCGGGCCGCAGCTTGGCGATGAGCCGGCAGAGCTCCGGGCCGTAATCGGTCGGATCGAGCGCGTCGACGTCCTCGTCGTCGCCGACGCGGTTGAGATACTGCTTGAGGATCGGCAGCGTGGTGTGGGACTTCAGCTCCAGGCCGGGCCGGACGACGACGGCCTGGATGTTGTGGTTGAAGAGGATGCCCATCAGCGCGTCCTCGACGCTCGGCACGATCACCGCCTCGTAGATGAACTGGTCCTCGGTGCGCCGCATCCGCGCCAAGCTCGCGCGCAGCCATTTCACCTGATGCTCGGTGAGCCGATCGACGATCATCACCTCGAAATACGGCTTCGCGAGCGCGCGCGCTTCGGGCGAGAGCGTCGACTCGTCCTCGACCTCCTCGTAGTCAGGGTCGTCCTGCGCGAGCGGAATGTTGCGCCGGCGATAGGCGCCCGAGGTCAGCGCCCGCGCGACCCGCCGCACGCCGAAGGAGAGATCGTCGATGTTCCGATGCTCGAGGAGCCGCCGCAAATGGTCGAAACCGACGAGTCCCGGAAACGCCCAGTACATCTCGATCGGCTGCAGCGCGGCGAAGAGCTCCTCGCATCGGCCGAGCAGCTTCTTGCCCGCTCGGCTCTCGGCGCCGGCGCGCGCGAGTCCTTCGACGGTCTCTCTGAGCGCGCTCCAGCGATCGGCGCGAAGTTGGACGGCGCTGTAATAGTCGCTGATCGAGGGAATCTTGGCGCTCGCGCCGTCCGGGCTCATTCTGGGTCTTCCTCCTGTTGACGCGCGCTCGGCGCGGCGCGCTTTGGTCAGTTCTGGCGCCGCCGTCCCCATCCGCGGACCGACTTCACCGCCCGCGGCGCCTTCTCGCCGAAGACGTCCGGCCGTTCGGGATCGGCGAGTCCGAGCGCCGCCCGCGGATCGGGCGCTCCGACGCCGCCATGGGAGCCGCGGGTCGGCTTCTCGAGCGGCCCGAGCGTATGCAGGAAGGCGTCGCTTCCCGAACTCCGGTCGTAGACCGGGAAGTCGACCGACCGGTCCCGAAAGCTCTTGAGAAGCTGGCCGAGGCCGTTGAGGCCGATCTCGCGCTGACGAC
Organism: uncultured Neomegalonema sp.; assembly: GCA_964588915.1. GTDB lineage: Bacteria > Pseudomonadota > Alphaproteobacteria > Rhodobacterales > Rhodobacteraceae > JALEGB01. The sequence goes on along the minus strand of CAZPTD010000439.1, from coordinate 1,826 downwards.
GCACCTGATCGAGGTCGATCTCGATCGGAAACATGTCCTCCTGGCCGGCCGACTGGTGCAGCACGGTCGAGGAGGGGCTGACGACGCAGGATCTGCCGGTCCCGCCGGCGCCGAGGCCGTTCACGTCGAAGACGTAGCACTGAAACTGGGCGGCGGTGGCGCGCGCGATCGCGAGCTCGGCGTCGCGGTCGGTGGTGCCGGTGAGCACCGGATGCAAGAGCACCTCGACGCCCTGGCTCGTCAGCTGCCGCGTCGTCTCCGGGAACCAGATGTCGTAGCAGATCGACAGGCCGAAGCGTCCGACCCCTGGCACGTCGAAGGCGCAGAACTCCGTCCCGGCCTCGACGCCGATCTCGTACGGGCGGAACGGGAACATCTTGCTGTATTTCGCCACGATCGTTCCGGTCGGATCGATCACGATCGAGGTGTTGTAGATCTTCCCGTCCTCGCGCTTCTCGAACATCGAGCCAGGGATCAGCCAAATCTGATACCGCGCCGCCTCCTCTTGGAAGAGCGCCGTCACGTCGTTCGGAAAGGGCTGCGCGAATTTCGGCAAGGGCCCGAAGGGCGAAAGCTCGCTGAACAGCACCATTTGCGTCCAGGGAAACTGCGACATCAGGATATGCAGCCGGTGCTGCATCGCCTCCACATTCGAGTGGAGCGCGCCGACGGACATCTGAACGCCGGCGATGGCGAATGGGGTCATAATCGTTTGAACTCCGCGGTCGTGTTTGACCCCGTCTCTTACCGCGCCGTTCTTCGGGGCGCCTGCTCTTTCCGCATCGGCGTTCACCGCACGACGAGGACCGAGATCGTCGATTGTCTCACCAGCTTGTCGGCGTGCGAGCCGACCAGAAACTCGCGGATGGTGTCCGGCTGATGCGACGCCAGGACGATGACGTCCGCCGCGACGGTCTGCGCCGCGGCGAGGATCCGCTCGACCACGTCGCCCTGCAGGACATGCGTCGCGCGCCTGACGTCGCTCGGGATCGCCTGGGCGACGACGGCGTCCAGCTTGGCGCGCGCCTTGTTCAGCGCCTTCTCGGTGAAGTCGGGCGGGAAGAACTCGCTGACATAGGAGAGGCCGAAATCCGGGATGATCGTCAGCGCATGGATCTCGCCGCCGCTTTGCCGCGCCATGTCCACGGCTTTCGGGGCGGCGAGCCTCCACGATTCTTCATGGTTAAGATCGATCGGCAACAGAATGTTCGAGTACATGGCCGCGCCTCCTAGGCCGTCGCTGCTTCAGGTTCGGAAACGCCGTTGCGCCGTCTTTGCAGCAGGATGACGAAACCGAGCAGGGCGAATGCGGGGATGAAGATCAGGTACTTGCTCGGTTGCTCGAGCGGTCGGAGCACGCGCAGAACCTCCTGGTCCCAATCGAGCCCGGCCTTCTGCGCGACGCTGTCGAAGTCGACGTTGTCGATGATCGTCTTGCCGTCGCGCTCGACCAGCGTCAGCCCCGCGGCGTCGAGCCGGTCTTGGCCGGCGGCGGCGTCGCCCATCGGCAAGGCCACCGCGAACTCGATCGGATCGCCGATCTCGTTCACGCCCGCGACGCGCAGTCGGAGATCCTCGCCGGGCGGCGTGTTCTCCGCCGCCTCGACGATCGAGCTCGGCTCGCGCTCGAGATAGGGCGGCGCGATCATGTCCATCCAGAAGCCGGGCCGGAAAAGGCTGAACGCGACCACGAGCAGGATCGCCGACTCCCAGATCTGGCTGCGCGCGAAGAACCAGCCCTGGGTCGCGGCGGCGAAGAGCAGCATGGCGATCGTCGCGACGACGAAGACGAAGACGCCTTGGAGCGGCGTCACGTCGATCAGCCA
>CAZPTD010000438.1:0-3324 GCA_964588915.1 uncultured Neomegalonema sp. | reverse complement strand
ACCGGCCCTGGATCCCGGATAAGCCTGCGGCTTTCCGGGATGACGACGTCATCCCCGGATGACGGCGTCATCCCGGGATGACGGCGTCATCGGCGTTGCATCCACCTCAACAGATCCTGCTCTCGCGACTACGGCGCGCGTCCGCCGTTCGTCGGCCGGTCGCCGTTGCGGCGGCCGCGCTCGAAGTCGTCCCGGGCCGGATCGAAGCGGTTCGCCGCAAGTTCGAGCGGTCGCGTCGGGGCGCAGAAGGACGGGCGCAACAACGCACAAGCAGCGGAAGCGAAAAACCGCCGGCGCGAGACAACCGACAATTGCCGGCGATCGCGATTCGTCGATTTTTTTCAGCACTCGGACCGAAAATATTTAATGATCCGGAAAGAGTTTGACGCCCCTTCTTGGGCCGGCAAAGCTCGATCGCCGACGAGAGCGAAAGCCGACATTGAGCCGCGCCGGCGACGATCGGGGACAAACGAGGACGAGAAGTCGCCGAACGGTTACTTCCGCCGGCGGAAGACGTTAGCGTCCTCGTATGCCGGGCAAGGAGCGCTCGAACGATGACCGTGATTCAATCCGACCGCCTGCGTTCTCACCTCGACGAGGTCCGCGCGACCGCCGCCGCGCGGTTGAGCGCCGCCGAGGTCCCGCTTTTCTGCGACGCGCTCGAGGCGATCGTCGCCGGCGCGGCGCCCGACGAGATCGCCTCTCAGTCGATCGAGCAGATCTATGGCGGCGTGCTGGCGCTCTGGCGCCTCGCCGTGAAGCGCGGTCCGGGCGACGTCAACTTGCGGGTCTACAACCCGCGGATCGACGAGCACGGATGGGAATGCGCGCACACCGTCGTCGAGCTCGTCACGGACGACATGCCGTTTCTGGTCGACAGCGTCGCGAGCGCGCTGACCGAGCACGAGCTCGCCATCCATTCGGTGCTGCATCCGGTGCTGCATGTGCGGCGCGGCTCCGGCGGCGACGTCGTCGGTCTCGGCGCGCGGACGGACGCCGACGCGACGGCTGAATCGGTGATGCAGATCCAGTTCGAGCAGATCGGCGACGCGGCGCGGCTGGCGGCGCTCGAGTCGGAGCTGCGCGAAGTGCTCGCCGACGTGCGCGCCGCCGTCGAGGATTGGCGCTCGATGCTCGAGCGCGTTCGCCGCGCGACCAGCGAGCTGCGGTCGAACGCGCCGGCCGATCTCGCCGAATCGACCGCCGAGGCGACGGAGTTCCTGGACTGGCTCGCCGACGATCACTTCACCTTCCTCGGCTGCCGCGACTACACGATCGACGAGAACGGCCGCGTCGTCCCTGAAGGCGGCACCGGCCTCGGATTGATGCGCGACCCGAGCTTCACGGTCTTTCGCGACGCGCTCGGCGCGCCGGCGGACTGGACGCCGGAAGTCGACGTGTTCCTGCGCGAGGCCTCGCCGATTCTCGTGGTCAAGGCCAATCGTCGCTCGACGGTCCATCGCGCCGTCCACATGGACGTCATCGGCGTCAAGCGCTTCGATCCGAGCGGGCGGCTGGTCGGCGAGTTCGGCGTCGTCGGGCTGTTCACCAAGGCGGCCTACAACCGCAGCCCGCACAATATTCCGCTCCTGCGCGGCAAGGTCCGGCGCCTGATCGAGCGCGCCGGCTTCGTGAAGGCCGGCCACAACGCCAAGGCCTTCGACAACGTGCTGGAGACCTATCCGCGCGACGAGCTGTTCCAGGGAGCCGAGGAAGAGCTGCTGGCGAACGCGCTGAGCGCGCTGCATCTGGCGACGCGCCCGCGCACGCGGCTCCTGTTGCGGCCCGACCGCTTCGGCCGCTTCATGTCCTGCATCGTCTACGTCCCGCGCGAGCGCTACACGACCGATCTGCGCGCGCGGCTCGGCGACATTCTCGCCAACGCCTTCGACGGCCGCGTCGCGTCGTGGACGCCGGCCTTCACCGAGACGCTGACGCGCGTCCATATGGTCGTCGCGATCTCGGGCGGCTCGATCCCGGAGGTCGACGTCGCCGAGCTCGAGGCGCGGATCGTCGACGCCGTTCGATCCTGGAGCGACGCGCTGCGCGAGGCGCTGGTCGACCGCTCGGGCGAGAGCGTCGGCGCGCGCCTGTTCGATCGCTACGGCCGCGGGTTCTCGGCGTCCTACCGCGAGACCGCGACGATCGCGACGGCGCTCGGCGACATCGACAAGATGGAGCCGTTGACGCAGGAGGCGCCGACCTCCTTGAAGTTCTTCCGGCGGCTCGAGGATCCGGCGAACGCCGTCAGGCTCAAGCTTTACCGGCTCGGCCCGCCGGTGCCGCTGTCCGACTGCATCCCGATGATGGAGAATCTCGGCCTCAGGATTCTCGAGGAGCATCCCTACCCGGTCGAGACCGATCTCGGCGAGATCTGGATCCACGAATTCTATACGCGGTCGCGATCGGAGGCGGAGATCGACCTCGCTTCGCTGCGCGGGACCTTGGAGGACGCGTTCGCGGCGGTCTGGGCCGGGCGCTATGACGACGATCCGCTCAATCGGCTCGTGCTGCTCGCCGGATTGTCGATCCGCGAGACCGGCCTTCTGCGCGCCTACAGCCGCTTCTTGCGCCAGGCGCGGATCGCCTATTCGATCGACTACATGGAGGACGCGCTCGCCGAGAACCCGTCGACCGCCGGGCTGCTGGTCCGCCTCTTCGCCGCGCTCTTCGATCCGCGCAGCGGCGCGAGCGACGAGGATCGCGCGGCGGCGGCGGAGCGCCTCAACGCCGAGATCGAAGCGGCGCTCGAGAAGGTCGAGAGCTTGGACGTCGACCGCATCCTCCGCCGCTTCCGCAACGCGATCATGGCGACGGTGCGCACCAACTATTACCAGCCCGACGCGGAGGGCGCGCCGAAGCTCTACATGTCGCTGAAATTGGACAGCGGCGCGCTCGAAGACCTGCCGGCGCCGCGGCCCTGGCGCGAGGTCTTCGTCTACAGCCCCTGGGTCGAGGGCGTCCATTTGCGCGGCGGCCCGGTCGCGCGCGGCGGCCTGCGCTGGTCCGACCGCAAGGAGGACTACCGGACCGAGATCCTCGGCCTCGTCAAGGCGCAGCAGGTGAAGAACGCCGTCATCGTGCCGGTCGGCTCGAAGGGCGGCTTCCTGCCGAAGAGCCTGCCCGTCGGCCGCGGCTCCGACGAGATCCAGGCCGAGGCGATCCGCTGCTACAAGACCTTTCTCTCCGGCCTTCTCGACGTCACGGACAATTTCGACGGCGCCGCGCCGACGCCGCCGCAAAACGTCGTCCGCCGCGACGGCGACGACCCGAATCTCGTCGTCGCCTCCGACAACGGCACCGCCACCTTCACCGACATCGCCA
>CAZPTD010000437.1:0-3328 GCA_964588915.1 uncultured Neomegalonema sp. | reverse complement strand
AGCCCCTTGGCCCTGGATCCCGGCTCTGCGCGCTTCGCGCTTGGCCGGGATGACACGGGCCAGGTCGGCTCCATCAGAACCGATCAGACGATAGACAAACACAGACGACGGAGAATGGTTATGTTCGATGGCGATCTTTCCGAGAGACCGCCCACCGCAGACGAGGCGAAGCGGGCGTCGACCGCGATGGCCGTGCTGGCGCGCGCCTTCAGAGACGGCGAAGCAGCGCCGGTCGCCATGCGCGCTCGTGACGACGAAACGGTCGTGGAGTTGCCGCCGGCTCTTACGCGCCTGCTGCTCGACGTGCTCGGTCACATCGCGCGCGGCGAGATGGTGACGCTCGTTCCCTACGAGGCCGTGCTTTCGACGAAGAAGGCGGCGGACCTTCTCAACGTCTCGCGCCCTTTCCTGATCAGCCTTCTCGACAAGGGCAAGATCCCGTATTGGCGCACGGGATCGCATCGGCGGATCCGAGTCAGCGATCTCCTCGACTACAAACGCGCCCGCGACGCCGAACGCGGGGAAGCGCTCGACGCGCTGCAGGATCTCGGCCGGGAGTTCGACCGCGAATGAGCGACGTTGCAGACCGTTTCGTCGTCGTCCTGGACGCGAACGTTCTGCATCCGATGCGCCTGCGCGATGTGCTGCTCCGCTTCGCGCATGCCGGCCTCTTCCGCGCGCGCTGGTCACTTCGGATACTCGACGAATGGCGACGCACGCTGCCGGCGCGGCGGCCCGAACTGGCCGAGAGCGTCGCCCGGCAGCGACGCCTCATGGTCGATCAAGGGCCACCGAAGACGGGACTCATCCCGGCCCCGGCCTCGAACCGGGGCGGCGAAGCGCTTGGCGCTGCGAGCGAAACCCGGGCTTTCTCCTTGCGCGAAGTCCCTTTCGGCCGATCATTTTCCGGAGGCGATGGTCGACGATTTCGAACTCTATCCACGTCAGGCGATCGCGGCGCTGAAACGCATGCGCGATGGATTCGGCAATCCCGCCATGGCGGCGCGGGAATTCGTCGATGATCTCGCCGCGAACGACATGCCGCAACTGGCGGCGCTGGCGAGCCGGGACATCGCGCTCCTTTAAGGAGACTCATGCGCGCTTCGCCCTGACATCCGCCAGCACCTCCGTATCGATCATCGCGTCGTCGCGAATGCGGTTGTCGTAGTTCTCGTGCCCCATGAACCGCGCCATCGCCGCGATCGCCGGCGCGTCCCAGCCCCCGCCGGCCGCGTCGGCGGCGTCGAGAAACGCTTCCGCGACGAGAAGGTCCTTCAGCTCCCGCGCCAGGGCGGCGTCGATCGGGATCAGGTCGGCCGGATCGCTCGGGAAGTAGGAGAGGCGATGGAGCCTCAGGCACCGGGCCAGCTCCTCGATCGGCTCGGAATGGTCGTAGACGGTGATGTCGACATGCGCCGAACCGGCGCCGCCATAGCCGCCGCCGGCCTTGGCGACCAGGAGCCGCGAGGATTGCTGACCGCGGAGCTCGCCGCCCGCCGCCTGGCCCGCCCGAAGCCCGGCGACGAGCCGGTCCGAGAGGTCGCCGGACGCGTCCTCGAAGCCCGAGACCATCGCCGCGACGACGCTGTCGCTGGTCAGGCTGTTGCCGATCGCGAGGCAGCGCCGCCGCACCGCCGCCCCAGCGCAGCCCTTCCAGCCGAGCACGGCGGCGCCCGTCGCATGCGCGCTCGCGCCGCCCGGGCCCATGATCGCGATCTGCCGCTCCGCGCCGTGCTCGTCGCCGCGCAAGAGGATCTCCAGCGCCTCCGCCGGCGTCGCGCCGAGCGCCAGGAGCTCCAGACCTTGCGGCCCGTGCCGCGGATTAGCGAAGGCCTGCGTCGTCATCGCGCCGGCGCCGGCCCGCGCATGCGCGGTGATCGAGCCGACGCCCGGAAATTTCGACTGCACGGCGACGCCGACCTCGCCCGTCTCCGGATCGGCGCCGAGAAGCGAAAAGGTCATGAGGTCTCCGTCGCCGGTTCCGCCGCGCCGCGCCTCACCAGCCCTCGCTGCCCGGCGCGCCCTTGATCGGACCGCGCAGATTGGGCGCGACCCAGCCGGCATAGTAGCCGCCCGGCTGCGGCGCGGCCACCGCGTCGCCGATCATCGCGCGGTCGACCCGGCCGGCGTAGAAGGCGATCCAGCCGGCGATGCGGCTATAGCCCTGGCCGAGATCGTCGAGCGGCTCCGGGTAGGCGAAGGCCGCTTGGCGTGAGACGCGGTCGCCGACAACGAGGTCGAAATAGACCGCCGCGCCCTTCCATTCGCAGAGCGTCGCGCGGATTTCGGACGGGCGAAGCGCCGCCGCGTCGACATCCTCGGGCGGAAAGAAATAGACCGGCGCGCCGGCGGTCTCGACGACGCGGCGCCCGCGCTCGGTGCGCGCCGCCGTCCTGCCGGCGAAGCTGACCTCGAGCGGCTCCTCGACGTCCTGCACCTCCGGCGGGCGCGGAAAGTCCCAAACCGACTCCTCGCCCGGCCCGACCGGCTCGATCGCCACGCCCGTCGGCCGTCCGCCCCAGGCGCCGCGAGCGGCCTTGATCTGCGCGAGCAGCGCGCTGTCGATCCGTGGCGCCTTAGGCGTCATCGCCGCCTCCGGGTCCGACGCCGAGCCGCTCCCACATCTCATCCACCTTCCGCTTCGTCTCCTCGTCCATGTCGAGCAGCCTTCCCCATTCCCGATCGGACTCGCCCGGAAACTTATCCGTCGCGTCGAGGCCGATCTTGGAGCCGAGCCCGGCGACCGGCGAGGCGAAGTCGAGATAGTCGATCGGCGTGTTCTCGACCATCATCACGTCGCGCGCCGGGTCCATCTTGGTGGTGATCGCCCACCAGACGTCCTTCCAGTCGCGCGCGTCGACGTCCGCGTCCACGACGATCACCCATTTCGTGTACATGAACTGCCTCAGATAGCTCCAGGCGCCCATCATCACGCGGCGGGCGTGGCCGGCGAAGGCCATCATCATCGAGATCACGGCGATGCGGTAGGAACAGCCCTCGGGCGGCAGCCAGAAATCGACGATCTCCGGGAACTGCTGCTGCAGGAGCGGGATGAACACCTCGTTCAGCGCCTCGCCCAGCACCGAGGGCTCGTCGGGCGGGCGGCCCGTATAGGTCGAGAGATAGATCGGCTTTTGCCGCATGGTCATCGCCGTGACGGTGAACACCGGGAAGCGCTCGACCGAGTTGTAGTAGCCGGTGTGGTCGCCATAGGGCCGCTCGTCGCCGTACTCGTCGAGGCTCACCTCGCCCTCGAGCACGATCTCGGCCGTCGCCGGCACGTTGAGCTGCTGGCTCACGCAGTCGACCAGCTCCACCCGCCGCCCGC
>CAZPTD010000436.1:0-3332 GCA_964588915.1 uncultured Neomegalonema sp. | reverse complement strand
AGCTTCTCGAGGCGGCGCGCGCCGCGGCGTTGCCGGACGGCGCGCTCGTCGTCGGGCGCCAACATGCGCCGGTAGGCCTCGGCCACGCCGTCTGGTGCGCGCGCCAGGCGGTGGGCGACGAGCCCTTCGCCGTGCTCCTGCCGGACGAGCTCCTGGTCTCGACGCCGCCCTGCCTCGCCGAGATGGTCGCGGCGCAGGCGGAGGTCGGCGGCGCGGTGATCGCGACGATGGAGGTCGCGCGCGCCGACACGCGGAAATACGGCGTCCTCGATCCGGGCGGCGAGGAGGACGCGCGGCGCCTGACGCCGGCGCGCGGCTTCGTCGAGAAGCCGGCGCCCGAGGACGCGCCGTCGACGCAGTCGCTCATCGGCCGCTACGTGCTGCCGGCGGAGATCTTCGACCTCTTGGAGAAGGGCGAGCGCGGCGCCGGCGGCGAGATCCAGCTCACCGACGCCATCGACGGGCTTGTCGGCCGCCTGCCGGTGCACGGTTTCCGCTATGTCGGCGAGCGCTACGACTGCGGCTCGCCCGCGGGCTTCGTCAAGGCGAACCTGGCGCTCGGCCTCGCGCGGCCGGAGCTGCGCGAGGAGATCGCGGCGTTCGTCAAGACCCTCGCGGTCTGACGCCCGTCGTTCAGCCCGACTCCGGCGCGACGCAGTCGAGGCGGATGGTGTAGAGGCGCTGGACCGCCGGCATCGCCATGATCCGCCATTCCGCGATCGGCTGATCCGGCGCCCCGAGCCGCCGCGCCGCCTGCCGCAGCGAGACCTCGACGACGCAGATGTTGCGCGCCTTCGTCACGGCGAAGCGCGTCGCGAGCGGCCCGTCGGCGGCGAAGGGCGACTGCGCCGGCGTCTCGACCCAGCCGTTGACGGTGAGCGCGTGGCGCACCGCCTCGACGGCGGCGATGAAGCCGCGGCGATCCGGCCGCTCGAAGATGACGCCGGTGCCGCGGAAGCTGAGACGGCACACCTCCTGTCGGCCGAGCGGCGGCAGATCGATCTCCTCGCGCCACATCTCGAAGGCCGGCGTGATCTGGATCACGCGCTCGAGCCCGTTGCGCAGCGCGATGCAGCGCGTCTCCGGAAGCGGACGCGCCTCGGCCTTGGCGGCGACGACCGCCGCGAGCGCCGCAATCGCCAGCGCCGTGATCCGCCGCAGCGTCCGCGCCTGAACCCGTCGAAGTCCGATCATTCCCATCCTCCCGCTCGAGCTGAGCCGCTGGTCCCGCCGCAGATAAGCATAACGCAGAGTTGAGCGCGAGCCTCGCCGGATAGCCCGAACGGCCGGGATTTCCAGAGTTGTCCACAAGGCGCGGATCGGCCAAGCGGACGCCGCGCCCGGCGCCGGGGACCCTGTTCGCAGGCGCCGCGCCGGACGGTTGTCAAGGAAATGGGAGCGAGAGCATGAGCAAAGACATCTCCGAGAGCGCGCCGACGGGCGCGACCATCAGCCGGCGCGGCCTTCTCGGCGTCGGCGGCGCCGCGGCGGCGGCGGCGGCGGGCGGCGTCGTCATCGGCGGCGCCGGCGAGGCCGCCGCGCAATCGGGCGCCATGGCGCCGGGCCTGCCCTACGCCGCGCTCAGGATCGGCGACTTTGAGGTGTTCACGCTGCTCGACGGCGCCGCGACCGTGCCGGAGCCGCAGGGCGCCTTCGGCATGAACCAGACGCCGGAGACGTTCGCCGAGGTCTCCGAAGCGAACTTCCTGCCGGCCGATCAGTTTCGCGCCTATTTCACGCCGACATTGGTCCGCGGCGGCGGCGAGACCATCCTCTTCGACACCGGCGTCGGCCAGGGCGGCCTGCCGGCGCGCGGCAACCTGCCGGCGGCGCTCGCGGGCGTCGGCGTGGCGCCCGAAGACGTGACCGTCGTCGTCATCACGCATATGCATCCGGACCATATCGGCGGGCTGATGACCGACGGCGCGCCGACCTATCCGAACGCGCGCTATGTGATCGGCCAGGTCGAGTACGACTTCTGGGCCGCTCAGGATCCGGAAGCGAACCGGGTCGCGGGGCTCTTCGCCGCCAATGTCGCGCCGATGGCCGAACAGGCGACCTTCGTCGCCGGCGGCGACGCGGTCGTCTCGGGCGTCACCGTCGTCGAAGCCTACGGCCACACGCCCGGTCATCTGAACGTTCTGGTGGAGAGCGGCGGCGCGCAGCTGCATCTGATCGTCGATCTCGCCAACCACTATGTCTGGTCGCTCGCCTATCCCGACTGGGAGGTGCGGTTCGACATGGACAAGGACGCCGCCGCGGCGACACGCCGCCGGATGCTCGACATGATCGCGACGGACCGGATCCCGTTCATCGGCTATCACATGCCGTTCCCGGCGGTCGGCTATGTCGAGCGCGGATCGGGCGACGCCGAATTCCGCTACGTGGCGGCGAGCTATCAGCTCTCGCTCTAACGTCAGACGGCGGCGCGCCGGCCAGTCGGCGCGCCGCGATCATCGCTGGCGTTCATCCGGTGTAGATCGTCTCGAAACCGCCGAAGATCAGCCGCTTGCCGTCGAACGGCATATGCTCGCCCATCTCTTGCAGCGCGGCCATCGCCTTGGGCATGCCGACGTCGCGCGCTTCCTTGGACGGCCAAATCACCCAGCCGATCACGACGACCTCGCCCGGCTCCGCCTTCACCGCGAGTGGAAACGAGGTCAGCTCGCCGTCGGGCACATCAACGCCCCAGCATTCATGCACGCCTTCGGCGCCGGCGCCTGTGAAGGCCGCAGCCGCCTTCTCGACATGCGTGACGTACTCTTGTTTGCGGTCGGCGGAGACGGCGGCGGCGAAGCAGTCGACGAAGGTCATCTGGATCTCCTTGATTCGATGCGAGAGCGCTCAGAATGCCTATAGTCTGATCGGTTCCGATGGAACCGACCTCGCCCTTGTCATCCCGGCCAAACGCGACGCGCGCAAAGCCGGGATCCAGGCCGGGGGGCTGAGCGTGCGGCGAACCGGCCCTGGATCCCGGATAAGCCTGCGGCTTTCCGGGATGACGGCGTCATCCCGGGATGACGGCGTCATCGGCGTTGCATCGACCTAAATAGATCCTGCTCCAGCGGCGGCGCCGAGGCCCAGGGCGCCGCCCAAAAAAAGCCGCCCGGATCGCTCCGGGCGGCTCGTCTCTCGGGCGGGCGCGCCTGATTACATCATGCCCATGTCGCCCATGCCGCCCATATCGGGCGCGCCGCCGCCGGACTTCTTCTCCGGCTTCTCGGCGACCATCGCTTCGGTGGTGATCAAGAGGCCCGCGACCGAGGCGGCGTCCTGGAGCGCGGTGCGCACCACCTTCGCCGGGTCGATGATGCCCTGCTTCATCAGGTTGC
>CAZPTD010000435.1:0-3349 GCA_964588915.1 uncultured Neomegalonema sp. | reverse complement strand
TCCATAAAACGCTCGCCCTCGGAGTTGGTGAGATACCCGCCCTCGCCGCGCGCGCCCTCGGTGATCAGGCAGCCCGCGCCGTAGATGCCGGTGGGGTGGAACTGCACGAACTCCATGTCCTGCAGCGGCAGGCCCTGGCGTGCCACCATGCCACCGCCATCACCGGTGCAGGTGTGGGCCGAGGTGGCGGAGAAATAGGCCCGGCCGTAGCCGCCAGTGGCCAGCACGGTCATCTTCGCGTTGAAGAGATGCATGCTGCCGTCTTCCAGTCGCCAAGCGAGCACGCCCTGGCAGGCGCCGTCTTCGGACATCACCAGATCGATGGCGAAGTATTCGATGTAGAACTCGGCGTTGTTCTTCAGCGACTGGCCGTAGAGCGTGTGCAGGATGGCGTGGCCGGTGCGGTCGGCGGCGGCGCAGGTGCGCTGCACCGGCGGGCCCTCGCCGAACTCGGTGGTGTGCCCGCCGAAGGGGCGCTGGTAGATGCGCCCGTCCTCGGTGCGCGAGAACGGCACGCCGTAATGCTCGAGTTCGAGGACCGAGGCCGGGGCCTCGCGCGCGAGATACTCCATCGCGTCGTTGTCGCCGAGCCAGTCCGAGCCCTTGACGGTGTCGTACATGTGCCATTGCCAACTGTCCGGGCCCATATTGCCCAGGGACGCGGCGATCCCGCCCTGCGCGGCCACCGTGTGCGAGCGCGTCGGAAACACCTTGGTGACGCAGGCCGTCTTCAGGCCCTGCTCGGCCATGCCGAGCGTCGCGCGGAGGCCGGAGCCGCCCGCCCCGACGACGACGACGTCATAGGCGTGATCGATGAATTCATAGGCGCTCATAGCCGGTCCTCGTTCTTGCACGCGTCCGCGCCGCCGCGGAACACCTGTTCTCTCAATGAGCTAGCGCAGCGGCCTCACCCGGCGAAGGCCATTTTCGCCACAGCGAACACGCCGACCGCGCCGAGCAGCGTCGCGCCGAGCGTGTTCGCGAGCAGCATCGTCGTCCGCCAGAACCTGCTGTGCACATAGTCCTCGATCACCACCTGCAGGCCCTGGCGCAGATGCAGCGCGGTGACGCCGAGAAAGAGGATCGCGATCACCGCGTTGAAGGGCTCGGCGAAATGGGCGAGCGCCGACGCGCGGTCGCCGGCGCCGACGACGCCGATCAGCGGAACGACGAAGAGAAGCGACAACGGGATGAGCGCGATCGAGCTGACGCGCTGCGCCCACCAATGCTCGGCGCCGCCGCCGGCCGAGCCGAGGCCGAAGACCCGGCGCATCGGCGTATCCATTCTCTGCTTGCTCATGAGAGCCTCCTCAAAGCGCCGTCGCCGCCCAGACGAGCGCCGTCATGCCGAAGGCGCCGAGAATCGCGAGCCATCCGCTCATCGTCGCCGTGCCGAGCTCGAAGCCGTAGCCGGCGTCCCAGACGAGATGCCGCACGCCGTTGAGCAGGTGATAGGAGAGTCCGAAGACGGAGAAGAGCAGGATCAGCCCGCCGAACGTCCCGCCGAGAAACGAGTCGGCCGCCTGGAAGGCCTCGTCGCCGGTCGCCGCCGCCATCAGCCACCAGGTGACGAGCGCGACGCTGACGAGAAGCGCCACGCCGGTCAAACGGTGGAAGATCGACGTCATCGACGTGATCTGCGGCCTGTAGACCTGCAGATGCGGCGAAAGCGGGCGGTCGCCCCGGTTTACATCAGCCATCGGCTCCTCGCTTGATCGCCGCCTCGCGACGGCTCGGAGAGAAACGCCGTCGCGGCGCGCGGCCGCTCACGGTCGAAAATCGGCTTATAGCGCTTACCTACGCCCGTCGAGCTAACCGCTTGTGAACGGGAGTTGAAGGCGACATTTCGGCCCGCTTCCGCGACGGATCAGCGCCGCGCGGCGTCAAAAGCCGTCCTCCTCGGCGGCGCCGGGCCGCAATGGCAGCTCCGGAAAGATCGCGCGAAAGGTCTCGTGCGGGTCGGCGACTTGGAACGGACCGCCCCGATACCGCAGCGTCAACGTCGCGTAACCGTGAACGAGCGACCAGACGAGAAGCTCCGCGCCTTCGGCGCCGGCCGGCCCGGGCGCGAGCGGCGCGCAGACGCGCCTGAGCACCGCATAGGCGGCGCCGCGCGCCTCGGCGAGGTCGTCGTCCTCGACGAGGACCGTCGAGCCGCCATGCATGAGCTGGAAAAGCGACGGTCCGCCGAGCGCGAAGGAGACGTAGCCGAGGCAGGCGCCGAGCAGCCGGTCGCGCGGCGTGTCGGGCGCGCGGGCGATCTCCTCCTCCATTTCGCGCGCGAAGCGGCGAAAGCCCTCGGCGACGACGGCCGTTCGCAAATGCGCGAGGCTCGGGAAATGATGCGCCGGCGCCGCGTGGCTGACGCCGGCCCTCGCGGCCGCGCCGCGGATCGAGAGCGCGTCCGGGCCGCCTTCCTCGACGAGATCGACGCCGGCCGCGACGAGCGCGCGGCGCAGATCGCCATGGTGATGCCGCTTGCCGCCGCTCATTGGCCGAGCTTACGGAAAAACTTGACGGCGTCAAAAGTGCGGGTAACTTGACGCCGTCAAGATACAGGAGCGCCGCCGATGACCACGATCCGCCGCCAGACCTTGCTGCTCGCCGGCCTGAGCGTTCTCATCGCCGTCGCGTCCTTCCGCTTCGCGTTTCTCGAGCTCGGGCTGGCCTTCCCGGGCATGCCTGGCCACATCGCCGACCGCGAGAGCGTCTTCCTCGCTCACGTCGTCGCCGCGTCGATCGCGCTGGCGGCGGGCGGGCTCCAGTTCTTTCCGCGGCTCCGGACGCGCCGGCCCGGCCTTCACCGCTGGACCGGCCGGCTCTACGGCGTCGCGGTTCTCGTCGGCGGCGCGGCCGGCGCGGCGCTGGCGTTCGACGCCGAGGGCGGCCCGATCGCCGGCTGGGGCTTCGGGCTCTTGGCCGCGCTCTGGCTGATCTGCACCGGCCGTGCGGTCCAGCTGGCGATGACCGGGCGGATCGCCGAGCACCGCGTCTGGATGATCCGCAGCTTCGCGCTCGCCTTCGCCGCGGTGACGCTCCGGATGCAGCTGCCGTTCTTCTTCCTGGCCGATGTCGACTATCCCGAAGCGTCGCGCTGGATCTCCTGGAGCTGCTGGGTTCCGAACCTGCTGGTCGCCGAATGGATGATCGCGCGCGAACGGCATGGGACAGCCGCCGCCTAGGCGGAGGACTCATTCGGATCCATGCGATGATGAGGCCGACGAAAGCGACGAACTATCGTCTGATCGGTTCTGACGGAGCCAACCTCGCCCTTGTCGTCCCGGCCAAGCGCGAAGCGCGCAGCGCCGGGATCCAGGGCCAAGGGGCCGAGCGTGCGGCGAACCGGCCC
>CAZPTD010000434.1:0-3366 GCA_964588915.1 uncultured Neomegalonema sp. | reverse complement strand
GCGCCGAAGACCGCGCCGCGCGTGCGCCCGACATGGAGCGGACCGGCCGGGTTGGCCGAGACGTATTCGACGTTGATCTTCTTCGGCCCGCCCTCGGGCTCGACGGGCCGGCCGAAATCGGCGCCGGCCGCGAGCGCCGCGCGGATCACCCGCCGCCACACCTCGGGCGCGAGCCTCAGATTGATGACGCCGGGCCCGGCGACCTCGGCGCTCTCGATCCCGGGCGCCTCGGCGAGCTTGACCGCCAGCGCCTCGGCGGCGTCCCGCGGCTTCTTCTTCGCCGGCTTCGCCAGCGCCATCGCCGCGTTCGTCGCCATGTCGCCATGGGCCGGATCCCGCGGCGGCTCGAGCGAGACGCCCGATCGCGACAGACCGGCCGGCAACAGGCCCTCTTCGGTCATCGCGTCGAGCGCGCCCTGCACATGCGCTTCGATCTCGGCGAAGAGATTCATGGTCGGCAAAACTCCTTGAGCGGCTGATGCGCGCGGCGCGCGCCGAACCGTCGACGCGTCCCGCCCGGCGCGGCGCGAGATCTACACGTCGAACGCCGGATCGAACAGCTTGCGATGCTCCTCGATCGCGAAACGGTCGGTCATGCCCGAGACGTAGTCGGCGACGAGCTTCGCCCGCATCGCCTCCGGCGCCGCCTCGGCCTGACGCCGCCACTCGTCCGGCAGCAGCATCGGCTCGCCGAGATAGAGATCGAAGAGCTCTCTGACAACGCGGCGCGCCTTCCACATCATCCGATTGACGCGGCTGTGCCGGTACATCCGCTCGAACAAAAAGCGCCGGAGCGGCGCCAGCTTCTCCAGCATCGCCTCGGAGAAGCCGACGACCGGCGCGTCGGCGGCGCGAACGTGGTCGGGCGTGATCGGTCCGAGCGCGACGATCCGGCGGCTCGATTCGGCGATCACGTCCTCGACCATGCTGCCGAAGACGCGCCTCAACGTCTCGAACGCCCGCCGCTCGGGCTCGATGAACGGATAGCGCGCCGCGACCTCGGCCGCCCAAGGCGCGACGATGTCGAGCTCGGCGATCTCCTCGAAGCGGAAGAGCGCGGCCCGGAGCCCGTCGTCGAGATCGTGGTTGTTGTAGGCGATGTCGTCGGCGAGCGCGGCGACCTGGGCCTCGGCCGAGCAGAAGCGATCGAGCTCGAGATCGTGGCGCTCGACATATCCGAGAATGTCCGACGGCGCCGAGCCGCCGACCGCACAAGGCCCGACGAGCGGCCCGTTATGCTTGACGAGACCCTCCAACGTCTCCCAGGAGAGGTTGAGCCCGTCGAACTCGGCGTAGCGGCGCTCGATCACGGTGACGACGCGGAGCGCCTGGGCGTTGTGGTCGAAGCCGCCGAAGCGCGCCGAGGCCTGGTCGAGCGCGGTCTCGCCGGCGTGGCCGAAGGGCGGATGGCCGAGATCATGGGCGAGAGAGACCGCCTCGGCGAGGTCTTCGTCGAGGCGAAGCGCGCGGGCGATCGTGCGGGCGATCTGCGCGACCTCGACCGAATGGGTGAGACGCGTGCGGAAATAGTCGCCTTCGTGCTCCACGAAGACTTGGGTCTTGTGCTTAAGTCGACGGAAAGCCGCGCAGTGGATGATGCGGTCGCGGTCGCGCTGGAAGGGCGAGCGATGCGCGCTTTCGGGCTCGGCGTGGAGCCGCCCGCGGCTCGCGCGCGAGTCCGACGCGTAGGGCGCCAGAGGGCGGTCGTAGCCGCGCCAGGGAAGCTCGGCCTCTCGCCGGATTGCGTCGGTTTGCGCCTTTCGGGACACGGGCTCGATCCTCGCGCGTCGCTCTCTTCGGACGGCCGCCGGGCCCTTCGACGGACTTGGCGCCGGGCGGCGGGCCGCTTATGTCGTGGTCAATAGCCCAAAGCGGGCTCGAGAGGAATGCGATGAGCGCTGACGGAAGCCTTGCCGGCGAGGACGCCGGGCCGAAAGTGACCGACGCCGCTTTCCAGCGGCTCGCCGAGATCATCGAGGCCGAGAACGCCGCCGGCTCGCATCTGCGCGTCGCGGTGCTCGGCGGCGGCTGCTCCGGGTTCCAGTACAAGTTCGAGCTCGACGCCGAGACCGCCGAGGACGACGTCGTGCTGTCGAAGGACGGCGTCTCGGTGGTGATCGACGCCGTGTCGCTGCCCTTCCTCTCGGGCGCGGTGATCGACTTCAAGCGCGAGCTCATCGGCGACCGCTTCGCGGTGGAGAACCCGAACGCGGCCAGCACCTGCGGCTGCGGCACGAGCTTCTCGGTCTGAGGCGTCCGTCGGCCGCGGTCGACCGAGCCGCGCCGGGACGTCGCGGACGACGCGGAATCCGAGAAAATTCCAGCGGCCGTCGCGGTAGGCGGCCGCTCCGCGCCGCGGCGTCGGATGGTCGAGCCGCGCGGCCGAGCGCAGATGCCAGCTTCGGCTCGCGTAGGAGCCGACCCGCGCCTTGCGGCTGACGCAGAGCGCCGAGCCGCATTCACCGAACCATTCGCCGGCGTTGCCGACCGTGCCGTAGAGCCCGAAGGCGTTGGGCGGAAACGCGCGCACCGGCGACGGCGCCGCGAAGCCGTCGTCGCACTGGGCGAACCAGCGCAGCGGCGGCCGCCTGCCGCGCGCTTGCGACGCGAAGAACCGATAGCGGCTGAGATCGGAGACGTTGTCGTAGGCGCAGGCGTCGTCGACGTCGTCGCCCCAAGGAAACGCCGTCGTCGACCCGGCGCGGAGCACGAACTCGAACTCCTCCGCCGTCGGCAGGCGGTAAAGTTCGGCGCCGACCTTTTCGTTCAGCCAAGCGACATAGTCGAGCGCCTCGCGCCAGCCGACGCAGACGACCGGATGATCGTCGGTCTGCGCGTAGCCCGGATCGAGCGCGGAGACGTCACGGGCGATCTCGCCCTCGGCGTCCATGCGCGCGCAGGAGCGCGGCGACGCGGCGCCCGTCTCGGCGAGATAGCGTCGCCACTCGCCGACGGTGATCTCGGTCTCGGCGATCGCGAAACGCGGCACATGGACGGTCGTCTGCGCCTCGCGGAGCGCATGGCGCCAGCGCTCGTCCTCGGGCGAGCCCATGGTGAAGTCGCCCGCCGCGATCACGACCATCCTCGGGCAGTCGGCGCATTCGCGGAAGACGTCGCCCGGCTCCAGGCGGCGCAAGTCGACCGGCGGCGCGAGCACGCCGAGATCCCGCGCGCCCGCGTGCGTCGGCAGGGCCGTGGCCGCAAGCGCGACCGCGATAAGAGCGCGTCCGATGTTCCGCATCCGGCGACCTTGTTGCGCCCCGGAGCGAGCCTATCGTCTGTCCGGCTCTGATGGAACCGACCTCGCCCTCGTCATCCCGGATAAGCCTGCGGCTTTCCGGGATGACGGCGTCATCCCGGGATGAC
>CAZPTD010000433.1:0-3388 GCA_964588915.1 uncultured Neomegalonema sp. | reverse complement strand
CCTTCGATCAGCGCGGATACAGTCCCGGGGCACGGCCGGGCTCAGTGTCGTCCTACACCATGGACGAGCTGGTCAGGGACCTGATCGGCGTCGCCGCCGCCGTCGGGTTCCGTCGCTTCCATCTCGTCGGACACGACTGGGGCGGCGTCGTGAGCTGGTTCGCCGCCGACCGGCATCCCGAACGGATCGCGAGCCTGACGTCGCTGTCGATGCCGCACCCCGGTGCCTTCTCCGAGGCGCATCTCGAGATCGCGCGCACCGGCGGCGAGAGCCCGGCGCTGCGCGGCTTCCCGCCCTCGACCAGCCCCGCGATCGCCGGGCTCTGCGAGCGCGCCGGCCCGGGCCCGAAGGGCGCCGGCGACATCACCGCGGTCTTCACCGTTCTCGTCGCCGGCTCGGACATGGACGAGCCGATCGCGGACATGACGCGCGGCGTCCTCGACGGCCATATCGTGCTCTCGCGCGCGATCGCCGAGCGCGGCCGCTTCCCGGCGATCGACATGCGCCGCAGCGTCTCGCGCTCGCTGCCGGACGCGGCGAGCGCCGAGGAGAACCGGCTGATCGCCCGGGCGCGGCGCGTGCTCGCGACCTACGAGGACGCCGAGGCGATGATCCAGATCGGCCTCTACCGCGCCGGCTCCGATCCGGCGATCGACGAGGCGATCCGCGTCTTCCCGAAGCTCGACGCGTTCTTCGCGGCGCGCTCCGCCGATCCCGCCGCCGCCTTCGCGGATCTCGCCGACATCCTCGGCCCCGAGCCGGATGCGGCGGAATCCGACGTCAAGCGCTGACGCGCCGTTCACAAACCGCCGCTCGCCCCGCTATGCTGACGGCGGGGCGAGACGGAGGATGATTGCATGACGAGACGCCTTGGCCGCCCGCGCGCGGCGCTTGCGCCCGCGCTCTGTTCGGGCGCGCTCATCGGAGCCGCCTTCGTCGCGGCCCCGACCCCGGCGCGCGCCGACGCCATCTATGGCTGCTGGAGCTTCGAAGGCGAGCGCATCGAGGTGACGCGGACCGAGGTGACCACGCCGAGCGGCGCCAAGCCGCCGGCCGAGATCGACCGCCATGGCGCGTCCTATGTCGCGCCCGCGGGCGAGCGCGACGCCGGCGAGCGCATCGTCTACCGCCAGTTGAGCGAAGAGATGGTGGCGCGCCGGGTCGATCGCGGCGCCTCCGGCGCCGAGGCGGCCGAGGCCGTGGAGTATTGGCGGCCCTGCGATTCGGCCCCGATCAGCTGAGTCGCGTTCGCTCCCTTGAGCCCGGCGCTCCGGCGACTATGCTGGGCGCGAGCCGCGCGTCGGCGCAACGTCACTAGGCGAGGGTTGGGAAAACATGACAGGCCATATCATTGCGGAGGCCGCCGGCGGCCGATCCTTCACGCGCTGGGCGCTCGCGACGCTCGCCGCGGCGACGATAGCCGGCGGCTCGCCGGCCGCCGCTCAGGAGACCCGCGCGCCCGGCGAGGTCTTCCAGGACTGCCCGGGCTGCCCCGAAATGGTGGTCGTGCCCGAGGGCGCCTTCGTGATGGGGTCGCCGGCCGCGGAGCCGGATCGGAGCGACTGGGAAGGGCCGCAGCGCGACGTCGCCGTGTCGGGCTTCGCGATCGGCCGGACCGAGATCACGATCGCGCAGTACCGCGCCTTCGTCGAGGCGACCGGATGGTCCTCGACCGGCAACTGCGTCACCTTCGAGGGCGGCGAGTGGCGCGGGCGCCCCGACCGTTCCTGGGAGAACCCGGCCCTGCCGCAAGAGGACAGTCATCCGGCCGTCTGCATTTCTTGGGTCGACGCGAAGCTCTACGCCGACTGGCTCTCCGAGGTCACCGGCGAGAGCTATCGGCTGCCGAGCGAAGCGGAGTGGGAGTATGTCGCCCGCGCCGGCGCCGCGACGGCCTATCCCTGGGGCGCCGACATCACGGCGGGCTGCGCTTACGCCAACATCGCCGATCAAACCGCCGCGGCGCGCTTTCCCGACTGGCTCACCGTGGCCTGCAACGACCAGATCATCTACACGACGCCCGTCGGCGCCTACGCGCCGAACGCGTTCGGCGTCTACGACATGATCGGCAACGCCATGGAGTGGGTCGAGGATTGCTGGCGCGAAGGCTATACGGGCGCGCCGACCGACGGCTCGGCCTGGGGCGCCGACGATCCGAGCTGTCAAGCCGCGGTCGTGCGCGGCGGTTCTTGGAACTCGGTGCCGGTCTTCTTCCGCTCCGCCTCTCGCTATTTCTTCCCGCGCGAGGAGCGGTATTCGGATTTCGGCTTCCGCGTCGCGCGCGATCTCGAGGTCGAGACGGCGGCCGAGTCCGGCGCGCCGCAGGACGCCTCCGCGGGCGAGGCCTCCGTCTCGAAGCGCGGGCCGAGCGCGCCGGCGTCCGAAGACGACGCCGGCGTCGTGTCTCCCGGCAAGGGCGGCGACGCCGGAGCGCCGGAGGGCGGCGCGCCGGCGCCCGGCGGCAAGCCGAACGCTCAGTAACGGACGGTCGGGCGGCGCGTCGCGACGGCGCCGCCCGATGCGCTCGGACCCGACCTTGGGCCCGCGGCCGCCCGTCGCCGAGCCGAGGCCTTTCTAGACCGGCTTGACCGCCGCCGCGCCGATGAAGACGCAGCGATCGGCGGCGACCGAGCAGAGCCCCATGATCGCGCCGCGCCGCAGAGCGCGCCGGCGCGCGCATCCTCCCCGTCTCCGTTGAGCGCCGCCGCGCGTTCGATCCATCGGCCGTTCACAACCCGGAGCCAACCCACTAGAGCAGGATCTGCAACGCCGAAGACGCCGTCATCCCGGGATGACGCCGTCATCCCGGGATGACGGCGTCATCCCGGAAAGCCGCAGGCTTTTCCGGGATCGAGGGCCGGTTCGCCGCACGCTCAGCCCCTTGGTCCTGGATCCCGGCTCTGCGCGCTTCGCGCTTGGCCGGGATGACAAGGCGAGGTCGGTTCCATCGGAACCGATCAGACGATAAAACGCCCGAACCGCGCCGCGCACCCTTTGGAGACAGCCGCATATGATCCCAGCCTCGACCGCCTTGCCCCTCGATATCGGCGCGATCCATTTCGTCGGCGTCGGCGGCATCGGGATGAGCGGCATCGCCGAGGTCATGCTCAATCTCGGACACGACGTGCAGGGCTCGGACCTCCGGGAAAGCCCGATCGTCGAGCGCCTGCGCGGGCTCGGCGCGCGCGTCTATATCGGCCATCGCGCCGCCAATCTCGAGAAGGCGCGCGTCGTCGTCGTCTCCTCGGCGATCAAGGACGACAACCCCGAGCTCGCCGCCGCCCGCGCGCTCAACCTGCCGATCGTGCGCCGGGCCGAGATGCTGGCCGAGCACATGCGGCTCAAATGGAACGTCGCCGTCGCCGGACAGCACGGCACGACCCCGC
Source organism: uncultured Neomegalonema sp. (assembly GCA_964588915.1). Classification (GTDB taxonomy): domain Bacteria; phylum Pseudomonadota; class Alphaproteobacteria; order Rhodobacterales; family Rhodobacteraceae; genus JALEGB01. The sequence continues at coordinate 2 of CAZPTD010000433.1, read as the reverse complement.
CC
>CAZPTD010000432.1:0-3390 GCA_964588915.1 uncultured Neomegalonema sp. | reverse complement strand
CGAGCCGCCGCGCGACGACGCGCCGCTGGCCGCGGCGTCGGTCGCGCCGCCGAGCGCGGGAGCGGGCGCCGTGCGGTTGCTCGAGCGGCTCGAGGCGGGGCTGCGCGCCGAGGACCAACGCCGGCGCCGGACGGGCGCGCGCGGCTCGCTCCGCAGCCCGACCTTGAGCGGCGAGGAGGTCAGACGGCTGCAGAGCTGCCTCCGAGACGTCTCCGGCGCGCCGCAGGTCGTCGATGGTCTTTGGGGCGCGCGCACGACGGCCGCGATTCTCGGCCTCGGCGTCGACGAGGCCGAGGCGGCGGCGGCCTGCATGTTCGACTGAGCTGCTGCGCGCCCGCGTCGCGGCGGGCGGCTCTCCGACTTGTGCGGCCCCTCGCCCTTGCATCGTCGGCGTTTCTCACCCTTGTTAATTCAGGGCTCTGCGCGGAGACGGGCGCGGGCGAAGGATCCGGGGGGCGGACGCATGACCGAGCGCGGCGCATGAGCTGGGAGAGCGCGGGGCTGATCGTCGCGGGGCTCGTCCTGCTCGGCGTCGGCGGCGACCGGGTGGTGACGGGCGGCGTCCGCGCGGCGCGGGCCTTCAACGTGCCGCCGGTCGTCATCGGCGTGGTGCTGCTCGGCTTCGGCACGTCGCTGCCCGAGCTCTTCACCAGCCTGCGCAGCGTCTGGGCCGACGCGCCGGACATCGCGATCGGCAATATCGTCGGCTCCAACATCGCCAATCTCTTGCTGATCGCCGGGGCGGCGGCGGCGCTGACCGGCGCGACGGTGACGCGACGGCTCGTCTCGCGCGACGGTCTCGTGATGTTGGTCGCGACGGCGTTCTTCGCCTGGCTGCTGCATCAGAACCGGCTCGACGCCGTCGCCGGCGGCGTTCTTCTCGCCGGGCTTGCGCTGTTCTTCGCCATCGCGATGGCGGGCTGGACCGCGGGCGGCGCCGGCGATCAGGAGGCGGCGCCGCTCGACGAGGACGGCGCGCCCGAGGCCGGAAAGCTCGGCGCGCTCGCGGTCTTCGCGCTCGGCGTCGCGATCACGGTCGCCGGCGCCTGGACGCTCGTCGCCGGCGCGGTCGATCTCGCGCGCGAGGCCGGCCTGCCCGAAGCGGTGATCGGCGCGACGATCGTGGCGATCGGCACGTCTCTGCCGGAGTTGGCCGCGACGGTCGCCGCCGCGCTCAAGGGCCGGACGGACATGGCGATCGGCAACGTCTTCGGCTCGAACATCTTCAACGTCCTCTGCATCGGCGGCGCGACCGCGCTTTTCGGCGCCATCGAGACGCCGAAGACCGTCCTCGCTTTCGATCTCTGGGCGATGCTCGCGGCCACGCTCGGCACGCTCTTCGTCGCCGCGACCTTCACGCGGCTGTCGCGCGCCGAGGGCGTGCTCCTTTTGTTGCTTTATGCGCTATATCTCGGGCTTACGGCGGAAAACGCTGTGGCCTAGCCGGCGCCGCCGGCAGTGTGGCCTATCGAGCCGCGGCGCGGCGGTCGCCGGAATTGGCGGGGAAGTGCGATGATGACGAGCGGTCGAGACGTCGGCGGAGCTTTCGGACTTTGGCGCGTCGGCCGGCGCGCGGCGCTGGCGGTCGCGGTCGCCGCTTCCGTCTTCGCCGCCGCCGCGTCCGCGCAGGAGCGAGAGCAGGAGCAAGGCCAGGGGCAGGCTTCGGCCGAGCCGTCCGACGCGATGCTCGAGCTCTTCGCGCGGGCGGCCGACGGGTCGGGCGACGCGCATCTGCCTTACGTGCTCAACAATCTGAAGCGCGCGCTCGCGACGCAGAACATGCTCGGTTTCCTCGATCTCGTCGATCCGGCCTATTTCACCGAGCAGTTCAATTTCCTGCACCGGCCGAATCGCTCGCCCGGCGAGACGCTGGGGCAGTTCTCCTGCGAGTTCTTCAGCATCTGCGACATCTCCAAGAGCTACCGGTTTCACGACATCGTCTCCGCCGACGTCGTGTCGGTCAAAGCCGGCCCGGGGCGGCCGGGCGGCCTGATCGAGGTGCGGCTCGAGCTCCGGATGTGGGACGGGCTCGTTCTGCCGAGCGTGATCTACTACGATCCGGCGACGGCGCGGCTCTCGGCCGCCAGCGGATAGGATCCGCCGCGCTACTGGCGCTTCGGCGGCGCGATCGGATGGACGATCTCGCGCGCGCCGGCCTCTTTCAGCCGACGCTCGCGGCGCAGAACGAAGACGCCCGATCCGACGATGAGGCCGAGGCCGATCAGCGTCGCCTGGTCGAGCGTCTCGTCGAAGACGAGCCAGCCGAGAAGCGCGGCGCCGAAGATCTCGAAATACTGCAGCGGCGCGAGGACCGACGCTTCGACATAGCGGAAAGCGGCGGCGATGACGACATGGCTCGTCGCGCCGATCACGCCCATGCCGAGAAAGACCAGCCAGTGCCGCGCATCGATCGCGATCGGCGCGAGCCATGCGGTCTCGGCGACCGCGCCGGCGCCCATGATCGCGCTGGCGACGGCGAAGCCGACGAGACCGGTCCAGAGCTGGAGCGCCACGGTCGATTGGTCGCGGGCGAGCATGCGCGTCAGGATGAGGTAGACCGCGAAGCAGAGCGCGGCGAGGAGCGGCAGCAGCGCCGCCCAGCCGACCTCGACGAAGTTCGGCTGGATGATGAGCGCGGCGCCGACGAGTCCGACCGAGATTGCGGCGACGCGCCGCCAGCCGATCCGCTCGCCGAGAAACAGCGCCGAGAGCACGGTGAGGATCAACGGCTCGACGAAGAAGATCGCGATCGCCTCGGCGAGGCCGAGATAGCGCAGCGCGGTGAAGAAGGCGACGGCGGCGAAGGCGAAGAGCGCGCCGCGGAGCGCGACGAGGCCGAAGCGCCGCGGGATCCGGAATCCGCCCGGCGTGACGAGAGCGACGACGGGCGCGAGGAGCGCGACCTGCATCAGCAGGCGGCCCCAGGCGATCTGCATCGGCGCCATCGGCTCGCCGACGACCCAGAGCGGCGGCGCGCCCTCCGCGCCGAAATAGCCCTGACCGAGCGCTTTGGCGAAGAGGTCGATCAGCGGCACGGTCGCGACGCCGCCGAGCATCAGCGCCACGCCGAGATGATGGGCGTCGCCGCGCGCGCCGGCGGCGGCGGAACTGGAGGGCGAGACGTCGCTCATCGCGAGGGCTTTCCGAACGCGGCGCCGCGGCGCGCGACCGGGCCGCGGGCGGACCCGACAAGGGACGGCGCGCCGCCGAGGGGCGCGCTCAGCCGAACCTGGTTCTCCTCGCGTCGGCGCGCAAGGCCGCGCCGCGCGCCGATCCGCGCCCGCGCCGCGCGTCGAAGGCGCGCGATGCGCTCAAGTCACGTGCGCGAAGGGGCGCCCCGGCGGCGGTCCGCGCCGGCGCGGCGCCGGGCGGCGGAGCGTCGCCGGCGCG
>CAZPTD010000431.1:0-3394 GCA_964588915.1 uncultured Neomegalonema sp. | reverse complement strand
CGACTCGAGCGCGATCCGCGAGATCTCGACCTATTGGGAAGAGGTCCGCGGCCAGTACGCCGCGTTCGAGACCGACATGCGCGCGCCCGCCTCCGAGGTCTATCTGCATGAGATGCCGGGCGGTCAGTTCACCAATCTGAAGGCGCAGGCGCGCTCGCTCGGGCTCGACGACCGCTGGCACGAGATCGCCCAGACCTACGCCGATGTGAACCAGATGATGGGCGATGTGCCGAAGGTGACGCCGACCTCGAAGATGATCGGCGATCTGGCGCTCGCCATGGTCTCGGCCGAGCTCACCCGCGAGGATGTCGAAAACCCGAACAAGGAGATCTCGTTCCCGGACTCGGTGGTCGACTTCCTGCGCGGCGGGCTCGGCCAGCCGCCCGGCGGATTCCCGAAGGCGCTGCAGAAGAAGGCGCTCAAGGGCGAGAAGCCGCTCACGGTGCGGCCGGGCGAGGTGCTGGAGCCGATCGACATGGACGCGCGCCGCGCCGAGGCGGAAGAGCTGATGCCCGGCATCGCCGTCGACGACCAGGATCTCTGCTCCTACGTCATGTTTCCGAACGTCTATCTCGACTATATGGGCCGGCGCCGGCTCTACGGGCCGGTGCGCCAGCTGCCGACGCCGATGTTCTTCTACGGCATGGAGACCGGCGAGGAGGCGCTGATCGATCTCGAGCCGGGCAAGACGCTGGTGCTCCGGCTCCAGGCGGTCGGCGAGACCGACGAAGAGGGCATGGTCAAGGTCTTCTTCGAGCTCAACGGCCAGCCGCGCACCGCCCGCGTGCCGAACCGCTCGGCCGCGGTTTCGGCGACCAAGCATCCGAAGGCCGAGGAGGGCAATCCCGACCATGTGCCGGCGCCGATGCCGGGCCTCATCTCGACGATCGCGGTCAAGGAGGGCCAGAAGGTCGCCAAGGGCGATCTCCTGCTCACCATCGAGGCGATGAAGATGGAGACGGCGATCCACGCCGAGCGCGCGGGCGTGATCGAAAAGGTCGTCGTGGGCGCCGGCGCCCAGGTCGACGCCAAGGACTTGCTGGTGGCGTTCGAAGCGGGATGACGTCGGAGCGGGACATGGGCGCGATCGCCGTCCGCCTCGACCCGACGCGGCTCGCCGATTCCGATCTCCTCGTCGCGCGCGCAGGCGGCGCGCGCCGTTGGCGGGTCCGGGACGGAGGATGAACTCCGGCCCGCTCTCGCCGCGCCCCTACGGACGCCGTCCGAGCCGCACCGTCACCTCTCGGCGGGCGCCGTCGCGCTCGACGAGCAGCACCACCTCGTCGCCGACCGCGCGCGAATCGACCGCGTCGAGAAGATCGCTCACCGTCGAGATCTCGTCGTCGTCGACCGCCACGATGACGTCGCGCACGGTGAACTCGCCCTGCGGGCTCGTCTCGGCCGGCTCGAGGCCCGCCTTCTCCGCCGGCGTGCCCGGCACGATGCCGAGAACCGCGACGCCGGAGACGCCGTCGCGCTGGAGCGCCTCGTTGACCCGCGAATCGATGCTGACGCCGATGATCGGCGCCGCGTAGTCGCCGGTGTTGATGATCTCCGGCACGATGCGGTTGACGATGTCGACCGGCACCGCGAAGCCGACGCCGGCGTTGACGCCGGACGGGCTCAGGATCGCGGTGTTGACGCCGATCAGCCGGCCGGCGCTGTCGATGAGCGGGCCGCCGGAATTGCCGGAGTTGATCGGCGCGTCCGTCTGAATGAGGCCGCCGCGCGCGGCGGGAATGCGCCGGTCGAGCGCCGAGATGACGCCGGCGGTCAGCGACCAATCGAGGCCGAACGGGCTGCCGATCACGTAGGCGCTCTGGCCGACGCGCAGATCCGCGCTCGTGCCGACCGGGATCGGCCGCGGCGCGTCGCCCTCGATCGCGATCTTGACGACCGCGACGTCGTGGATCGGGTCGCCGCCGACATAGGTCGCGTCGAATTGGCGGCCGTCGACCAGCAGAACCGTAATTCCCGAGGCTTCGGCGACCACGTGATAGTTCGTCACGACGTAGCCGTCCGTCGTCCAGAAGAAGCCCGAGCCGGCGCCGACCGGCGTCCGATCGCTCGGGCCCGTCTCCGGGCCGAAGGACGCTTGCGCCGTCGAGATGTAGACGACGCTGTCGCGCGCGTCTTCGAAAAGCTCGACGACCGCCTGCTCATGCGGCGTCAGCGCGCCCCGCGGCGCGATCTCGCGCGGCTCGGCGTTCTGCGCCGACGAGGGCGCGGCGACGACGGCGAAAGCGAGGGCGAACGCCGCCCCGGCGCCGGCGATCCAGGATCTTTGGCGTATGGTCATGCAGAGGTTCCTTCCTTTGGCGGCGTTTCCGCCCCCGTTTCTCTGGCCGGCGCGCGCCGGTTCTCGCGCTGCGGGCGTCGCAACAGCGACTCAACCGGCGTTTCCGACGATTGTCGATAATGCGAATTAGTCCGCCGCCCCGGTCGGCTCAAGCCGCGCTCGCGTCGGCGTCACGCGCGGCTGATCACGCGCCGTCGGTCCGCGCCCAGGAAGGCGGGCCTTGATCGGGCTCGGAAGCGACCAATCCGGCGGCCGCGCTCGGGACGAAAAGAGAGTGCTCGAGCAGCGCCGAGACGGCGCCTTTCGTCCAGTACTCGGCCAGCTCCGCGTCGAAGCGCAAAGACGCGTCTGCGAGCGTTTCGGCGTCGAGCAGCCGGCGCGCGACGCCGAGCGCGTCGAAGATCGCGCGCACGGGATAGACGCCGTCGCGCCTCAAGCGGCTTTGGATGTCGGCGACGAGCGGCGCGCGGGTCGGCCCGAGATGAAGATTGCATTCGCGCGGGCGCATCGTCGCCAGCAGCCCGCGCGCCGTCGCCCGGCGCGGCCGATCGAGCCTGAGGTCGATCTGGCGGCCGTCGTCGCGGAGCAAGGTCAGCTCGGGCAGATTTCGGCTGCGAAAGGCGCGCCAAGCGCCGTCGCGCGGCCGGGCGATCAGCCCCATCACGGCGTATTGCGCCGCCAGCCGCTCCGCCCAATGCGCGCCCCAAGGCGAGGCGATGAGCGCGCTCTGCCAGCACGGGCCGACGACGCCCGCCGCGAGCGCCGCGTCGCCCGGCTCGAGCGCATAGGTCGGCAGGATCGCGGTCTGCCCGGGCAGATCGACGATCGGGTCGCCGCAGACGCAGCAGCGTTCGAGGGTCATGCCGCTCCTCCGGCCTCTCGCCGCGCCTTCGCGGCGCCGGCGCTCCAGCTATCGTCTGATCGGTTCTGATGGAGCCGACCTCGCCCTCGTCGTCCCGGCCAAGCGCGAAGCGCGCAGAGCCGGGATCGAGGGCCAAGGGGCCGAGCGTGCGGCGAATTGGCGCTGGATCCCGGACAAACCTGCGGCTTTCCGGGATGACGGCGTCATCGGCGTTGCATCCACCTAAAGCACAT
>CAZPTD010000430.1:0-3438 GCA_964588915.1 uncultured Neomegalonema sp. | reverse complement strand
CGGCGCCGTCCGAGCTTGATCCATTCGAGCTCCATCAGGAGGTCGATCGTGCCCTTCGAGACGCCGACCTGCCGGATCTCCTCGATCTCGGCGCGCGTCGTCGGTTGGTGATAGGCGATGATCGCCAGGGTCTCGACGGCGGCCCGCGAGAGCTTGCGCTGCTCGACCGCCTCGCCGACCAGGAGATGCGCGAGATCCGAGGCGGTGCGGAACGCCCATTTGCCGGCGACGCGCGCGAGCGTCACGCCGCGCTCCTTGTAGCGCTCCTCGACGCGGCGCACCGCGACGGCGGCGTCGCAGCCGATCGGCATCCGGCTCGCGAGCTCGGCGGTCGAGAGCGGCTGATCCGAGGCGAAGAGCATCGCCTCGACCATGCGCTCCTGCTCCTCGAGGCTCGGCGCGCCGTGCTCGGCGCGATCGGCGACCGCGCCGTCGGGCTCCGCCAAGCGCTCGCTCTCGAGCGCCTCGGTGATGCGTTCGGCCGCCTCTGCGGCCGCGTGCCCGGTCTTCGACGCGCCCTCGTCGCCGGCGCTCGGCGCCTCGTCCTTCGTCGACGCGGCGCCCTCGCCGACCGACGGCGCGTCCGGCTCCTCGACGCCCTTCTTCTGTCTCGGGAATGGAAATCTGATCATGCGCCGCCTCCTCGCGTCGCGCCGCCCTCTTCTTCGATCGCGGCGCCCTCGCCGGCGTCCTCTTTCTCGAGCGCCTCCTCGTCTCTCCAGCCCTCCGAACCGGCCTGCGCCGCCGCGGCCGCGTCCGCGGCGCTCAACGCCTCGGAGGCGCGCGCCGCCTCCTCCTCGATCATGCGCCGGTCGCCCTCCGCCCGCGGCATCACCATGAGCGGACCGAACTGCTCGTCCTGGCGCAGGAAGAGGCGGCCGAGCTTCGCGAGCTCGAGCGTCGCGGCGAAGGTGCTGGCCACGGCGGAGCGGGCGTGCTCCTCGTCGCGCCATTCCGGCGCGAGATAGCTGTAGAGCTCGCGCCAGTCCATCTGAACGCCGAGCGCTTTTCTCAGCCGCACCAACGCCTCGTCGATCGCCACGACGGATCGACGGTCGAGATGCAGCGGCTGGAAGCTCTTTTTGCTCGCCTGGCGCGAATACGCCATCAGAAGGTCGTGCTGCGTCGCGACCCATTCGACGCGCGTCGTGATCCGCCGCTTCTCCGGCTCGCCGCGCGCGAAGAAGTCGCGATCGAGCTGCGATCGAGCGAAGATCTCGTCGGCGACGCCGCGGACGGCCTCGAGACGCTGGAGCTGAAAGGCGAGATAGGCCGCCATCTCCTCGCCGCTCGGCTCGTCGTCCTCCTCGACGATCTTCGGCAAGAGGAGCCGCGACTTCATGTAGGCGATGTAGGCCGCCATCACGAGATAGTCGGCGGCGATGTCGAGCCGGAGCCGCCGCGCCTCGCGGATGAACTGCAGATACTGCTCCGCGAGCTGCAGAACCGAGATCTTCCTCAGATCGACCTTCTGCAGCCGCGCCAGGTCGAGCAGCGCATGGAGCGGCCCTTCATAGCCGTCGAGATTGAGGACGAGCGGATCCTCGCGCTCCGCCGCCGCGGCGAAAAGACCGTCCTGCTCGGCCTGCGCGCCGTCGCCGCGGCCGGCGGCGGCCGGCGACGCGGCCTCGGCCCGCTTCGTCTCCGCGGTCTGCGCCTCCGCGTCCGCGGCCGCCGCGTTCGGCGTCTCGTCGTCAGCCATAGGCGTCTCCCACCGGCCAGCCGGGCGGATCGAGCGCGCCCAATCGCCGCTCCGCCGCCTCGGCGTCGAAGGCCTCGGGCGTCCGGCGCGCCCGCGTCGCCGCGTCCGCCCGGCGCCGCGCGTCGCCCGCGAGCGCCGGCGTCGCGCGCATCGTCTCGGTCATCTCGGCGAGATCGCCGCTGCAATGCAGGACGACGTCGCAGCCGGCCGCGAGCGCGGAGCGCGCCCGTTCGGCGAAATCGCCCGCCATCGCGCCCATCGCGAGATCATCCGTCATCAACAGCCCGTCGAACCCAATCTCGCCGCGAACGACCTCGCCGACGACGCGCGGCGAGACGGTCGCGATCCGTTCCGAGTCGAGATCCTCATAGACCACATGCGCGGTCATGCCGAGCGGCAGATCCGCGAGCGCGGCGAAGGGCGCGAAATCCGTGGCCGAAAGCGTCGCGCGCGCCGCCGTCGTCCTCGGCGCCGAGATGTGGCTGTCGAGATCGGCGCGGCCATGGCCCGGCATGTGCTTCGCGACCGGAAGGACGCCGCCGGCGCCAAGCGCCTCGGCGACGATCGCGGCCCGCGCCGCGACCCGCGCCGGCGCCGCCCCGAGCGCACGATCGCCGATCACGTCATGGGCGCCCGGCAGGCGCAGATCGAGAAGCGGCGCGCAGTCGACGTCGATCCCGAGCGCCGAGAGCTCGTGGGCGATCAGCCGGTAGCGCAGCCAAAGCGCCTCCCAGAGCGCCGCCTCGGCAAGCGCGCCCGCATCCGCCGCCGCGCACCAAAGACCGACCGGCGGCCATTCGCGCCAATGCGGCGCGCGGAGCCGCGCGACCCGGCCGCCCTCCTGATCGACGAGAATCGGCGCGCGCCATCCGAGCGCCGCCCGAATCTCGCCGACGAGCGCGGCGGTCTGCGCCGGCGTCTCGATGTTGCGTGTGAAGAGGATTGCGCCCCACGGCTTGGCGTCGGCGAGAAAATCCGCCTCGCTCGCGCTCAACGCCGGCCCCGAAAGACCGACGATCGCCGCCCGCGCGCCCTCCGGCGCGCATTCCGACGCCGCCTCGACGGCCGGTTCGACCGCGCCCATCGAGGCTTCCGCTCCGCCTGAGGTCAAAGTCCCGTCCTCGCCGCCCACCGGCCGCCGCCCATGCGCCGACCGCCTACTCGCTCGGCGCCGAGGTTACTTCGTCGCGGGGAAGCAGTCCACGCCGCGCGCGCTCAGCTCCTGACAAAGCGCGCTCGCGTCGTCGCGGCTGGTGAAGTCGCCGATCCGCAAGCGATAGAGGCGCAGATTGTCGATATTGAAGGGCTGCACGTCGAGCGACAGCGATCCGAGAAGATCCGGATGCTCCGCGCGCACCTCCTCGAAGCGCCGCTCCACGGCCTCGACGCTGTCGAGGGCGGCGAGCTGCACCTGGTAGATCGCGGGGCCGGCCGGCGCGGAGGCGGGCGTCGGCGCGGCGGCGCCGACGAGAGGGTCGGCGGCGGCGCCCGCGCGCGGGGCGGGAGCCGGGATCGGCGCCACGGCCGGCGCGGCGCTTTCGGGCGCGGCCTCCGCCTCGGCGGGCGGCGGCGCGGCGGCCACGGCGGCGCCGCCGGGCTCTTCGCCGGCGCCGGCGACGTCGAGCGCCGCCTCGGCCGCGTCTGGCGGCGCGTCGGTCGGCCCGGTCGTGTACGCGAACGTCACGGGCGGCGGATCTTCGGAGACGTCGACGGCATTCGGGGGGAGATACTCGCGC
>CAZPTD010000429.1:0-3439 GCA_964588915.1 uncultured Neomegalonema sp. | reverse complement strand
TCGGCTTCTCGGGCGGCGAGAAGAAGCGCAACGAGATCCTGCAGATGGCGGTGCTGGAGCCGAAATTCTGCGTGCTCGACGAGACCGACAGCGGCCTCGACGTCGACGCGATGAAGCTCGTCGCCGACGGCGTCAACAACCTGCGCGGGCCGGATCGCGGCTTTCTCGTGATCACGCACTACCAGCGGCTGCTCGATCATCTGAAGCCCGATCTCGTTCACATCATGTCGAACGGCCGCATCGTCGCGACCGGCGGGCCGGAACTCGCGCTCAAAGTCGAGACGGAAGGCTACGCGAGCCTCAAGGCGCTGGCGTAGGGGAGGGCGGAGAATGGCGGATCCGAACGCGGCTCGCGCCGCCTTGGCCGAGCAGAAGCGCGCGCTCGCCGAGGCGCTCCTCGCCGACGCGCCGTCGCTCGAGACGCCGGCCGCCGCCGCGGCGGCCGATCGCTTCCGGGCGCTCGGCGCGCCGGTGCGGCGCGACGAGTATTGGCGCTTCACCGACCCGACGCGGCTGACCAAGCCGCTGCCCTTCGCCGAAGGCGGCGCGCCCGCGAGCGCGGCCGATCCGTTCGAGGCGATCGACGCGACGCGGCTGGTCTTCGTCTCGGGCCGCTTCCGCGCCGATCTCTCGGACGATCTCGCCGCCGCGGGCCTCGAGATCGCGACCTTGGCGGACGGCGCGCCGGATTGGGCGCGCGAGACGCTCGGCGCGCTCGAGGCGCGGGCGCAGGAGCCGGTGGCGCGGCCGCTCGCCGCCTACGCCGGCGCCGGCGCGGTCGACGGCGTCGCGATCCGGGCGGCGGAGAAGGCGGCGAAGCCGGTCCATATCCGACATCTCGCGGCCGGCGCCGGCGCGGCCTCGTTCCGCGCGATCGTCCGCGTCGAGCCGGGCGCCGAGGCGACGCTGCTCGAATCCGGGCCGGGCGGCGATCGCCATCTGAGCCTCGTCGAGGCGTCCATCGGCGCCGGCGGCGCGCTGCATCACGTCAGGAGCCAGACCGATCCGGCGCTCAAGGAGGCGGCGACGCATCTCGTCGCGTCGATCGCCGAAGGCGCCATGCTCAAGAGCTTCACGCTCTCGTCCGCCGCCGCCGCGGATCAGCTCTTCCGCAACGAGACCGTCCTCTGGCTCGACGGCGACGACGTCAACGCCCATGTCGCTGGCGGCGTGATCGGCGTCGGCGCGGCGACGATCGACAACACGCTGTTCCTGGCGCATCGCGCGCTCCGCGGCGAGAGCCGGCAGGTCTTCAAGACCGTCGTCTCGGAAGAGGCCAAGGCGGTCTTTCAGGGCAAGATCCTGGTCGAGCAGGCGGCGCAGAAGACCGACGGCTATCAGATCAGCCAGGGCGTCGTCCTCGGCGAACGCGCGGCGATCACCTCGAAGCCGGAGCTCGAGATCTACGCCGACGACGTCAAATGCTCGCACGGCTCGACCACCGGCGCGCTCGACGAGACCGCGCTCTTCTATCTGCGCTCGCGCGGCCTGCCGCGTCGCGCGGCCGAGGCGATGCTGATCGAGGCGTTCATCGAGGAGGCGATCGAAGAGATCGCCGACGCGGCGCTCCAGGCGGCGATGCGGACCGAGGCCGCGGCGTTGATCGCGGCGCGCACGGCGTGAGCGGCGGCGCGGAAATACGCGCGCCGTCCGGGCTGATCGGGCGCATCCGCGCCTCGTACTGGGATTTCAGCGGCGCGGCCAAGCGCCTGATCGCCGAGCGGCCGAGCGAGTCGACGCTCCTCAGCTTCCTTATGGTCGCGCTCCTGATGCACGCCTTCGGCGGCGTCATCGAGATGACGGCGCGCTTCGATCCCGCGGAGCCGCCGCCGCCCGATCTGGTGCAGGAAGGCCTGATGGGCGTCCTCGTGACGCGTTTCTTGGTCGCCGCGCTCGCGGTCTATCTCGTCGCGGCGCTGCTGACGCCGATCTGCCGCGCCTTCGGCGGGACCGGCGGCCATTACGAGAGCCGCGCCGCGCTCGTTTGGGGCGTCCTGGTCTCGGCGCCGGCGATCTTCCTGCAGAGCGTCGTCTCGGCGCTCGGCACGGTCGCGGCGCGCGAGCTTTCGCAGGACGCGTTCGCCTGGGCGTCGATCGGCGGCTTCGCCGTTGAAACGGTTCTGCTCGCGCTCGCCTTCGTGATATGGGCGGGGTGCATCGCCGGCGCACATGGATTTCGATCGCAAACGCGCGTTCTCGGCGTCATGTTGGCCGCCGCAATCGGGCTCGCAGGGATCCTCTGGGGGTTGACGCGCATCCTGTGACGCGCAGGCGCGATGGGGATTCTTTAGGCATGGTCGCAAGTTATTTGTCACTTATCGGGTTGTCGCTTGCGTCGCCGCGACGCGCGGCGCGGCGGGTGCTCGATCCGCCGCCGAGGGCTTATGACGGCCTTCTTCTCGCGGTTACGGCCAGCTGCGTGTTCATGGCGGCGACGAAGCTTCTCGAGACCGGCTTCGGCGCGACGATCGTCGATGTCGTCAACGCGTTCTTCGCCTATTACGATCAGCGCGCCGCGGAAGAGTTCGCCGCCGGCCGGATCAGCGAGATGCCGGCGCAGACGCGGTTCGCGCCGCTCGGCCCGTTCTGGCTGCGCGTGGTCAACGATCTCGCCGCGCATGTCATCACGGTGTCGATCGGGGCTGGCGCGGCGTGGATGATCGGCGCGCGTCTCGAGGGCAAGGGCTCGCTCGCGGCGATGCGGACCGTGTTCGGCGCCTGGCTTCTCGCGGTGCTGGCGCCGCTGACGATCCTGGTCGAGACGCTGATGTTCTCGACGAGCGTGCAGATGCTGCCGAACATCATGCTCCTCGGCGGCGTCCTCAATATCTACGCCCTCTACGCGCTCGCCGCGTTCATCGCCGAAGCCCATGGCTTCAAATCGACGGGCAAGACGTTTCTTGCGCTGATGCCGGGCGCGCTCATCTTCTATCTCATCCTGAGGGAGCTCGAGAAGCTCGCCGGAGCCTGAACGAAAGACGACCGAATGTCTTACGATGTCGAAAAGATCCGCTCCGACTTTCCGATCCTGTCGCGCGACGTGCGCGGCAAGCCGCTCGTCTATCTCGACAGCGGCGCCAGCGCCCAGAAGCCGCAGGCGGTGATCGACGCGGTGACGAAAAGCTACGCCTCGGAATACGCCAACGTCCATCGCGGCCTGCATTTTCTCTCCAACATCGCCACGGAGCAGTACGAGGCGGTGCGCGGCAAGATCCAGCGCTTCATCGGCGCGCGCGAGGAGCGCGAGATCGTCTTCACCTCGGGCACGACGGAAGGGATCAACCTCGTCGCGTCGTCCTGGGCCGAGCCGAGGATCCGAGAGGGCGACGAGATCCTGCTCACGGCGATGGAGCATCACGCCAACATCGTGCCCTGGCATTTCCTGCGCGAGCGTCAGGGCGCGGTGCTCGTTTGGGTCGAGGCGGACGCGCGAGGCGAC
>CAZPTD010000428.1:0-3440 GCA_964588915.1 uncultured Neomegalonema sp. | reverse complement strand
GCCGAGACCCTCGCCCTTCGAGGCGCCGCGCACGAGACCGGCGATGTCGACGAAGGTGAGGCGCGTCGGGATGATCTCTTTCGAGCCGGCGATCTCGGCGAGCTTGGACACGCGCGCGTCCGGCACGGCGACTTCGCCGACATTGGGCTCGATGGTGCAGAACGGAAAGTTCGCGGCCTGCGCGGCCGCGGTTCGGGTGAGCGCGTTGAAGAGGGTCGACTTGCCGACATTCGGCAGGCCGACGATTCCACATTTGAAGCCCATTTGCCCCGCTCCTCGGAAAAGATCGCCTGCGCCTCATTCCGCGAAATCGCGCCGAGGTCAAATCCGTCATAGCTGTCGGCCGAGGGCGCTGCGCCGCCAAAAGAACGCAGCTCGGTCAACGCGGTTCTCGAAATTGCGTAAATCTAGAAATATGGTGTTGAGCCGTAGCTTCAATCGACGTAGGCCAAACCTGATACGGTTTCGAAGTCCAAACCGCCGGCGCCGACCGCTCCCGAAGATCGGCCGTGACGAGGGATAAGAAGATGAGTTTTTCGAGCGTAACGACGCGCAATCAAGGCGCCGTTCCTGCGACGACAGCCGCTTCGGGCCGCACTGCCGGGGAGAGCGTGCTCGGCGGCGATCTGTTGATCAACGGCGACGTGATGTCGGCCGGCGACATTCGGGTCGACGGCAAGGTGCGCGGCAATGTCGAGTGCAACGTGCTGACGGTCAGCCTCAACGGCGAGGTCGAGGGCGGCATCATCGCCAAGCGCGTCGTCATCCATGGCCGCGTGTCGGGCGACATCCGCGGCGGCCAGGTCATGCTGCATTCGACCGCGGTCGTCTACGCCGACATCCAGCATCAGGGCATCGGCATCGAAATGGGCACGCGCTACGACGGCACGCTGCGCTATCTCGACGAAAGCGGCGCGCCGGCCGCGTCGAGCAGCGGCGGCGGCGGCGGCTCGAGCAGCGGCAGCTGACCGGCGTCAGCGACTCAGCGGGCGCAGGCCCGCCGCCGATCGCGACGATCGGCTACGAGCGCTCGACGCTCGAAGAGGTGCTGTCGAAGCTGAAGGCGGCCTCGGTCGACACGCTTGTGGATGTGCGCGCCGTCGCGTCGTCTCGACGCGTCGGGTTTTCCAAGAACATGCTCGCCGCCAGCTTGGAGGCCGCGGGCGTCGCCTATGTCCAGCTCCGGGCGCTCGGCACGCCGAAGTCCGGACGAGACGCCGCGCGCGCCGGCCGCATCGGCGAGATGCGCGCGATCTACGAAGAGCATATGCGGACGCCGGAGGCGCAGGACGCTTACGCGCGTCTCGACGAGATCGCGCGCTCGCGCCGCGCGGCGCTCCTCTGCTTCGAAGCGGACGCCGCGGGATGCCATCGGTCGATCCTGAGCGCGCGCCTGGCCGGCGCGAGCGGCGCCGAGATCGTCGATCTGTAGCGGCTGCGCCCGCGATTTGCGGCCGCCGCGCGCCATTCCCTCCAAAACCGCATTCGCCCCTCGACGCCGATCTCTTTCGCAGATATGGTGCAACAAAGAGAGCAGGCTACAACTTATCGAGCGGGCGGAGAGACATCATGGCGACGGCTGTGGAAGGCGCGCCGCGGACGGCGGCGGCGGCGACGACCGATCGGCGCTTCGCGGTCGATCTTTGGGCGACGAGCATCAACGATGTCGAGATCGGCATCATGAAGCAGACCCAGCATCGGGCGAAGTCGACCCAGTTCACCAAGGACATGGACGTCATCGGCCAGATCCGCGAGGACGGACGGCGAACCGGCGTCGTCGCCTATCGCGAAGGGCTCTGGAAGGAGAAGTCGGGCGTCGAGAAGCGGCTCGTGCTCAAGCTCTTCTCCGAGACGATGAGCTGGCGCGCGACCATGGACATGATGATCGGCCGGTCGCTGCAGCTGACCCACGGCGCCGACGGCATGACCGTGCTCGCCTTCATGATCAACGCGGCGCGCAACGACCACGCGATCCAGCTCGAGCGCTCGGCCTACAAGCTCGCCTTCTTTCCGGAGCGATTCTCCTTCGCGATCCATGGCGAGGCCGGGCCGCGCTTCTACAAGCTGCGGCAAAATCTGTTCAGCTTCGGCGCGGATTACGACCTCTACGACCAGTCGGATCGGAAGATCGGCGTAATCGACGGCAAGCTCGCCAGCGTCGGCGGCTATTGGAAGGTGCGCTGCGAGGCGGCGCATGCGACGACGTCCCTCGACATGACGCTCCAGCTCTTCTGCGCGATGCTGCGCTTCAACAAGGACGCGCGGCGCCATGTCGACGCGCTCGCCGCCGAGATGCGCGCCGGACGGATCCGCGGCGCGCTCGAGGCGAACGAGCGCGACCTCTATCTCAATCCGCGCCGGGCGCGCTGACGCCGGGCGCGCCGCGCGCCGCGTCGCGGCGATTCGGGTTGCGCGGGTCTCCTCGCTGGGCGACGCTCGGACCGGGCGAGCGGCGAGGAGATTGATGATGAAGAGTTTCCTGCGTGACGAGCCCGGCGCGGCGCCGGGACGCGGCGGATGGGCGCTCGGCCGAATCGGGGCGCTCGGCGCCGCCGCGCTCGCGCTCGTCGTCGTGGCGGCGCTCGCTCCGATCCAGGCCGCGTCGCAGGCGCGCGAGCGGGTCGATCTCGAGCTCGTCATGCTCGCAGACGCGAGCGGCTCGATCGACGACGGCGAGATCATGTTTCAGCGCCAGGGCTATGCCGCGGCGTTTCGCGATCCCGAGGTGATCGCGGCGATGACGTCCGGTTACTACGGCCGCGTCGCGGTCGCCTATGTCGAATGGGGCGCCGCCACGTCGCAGGACGTCGTCGTCGATTGGATGGTGATCGACGGTCCCGAGGCCGCCGCCGCCTTCGCCGACGCCCTGACGGCGCCGCCGCGGCGCGCCTTCGGCCGCAACGCCATCGGCGCGGCGCTGATGCGCGCGTCGGAGATGCTGGAGAACAACGCCTACGCCGGCGAGCGGCTCGTGGTCGACTTCTCGGCGGACAGCGCCAACAACTGGAACGGTCCGACCATCGAGGAGGGCCGCGCCGCGGCGCTCGGGATCGGCGCGACGATCAACGGCCTCGCCGTCCTCTGTCGAACCTGCAGCGGGCGGCCGGGCGGCTACGATCTCGAATTGGCGTTCGAGCAGCGGATCATCGGCGGGCCGGGCGCGTTCGTGATCACCGCCGACAGCCGAGAGACCTTCGCCGAAGCCGTGCGTCGGAAGCTTTTGCGCGAGCTTCTCTCCGAGGCGCCGCGGGACGGGCGGCGTCTGTAGAGCAGGATCTGTTGAGGTGGATGCAACGCCGATGACGCCGTCATCCCGGGATGACGCCGTCATCCCGGAAAGCCGCAGGCTTATCCGGGATCCAGGGCCGGTTCGCCGCACGCTCGCCCCCTCGGCCCTGGATCCCGGCTCTGCGCGCTGCGCGCTTGGCCGGGATGACAAG
>CAZPTD010000427.1:0-3448 GCA_964588915.1 uncultured Neomegalonema sp. | reverse complement strand
GCCGCCGACGCCGGCCGGATCCGCCGCCGGGCCGACGATGACGAAGTCGTTGTACATCACGTCGAAGCGCTCGACGCCGTAGCCGGCGGCGACGAAGGCTTCCTCGGCCGGCTTCGAATGCACGAAGAGCACGTCGCCGTCGCCGCGCTCGGCGTTCTTGATCGCCTGGCCGGTGCCGACCGCGACGACGCGCGCCTCGATCCCGGTTCTCTCGGTGAAGAGCGGCAGGATGTGGTCGAAGAGCCCGGAATTCTGGGTCGAGGTCGTCGATTGGACGATGATGAAGTCGTTCTGGGCGACGGCGGGCGCGCCGGCGCCGATGGCGGACAACGCCGCCGCCCCGAGGCCGAGAATGAAACGTCTGAGCATGACGAGTTTCCCTGATTTCGGCGACTCAGCGCGGCTCCGCGGCGCCGCCGAGAAAGAGCCGACCGTTGAGCCAAGCCCGAGCGGCCTCCGATCGCGGCGCGTCGAGCACTTGCCGCGCCTCGCCGCGCTCCGCGACGCGCCCGTCATCGAGAAATACCAGATCGTCGCCGAGACGCCGCGCCTGACCTGCGTCATGGGTGACGAGGACGATCGTCACGCCGCGCGCATGCGCCGCGTCGATCAGCTCCTCGACGGCGTGGGTCGACGCGGGATCGAGGCTCGCCGTCGGCTCGTCGAGAAAGAGAATGTCGGGCGCGCAGGCGAGCGCGCGCGCGATCGCGAGGCGCTGCTGCGCGCCGCCCGAGAGACCCCGCGCCGGCCGCCGCGAGAGCGCCTCGAGCCGCGCGGTCGCCAACGCCCAGCGCTCGCGCTCGGCGCGCTCGGAAGCCCTTACGCCGCGCGCCGCGAGCGCGAAGCGCAGATTGGCGCGCGCCGAACGCCTGAGCATCACCGGCCTCTGAAAGACCATCGCCTGAACACGCCGCGCCGCCCGGTCGAGCGGCCGCCCGTTCCAGAGGATCTCGCCCGCGCTCGGCCGGACGAGGCCGTGCAGGCACCGCAGGAGCAGGCTCTTGCCCGCCCCGTTCGCGCCCATGATCACCGTCCGGCGGCCGGGCGCGATCTCGACGTCGACGCCGCGCAGGAGCCGCTTGGCGCGCGCGTCGACAGACAGCCCCTTCGCCGCCAGGATCGGCTGCGGCCGCGCGGCGGCGTCGAAGGCCGCCTCCATCTGCGCTCTCGTCGACGCTTCAAGCATAGGCGAGCCTTTCAGCCGAGGCGCGGACGGTCATGACCACCGCGTTGACGAGAACGGCGACGCCGAGCAGCACGACGCCGAGCGCCAGCGCCAGCTCGAGATTGCCCTTGGAGGTCTCGAGCGCGATCGTCGTCGTCATCACCCGCGTCACATGGTTGATGTTGCCGCCGACGATGATGACCGCGCCGACCTCGGCGACCGCGCGGCCGAAGCCGGCGAGCGCGACCGTCAGCAGGCTGTAGCGCGCGTCCCAAAGGAGCGCGCCGACCCGGCGCCCCGGCCCGACGCCGAGCGACGCGAACTCCTCCGCGTATTCGCGGTTGAGATCCTCGATCGCCTGCTTGGTGAGCGCGGCGACGATCGGCGTCACGAGGATCGTCTGCGCGATGATCATCGCCGTCGGCGTGTAGAGAAGCCCGAGCGCGCCGAGCGGCCCGGAGGCGGAGAGCAGAAGATAGACGGTCAGGCCGACGACGACCGGCGGCAGGCCCATGAGCGCGTTGAGCACGACCGCGATCACGGCGCGGCCGGGAAAGCGGAACGCGCCGACGAGCGCGCCGAGCGGCAGACCGATGAGGCAGGCGATCGCCACCGCGCTCAACGTCACCCGCAGCGACAGGCCGATGATCTCCGCGAGATCTCGATCGCCCGCGAGAATGAGGCCGACAGCGTCGCCGAGAACGGCGCCAAAGCTTTCCATTCCTGCGCTTCCTTCCCTGCCGGTGAAATGTTTGCAGCAAAACGCAGTAAAATCCACTCATATCTTGACGGCGGCGCAAGCCGCGGCGGCGCGTCTTTCGGCGCTTCCGCGACGCCGCTCGGCCCGCTAGTCTCGATGCGGACGAGACGCGTCGCACGAGAAGGACCGACGGATGCGAGACCGCCCGCACGGACGCCGCGACAGGATCGAGCGCTTGCGCTCGGTCCTCGGCGAGGCGTCGGGCGCCTTCGGCGATCTCGGCGTGTTTCTGCCCTATGTCGTCGCCGCGATCGCGGGCGGCGTCTTCGCGGCGACGCCGGTCTTTCTCGGCTTCGCCGCCGGCTATCTCCTGGTCGCGGCGGTCTATCGGCTGCCGATCGCGGTGCAGCCGATGAAGGCGCTCGGCGCGATCGTGATCGCCGGCGGGCTCACATCGGCCGAGGCCGCCTGGGCCGGCGCGCTCATCGGCGCGACGCTCCTGCTGCTCGCCGCGACGCCGACGCTCACGCGCGCCGCCCGCGCGATCCCGCAATCGGTCGTCACGGGCCTGCAGGTCGGCCTCGGCCTGATGCTCGGCGCCGCCGCGATCGAGATGATGGCGGCCGGTTGGCCGATCGCGCTCGCGGCGCTTCTCGTCCTCGGCTTGGCGCTCGTCTGGCGGCGCGGACCTTGGGCGCTCGCGGTCGTGATCGCCGGCGCGCTCTTCGCGCCGGGCCTCGGCGGCGACCCGACGTCGGCGTCCGGCGCGGCGGACGGGCTGCGCGGCGTCGGCGCCGTCGTTTCCGCCGTGACGGCGCAGCTGCCGCTCACGCTGCTCAACGCGGTCGTCGTCGCCGCCGCGGTGGCGCGGTCGCTCTATCCGCATGCGCCGGAGCGGGTCTCCGAGCGGCGGCTCGCGGCGACGAGCGGCCTCCTCAACCTCGTCGCGGCGCCCTTCGGCGCGCTGCCGATGTGCCACGGCGCCGGCGGCGTCGCCGCCCATCACCGCTTCGGCGCGAGCGGCGTCGGCGCGCCGCTGATCCTCGCCATCCTTTGCGGCGCCGCCGCGCTCGCCGGTCCGGCGCTCCTCGACGCGCTCGTCGCGATCCCGACGCCGGCGGTCGGAGCGCTCCTCGCCTACGCCGCCGTCGACCTCGCCTTCAGCAAGCGCGTCTTCGACGCAAGGCCGGATTGCCGGCCGGTCATCGCCGCGGCGGCGGCGGCGACCTTCTTCGGCGGCGCGCTTCTCGGCCTCGTCGCCGGCCTCGCCGCGGAGCTGCTGCGCGTTCAGATCCGGCGGCGCGCCCGAGCGAACGGGTCGCGCGCCGGATGAGCGGGAAGGACGACATCCGACCGAACGAGGTCGCCGTGGACGTGGGCGCGCCCGACGACGCTCGGCTCCGCTTCATCGGGCGGATCCGGACGCCGTTCAAGGAGCGCAAGGACTGTCCGCGGCAGGGCTCGCTCGACGGGCCGGAATGCCGGGTCGAGGTGTTCGAGCCCTGGACGGCGGCGCTCGCCGGCCTCGAGGAGTTCAGCGAGATCCAGCTCCTCTACTGGCTCGACCGCTCGCGCCGCGACCT
>CAZPTD010000426.1:0-3451 GCA_964588915.1 uncultured Neomegalonema sp. | reverse complement strand
CGGCGAGTGCCGTTCTCAACGGCGAAGAGGTCCCGTTCCTCAACTACTTCGACCCGCCGAAGATCACCCAGGAGAACATGGGCGAGTACGACCGTCCGGTCTTCTAAGACGCGCATGACGCGCGGGCGGCGGCGCCCGCGCCGCCATCTTGGAGAAGCCGCGTCGCCACGGGCGGCGCGGCGGCTCCCATGACAAACGAACGAAAACGCACAGGGACGGACGCATGGGACAGGTGAAGGGGCGGTCCTGCATCGTCACCGGCGCCGGTCGCGGGATCGGCAAGGCGATCGGCGAGGCGCTGCTCGATGAAGGCGCCGACGTGATGTTCGCCGATATCGACGCGGACGCGGCCGAGCGGGCGGCGACGCAGAACGAGGCGCGGGCGCGCGCCGGCGGCGGCAAGACGGCCTGGGCCGAGGTCGACGTCGCGAACCGAGAGGCGGTGCGGGCGATGATCGCCAAGGCCGTCGACGCCTTCGGCAAGCTCGACGTCAAATTCAACAACGCCGGCGTCAACCGGCCGATGAACTTTCTCGACGTGACCGAAGAGAACTGGGAGTTCATCATGCGCGTCAACGGCCTCGGCGTGCTGATCGGCAGCCAGGAGGCGGCGCGGCAGATGATCGCGCAGGGAACCGGCGGCAAGATCGTCAACACCGCCTCCGTCGCGAGCCGCCAGGGCTTCGACAATGTCGCGCCCTACTGCGCGTCGAAATGGGCGGTGGTCTCGCTGACGCAATCGGCGGCGCGCGACCTCGCCAAGCACGACATCACCGTCACCGGCTTCGCGCCCGGCGTCGTCGCGACCGAGATGTGGCGGCAGGTCGACGAGGATCTGATGAAGATCGGCGCGGCGGAGCGGCCGGGCCAGGCGATGCGGGAGTTCTCGGCGGCGATCCTCAAGGGACGGGTGGCCGCGCCGGCCGACATCACCGGCACGACGACGTTCCTCGCCTCGGCGGCGAGCGACTACATGACCGGCCAAATCATCATGATCGACGGCGGCATGACGTTAGTCTGATCGGCCGCGACAAGGCCGGCGGGAGGAAGAAATGGAAGCGGTTACCAAGTCGTCCATCGGCGACTTTCTGGCGCGACAGGGGATCTTCGTCGCGTTCGTGCTCTTCTTCGTCGGCTTCGCCTTGGTGAACGATCGGTTCTTCGACCTCGACAACATCTCGGGCGTCATCCGGTCCTCGGCGATCCTCGGCGTCATGGCGATCGGCGTCACCTTCGTCGTGATCGGCGGCAATCTCGATCTGTCCGTCGGCTCGATGATGTCCTTCTCGACCATCGTCGTCCTGGATCTGCACGACACGATCGGACCCGAACTCGGCATTCCCGCGATGTTCGCGATGACGATGGGCCTCGGCGCGTTCATCGGCTTCCTGGTCGGCTATCTCCGGCTCAACTCGCTCATCGTCACGCTCGGCATGCTCTCGGCGATCCACGGCCTCACGCTCACCTATTCGGGCGGCAAGAACATGGACATCGCCGACAAGGAGAACACGTGGTTCAGCGTGTTCGGCCAGGGCGAGCTGCTCGGCGTGCCGATGCCGATCATCATCTTCGGCCTGCTTGCGCTCGGCTTCGGGCTCCTGCTCGCCAAGACGCCCTTCGGCCGCAAGGTCTACGCCGTCGGCGGCAACGGCACGGCCGCGACCTTCTCGGGCGTGCCGCGCGCGCGGGTCGTCTTCACGACGTACCTGATCTCGTCCTTCTGCGTCGCCTGCGCCGGGCTTCTGCAGGCGAGCCGCTCGCTCGGCAGCCAGAACACGGTCGGTCAGGGGCTCGAGCTCGAGGTGCTCGCCGCTGTGATCCTCGGCGGCGCCTCGCTCCTCGGCGGCTCGGGCGCGATCTACAAGACGGTGCTCGGCGTCCTTATCCTCGGCTTCATCCAGAACGGCGTCATCCTCGCCGGCCTCGTCTTCTACGCCCAGAACGTCGTAACCTGGGTGATCATCGTGCTGGCGGTCTGGCTCGACATCGCGGTCAAGCGCGGCCGGCTGTTCTCACCGATCGCTTGAGGAGGCGGCAATGACGACGCAGAACATCCCAGACGTCGCCGCCGGCTCGGCGGATCTCCGCGGCCTGCGGCTGAAGGCGCAACTCCGGAACGCGGTCAAATACGGCGCGATCTGGGCCTTCATCCTGTTCGAGCTCGCCTTCTTCACCATCGCCGGCGACTATTTGTCGACCTCCGACAAGTCTTTCCTGACGGTCGACAACATGCTCCTGGTCCTGTCGCAGTCGGCGCCGATCGGCATCATCGCCATCGGCATGACCGTGATCATGATCAACGGCAATATCGACCTCAGCGTCGGCGCGACCTTCGCGCTCTCGGGCATCGTCCTGCTCGACAGCCAGACATGGCCTCAGATCGAGGCGCTCGGCGATTTCGCCGCCGCCGCCGCTTGGGGGCTCGCGCTCCTCGTCGGCGTGCTGCTCGGCGCGCTCAACGGGATCATCGTCTGGAAGACGGGCATCAACGCCTTCATCGTGACCTTGGGCGCCATGCTCGGCTATCGCGGCCTCGTCTTCATGTACAACGGCGAGCAGCCGACCTCGCATCTCAACTGGGATCTGGTCGACTTCGCCGAGGCGGAGTTCTTGGGGCTGGCGACGCCGTCCTGGTTCCTGCTCGGCGCGGCGGCCCTCGTCTGGCTCTTGATGACGCGGACCGTGCACGGCCGCAACGCCTACGCGATCGGCGACAACCAGGAGGCCGCGGTCAACGCCGGCATCAGGGTCGGGCCGCATTTCGTGCTCAACTTCATGCTGATCGGCTTCCTCGCCGCGCTCTCGGCCGTGGTGTTCTATTCCGGCAGCGGCTCGGTGAACCCGAATGACGGATCGCTCTACGAGCTTTGGGCGATCACCGCGGTCGTGCTCGGCGGCACCAAGCTCGCCGGCGGCTCGGGCTCGATCATCTCGACCTTCGGCGGCGTTCTCGCCATCCAGACCTTGCGCAAGGGCCTCGGCCATCTCGGCGCCGACACCGAAACGGTCAATCTGGTGATCGGCCTCATCCTCATCATCGTGCTCTTCCTCGACCGGCAGCTGAACCGCAAGGGCGCAGAGGAGTTGAAGATATGACGTCTCAGGAACCGGTTCTCCGGCTCGAGAACATCGTCAAGACCTTCCCCGGCGTGCGCGCGCTCGACGGCGTCTCCTTCGACGTCCGGCCCGGCGAGGTGCACGCGCTGATGGGCGAGAACGGCGCCGGCAAGTCGACGCTGATGAAGGTGCTCGGCGGGATCTACGCGCCCGATGAAGGCGAGATCGTCATCAGCGACGAGGAGGTCGCCTTCGGCTCGCCGCTCGAGGCGAAGGACAAGGGCGTCATCTTCATCCACCAGGAGCTCAGCCTCTGCGGCGAGCGCACCGTCGCCGAGAACATCTATCTCGGCGAGCTGCCGCGGCGCTTCGGCCTGGTGCAGTGGCGCAAGCT
>CAZPTD010000425.1:0-3475 GCA_964588915.1 uncultured Neomegalonema sp. | reverse complement strand
GGCCGCATGACCAAAACCGCCAGCCTCAATTTGCAGAACTTGACGCACACGACCGTTCGAATGTGCTTTAGGTGGATGCAACGCCGATGACGCCTCATCCCGGAAAGCCGGGTTGTGTGCGTCAAGTTCTGCAAATTGAGGCTGGCGGATTGGATCATGCGACCTCGCGGAGGGCGGGTCGGTCGCCAGCCGGCCGGAGGCCGGCAGGGTCGCAGCCCGCGCGGCGCGACGACGCTTCGCAACGCCGACGTCGTGCGCGCGGCGGCCGCGCGTCGCCGCGTCGGCTTTCGCCCCGTTCAGCCGCAGATCGCCCTGAGCGCCGTCCATTCCTTCGGCGTCAGGATCGGCGGCCCGACGGCGTCGGTCGCGTCGCGAAATTTCGCGGCCCGCTCCGACGACAGCGGATGGGTCGAGAAGATGTTGTCGCTGTCGCCGTAGCGCTCGATCAAGTTCATGAAGAAGCCCGAAACCGGCGTGGCGGGCACGCCGGCGCGCTCGAGGATCTCCAGCGCCGTGTCGTCGGCCTCCGCCTCGACCGACCGCGAGAACTGAGCGGAGACGATCGCGTCGCCGATCGCCGCGCCGACGGCCGCGCCCGAAAAGTCGCCGCCCAAGGTCGAGAAGATCGCGAAGGTGACGCCGGAGCGGATGATCGCCTCGAGCGAATCCCGGCCGACGACATGCCCGATCTCGTGCGCGAGCACGCCGGCCACCTCCTCCGGCGACGCGGCGGCGTCGATCAGTCCCGAGAAGACGAAAATGCGCCCGCCGGGCAGCGCGAAGGCGTTGATCTCCGGCGATCGGATCACCGAGACGCGGATCGGCACATGCGCGTCGCTCGCGTCGGCCAGCCGGTCGGTCATCTTCGCGAGCGCGGCGACGCCCGGCGGCGCGGCGCAGGGGCGCCTGCCGAAGCGCCGATCGCTGCGCACGATCGCGGCGACGTCGTCGCCGAGCGCGATCTCGGCCTCGACCGGCACGACGCGGGCGAGCACCTGCGCGAGAAACGGCACGAGAAAGAAGATCAGCGCGCCGATCGAGGCGACGGCGCCGGCGGCGACGATGAAGGCGGTGCGGCGCAGGCGTCTCGCCGTCGCCGAGGGCTCGGAGAGCTTCGGCGCGCGCGCGAGCACGGTGTTGGAGAGGCGCCGCCCGCCACGCGCGACGCCGATCACCAGACGCTGTTCCTGCGGGCGGGCCGACTTCGACGACGCGCCGATCGGCAACGGGCCGTCCTCGGCGACGGTGATCGCGAGCGGCCGAGCCCGCGCCGCCGCCCGATGAAGAGCGCGCAGGCTCGCGAGCGGCCATTCGGCCAGCCGCCGCTCCGTTCCCTCCTCGCGGATCTCCAACAGATTCCCGTTGAGGACGATCCGCACCGCCTGCGCGCGCGCGGTGACGCCGTCGAAATAGGTCCCGCTCGCGACCGGTGGATCGTCTTCGGTCGAGTACGCCGTCGTCATCGCCCCGCTTCCTTTCCCGCCGGCCTCAAAACGGACTCGAGCCGATCGCGTCGGCGAAGCCGTCCGCGTCGCGGTCGCGCTCATCCGGGAGCTGCCGCGTCCGGTCGATCGAGTTCGGGTCGCGCACCCGCATGCCCTCGGCGGCGCGCCGCATCATGCCGGTGACGAAGATGGCCTGATGGCAGGCGCCCGCGGCGCCGATGGCGGCCGCGATCGAGGCGACGTAAAAGACGATGAAGAAGCCGGTGGCGAGGCTGAAATCGAGTTGAAGCCCCTGGCTCGGGCTATCGACGCTCACGCCGATCACGGCCGCCACCGCCGTCAGCACAGCGTAGACGACGCCGCTGAAGGCGCTCGAGATCAAGATCGTCGCCAGCCAGGTTCGGAAGCGCAGCCAAAACACCGACGCGCCGCGGATGGCGTTCGACAAGCCGGTGTCGCCGAGCGTGGTGTGCCGAATGAAATAGGCGCGTCGGCAGGATATGTACCAGAAATACCCGACGACGGCGACGATCACGAAGACCGGCGTCAACGAAGCGAGAGCGTTGTTCGACGGCCCGTAGAGCGGCCGGTTGACGAAGGCGTGCGCCAGCGTCGCGAGGAAGCCGACGACGCCGATCAGCACCGGCGTGAAGCTGCGATAGAGGCCGGTCGGCGAGCCGCCGAGGCGGAACGGCGTGTCGCCATAACTCATGCGGCGCGTGATGAAGGCGCGCTGGCGATAGTCGGCGAGCGGCTTGAGGACGCCGAGCGTCAGCGCGATCGCGATCGCCCAGAGGATCGCGCGGCCGGTATAGCGCCAAGCCGCGTTCTCGATCGCGAACCGCACGCCGCGCCAACGGATCCGGCCGACGAAATAGCGCTGCGCCCGATAGCGCGCATAGGGCACGAGCGGCAAGAGCGGCGCCAGCGCGACCTGCATCGCCAGGATCATCGCCTGTTGCGCGGCGATGTCGACGCTGGTCAGCGCCCAGAGATTGACGATCAGAAAGACGACGACGAGATAGAACGCCAGAATGACGAAGGCGATCAACGCGCCGATGAAAAGCTCGACGCCGCGCCCGCTGTATTCGAGCGGATAGCGCAGGACGACGAGGTTCGACCAATAGTAGCGTCTTTGCGTCGTGCGCAGCCAGAAACGGTAGATCCCGAGCGTGAGCACGCTCAGGAGCACGCCGATGATCTCCTGCCAGAAGACGACCGGTCCGCGGCCGCCATAGCCGCCGGCCTGACGCGCCGGCGCCGCCATGGGCGCTCTCGGCGCCTTCGGCACGAGACTGGATTCGCTCATTCCGGCCCTTCCCGGCGGCGCCGTTCGACGCCGCTCAGGCGAGGCGGGCTCTATCCGCTCTGACCGAATCGCAGATAAAACCCGTCATTCGCCGCCGCCATTTCACGCAAGAGCGCGGGCGGTGTAAAGCGCGGACCGAAACGCGACGCGAGATCGTCGCAGGTCTTGGCGAAAGCCGGAACGCCCTGCATGTCGATCCAGGAGAGCGGCCCGCCGGACCAGGGCGCGAAGCCCCAGCCGAGGATCGCGCCGACATCGCCCTCGCGGATGTCGACGAGCACGCCCTCCTCGAGCGCCCGCACCGCCTCGAGCGCCTGCGCCGCGAGCAGGCGGTTTTTCACGGTCTCGAGGTCGGGCTGGCGCGCCGTCGGCCGATACAGCTCGGCCAGAACCGGCCAGAGCCGGGTCCGCTTGCCCTTCTCGTCATACTCGTAGAAGCCGGCGTTCGCCTTCTTGCCGAGGCGGCCTTTCTCCTCGACCATGAGCTTGAGGACGTCGTCCGCCGGCGACGCGGGATAGGCCGGCCCGAGCGCCGCCTTGGTCGCGACCGCGATCTTGTGGCCGAGCTCGAGCGAGACCTCGTCGGAAAGCTGAAGCGGCCCGACCGGCATGCCGGCCTGACGCGCGGCGTTCTCGATCAGCGCCGGCCGCACGCCCTCGGCGAGCATGCGCACGCCTTCGTTGACGTAAGGAATGATGCAGCGATTGGCGTAGAAGAACC
>CAZPTD010000424.1:0-3483 GCA_964588915.1 uncultured Neomegalonema sp. | reverse complement strand
AGCGGCTGTCGCGGGTGTCGGGCGCGCCGACCTTGCGGCGCGGCGAGCGGTCATGGTCGAGAACGCCCTGCGGCGCCGCCTCGACGGCCTCGCCCAGCACCGTCGCGCGCGCGTTGCCCTTGACCTCGCCGAGGAACTTGAAGCTCTCGCCGAGGGCGCAGAACTCGCCGAGGCTGTCCCAGCGCAGATGGTTCTCGGCCTGGAGCTGCTGGACGTGCTTCGGCGCCGAGCCGCCGGCGCCGGTCTCGAAGAGGCCGCCGCCCTGCATCAGCTTGACGATCGAGAGCATCTTCGCCGAGGTCGCGAGCTCGAGGATCGGAAAGAGGTCGGTCAGATAGTCCCGGAGCACGTTGCCGGTGACCGCGATCGAGTTTTCGCCCTTGGTGATCGTCTCCAGCGTCGCCCGCGTCGCCGCGCGCGGCGCCATGATCCGGAACTTGTCGGCGACGCCCCTCGCCTCGAGCATCGGCTTCACGATCTTGATCAGCTCCGCGTCATGCGCGCGGGTCTCGTCGAGCCAGAAGATCGCCTCGCAGCCCTCGGCCCGCTGGCGGTCGATGGCGAGGTTGACCCAATCCTCGATCGGCGCGCGCCGCGCCGAGGCGGAGCGCCAGATGTCGCCCTTCTCCACCTCGTGCCGATGCAGGACCGAGCCGTCTTCGAGGACCATCTTGACCACGCCGTCTTCCGGGATCTCGAAGGTGGTCGGGTGCGAGCCGTACTCCTCGGCCTTCTGCGCCATCAGGCCGATATTCTGAACCGTGCCGGCGGTCGCCGGGTTCAGCTTGCCGGTCTCTTTGAAGAACCGGATCGTCTCGTCATAGACCGGCGCGTAGGAGTTGTCCGGGATCACGCAGACCGCGTCGGCCTCCTCGCCGTCCGGGCCCCAGCCCTTGCCGCCGGCGCGGATCAGCGCCGGCATCGAGGCGTCGATGATCACGTCCGAGGGCACGTGGAGATTGGTGATCCCTCTATCGGAGTCGACCATGTACATCGGCGGGCGATCGGCGGCGACCGCTTCGATGGCGGCCAGGATCTCCGGCGCGCCTTTCACGCGATCCAAGAGGTCGCCGAGGCCCTGGTTCGGGTTGACGCCGAGGCTCGCCAGCTTGTCGCCGTAGCGCTCGAACACCGGCGCCAGCCAGGCCTTGACCGCATGGCCGAAGATGATCGGGTCCGAGACCTTCATCATCGTCGCCTTGAGGTGCAGCGAGAAGAGGACGCCCTCCGCCTTGGTCTTCTCGATCTCCCGGCCGAGGAACGCGTCGAGCGCCTTGGCGGACATGAAGGTGGCGTCGACGACCGCGCCGGCCGGATAGGAGACGCCCTCCTTGAGCACGGTCTCGCCGTGCGCGGTCTCCAGCACGATCGTCGCCGTCGCCGCGGCGCCGAGCGTGGCGGAAACCTCGTTCGAGCGGAAATCGCCGCCGCTCATCGAGGCGACGCGGGTCTTGCTCGCCGCCGTCCAGTCGCCCATCCGGTGCGGGTTGGCGCGGGCGAAGGCCTTCACCGCCTTGGCGGCGCGGCGATCGGAGTTGCCTTCTCTGAGGACCGGGTTCACCGCCGAGCCCTTGATCGCGTCGTAGCGCGCGCGGACCTCTTTCTCCGCCTCCGTGGTCGGCGTCTCCGGATAGTCCGGGACCCGATAGCCCTGCGCCTGAAGCTCCTTGACCGCCGCGACGAGCTGCGGGACCGAGGCCGAGATGTTCGGCAGCTTGACGACATTGGCCGCCGGCGTCTTCACCAGCTCGCCCAAGGCGGCGAGGTCGTCGGGCCGGCGCTGCGCCTCGGTCAGCGCTTCGGGAAACGCGGCGATGACGCGCCCGGCGAGCGAGATGTCCTTTACGCCGACGGTGATGTCCGCGGCGGCGGCGAAGCGCCGGATGATCGGCAACAGCGACGCGCTGGCGAGCTCCGGCGCTTCGTCGACCTTGGTGTAGACGATGTCTGGCTTGGTTGCGTCGACCATCTGGGGCGCCTCTGTTTGCTGTCGTGGATCTCGCCGAGAGTCCCTGAACAAAGCGCAATCAGGAACGGACGGCGCGCGGCGATCCCTCGACAAATGCGCCCGCTCGGCGCAACGATGTCGCGTCCGCTCTTAGACAGGGCGACGGCGGGCGGCAAGGGCGCTGTTCGGCGCGCCGGCCGTTGCGGCGACCAGGAATATGCCGTCATCCCGCACGCCGCGCGGGACGCAGTCCTGCGCTGCAGATGCGGGATCCGACATTCGTGCGGGCTTCAGTTTCCGCATCTGCGGAGCAGCGACAGGTCGCTGCGCCGCGTGCGGAATGACGAAGACCGCAACCGTCATTTCGGGGCGGCGCTTGCGCCGAACCCGGAAGGCCGATGGGTTGCGCGTCGTCCGTCGGCCTGCCGGGTTCTCGCTTTCAGCGAGGCCTGGAATGACGCTTCTTGCGCGGCGATTATTCCTTATCGGCCATTCGCAGCCTTGCTAAGCTCGACGGACAGAGAGGGGGCGGCGATGGCGGATATCTTCATCTCCTATGCGCGGAAGGATCGGGAGCGGGTCACGCCGCTGGTCGCCGCGCTGGAGGCGGAAGGTTTCTCGGTCTTCTGGGATCTCGAGCTCTTCGTCGGCGAAGAATGGCGGCGGCGGCTCGACGAGGAGATCGCCAAGGCCAAGGCCGTCGTGACGGTCTGGACCGAGGCCAGCGTCGCCAGCACGTTCGTCAGGGCGGAAAGCGCCGAGGCGCTGGAGGCGCGCAAGCTGCTCCAGGCGAGGTTCGACAAGGTGCGCCCGCCGGTGCCGTTCGCCGAGTTCCAGGCCGCGGAGCTCCTCGGCTTCGCCGGCGATCGCGGCCATGCAGGATTCCAGGATCTCCTTGCCGGCCTGCGACGGCAGGTCGCCGGCGCCGCGACGCCGCCCGACGCCGGGCTGTTGGCCGAGTTCCGCGCGGCGATCCGGCAGATGCAGGCCGATTACGGCTATCGCGACCGGACGCTCGGCTTCCTCGACCGCATCGAACGCGCGCTGGAGGGCGACGCGCCGCCGGGAAAATCGCCGGTCGCGCGCGCGTTTTCCTATGAGCTCTTGAACCTGACGCTGCTGCTCGCCGTCGCTTATCCGGTGCTGTCGCTCTGCGCGCAATTCGCCCTCACCGGATCGGCGACGCTCGGGGCGTTCTCGCCGTTCGCGGCCGGGCCGGAGGATGTCTGGGCGCGCGCGACGATCGGCGGGGTTGTGCTGACGCCGCTTATAGGCATGCTGGCGCAACAGCTCCCACTGCTGGCTGCATTTCACACGGAAACTCTATTGCAAGCAGATTTTCTCCGAACGCCTCATCTTTGGATCACTGATCGAAGTCTGCACCCACTTCACCCTTTCATCGGCTTCCCTCTTGGTATTCTCCTCTTTTTCACACTCCCTCTTGCCTCTAACCTCTTTCTCAATGGGAAACGGATGTAACTGCGGCGGCGGACGACAGCGAAGAACCCACGGGGGGCGGTGCCAACGACGAGGCC
>CAZPTD010000423.1:0-3507 GCA_964588915.1 uncultured Neomegalonema sp. | reverse complement strand
GGGGATGGGACGACGTCCTGCCCTATTTCCTCAGATCCGAGGACCATGTCGACGGGCCGTCCGAGATCCACAGCGCCGGCGGCGAGCTCCGGGTCGAGCGTCAGCGCCTCTCCTGGGAGATCCTCGACGCGGTGCGCGAGGCGGCGGCGGCGGCCGGCATCCCGAAGACCGAGGACTTCAACGGCGGCGACAATCTCGGCGGCGGCTATTTCCAGGTGAACCAGAAGGCGGGCTGGCGCTGGAGCGCCGCGACCGCTTTTTTGAAGCCGGCGCGCTACCGGCGCAATCTGCGCATCGAGACCGGCGTCCAGGTCGAGAAGGTCGTGATCGAGGAGGGGCGCGCGACCGGCGTCCGCGCTCGGATCGGCGGAAGGCGGGCGCTCGCGCGGGCGTCCGGCGAAGTGATCCTTTGCGCCGGCGCGATCGGTTCGCCGCAGCTCCTGCAGCTCTCGGGCGTCGGGCCGGGCGAGCTGCTGCAGGCGCACGGGATCGAGACGCTGATCCATCGCCCGGCGGTGGGCGCCGACCTGCAGGATCATCTTCAGATCCGCTGCGCCTACGCCGTCGACGGCGTGAAGACGCTCAACACGATGAGCGCCAGCCTCTTCGGCAAGGCGCGGATCGGGCTCGAATACGCCGCTACGCGCTCCGGCCCGATGGCGATGGCGCCGAGCCAACTCGGGATCTTCGCCCGCTCCGATCCGGCGCAGGCGACGCCGGATCTCGAATGGCACGTCCAGCCGCTCAGTCTCGAGAAGTTCGGCGAGCCGCTCGATCCGTTCGACGCGGTCACCATGAGCGTCTGCAACCTGCGCCCGGAAAGCCGCGGCGAAGTCGCGATCGCCTCGCCCGATCCGGCCGCGGCGCCGAAGATCCGGCCGAACTACCTCTCGACGCAAGCCGACCGGCTGACCGCGGCCCGCGCCATCCGGGTCACCCGCGAGATCATGGCGCAGGCGCCGCTCGCGCCCTATCGGCCGGCGGAGTTCAAGCCAGGGCCGGAGATCGAGAGCGACGAGGCGCTGGCCGAGGCCGCCGGCCGCATCGGCACAACGATCTTCCATCCGGTCGGCACCGTGCGCATGGGCGTCGATCCGGCGGCGCCGCTCGACGGCGAGATGCGCGTGAACGGCGTCGAGCGGCTCCGCGTCGTCGACGGCTCGGCGATGCCGCGGATCACCTCCGGCAACACCCATGCGCCGATCGTGATGATGGCCGAGAAGGCCGCCGACGCCATCCGCCGCGCCGCGCGCGCTTGAGGCGAGACGCTTTCGGCGCGTCAACGATTCGGAAACGCTTTCGAGGCGACGATTTCCGGCGCGCGCCGCGCGACGCCGCCGGATTGCGACAATTGCGCCTGCGACCGGCCGGAATCTTGCCGTTTGACGGATCGATCCATAGCTGCGGATCGAACGACTGGCTCATGCGCGCAAGGAGCGGATCGAAAATGGCCACGAGATGGATGAAGACGACGTGTTATGTCGGCGTCTACGCGGCGCTCGTCGCGGCGATGCTCTGGGGCCTGTCGAGCGCCGACAAGGGCGCGGCGGAGGAGGCGAACCACGCGCCGGCGGCTGTCGTCGGCGAACTCCAGATTATGGCGCCGGTGCTGCGCGAGACGCCGCCGAACGCGCCGGCCGCCGCCGGCTACGTCACGATCATGAACAAGGGCGCCGAGGACGACCGACTGATCGGCGTCTCCGCGGACTTCGCCGAGCGCGGCGAAATCCATGACATGACGATCGAGAACGACGTCATGCGCATGGTCGAGGTGGAGGGCGGCCTCGTCGCGCCGGCGGGCGGCGCGCTCGTCCTCGATCCGAACGAGCCGGGGCTGCACTTGATGTTCATCGGCCTCGAGGAGCGGCTCGTCGCGGGCGAAGCGCGCGAGGTGACGCTGGTCTTCGAACGCGCCGGGGAGACGACGGTGGTCTTCGCGGTCGACCGGTTCTCCGCCGCGGACGGGCGCGGCTCGATGGACCACGGCTCGATGGATCATGGCTCGATGGACCATGGCTCGATGGACCATGATCAAATGGATCACGGAGCCGGCGGCGAAGACTCGCAGTAACGTGTCGCCCCTTACGCCGGGCGCCGGTTGCAAACGCCGCGCAACCTGCGACTATCGCGATCGTCTAGGCGACGAGAAGGGCGGTGGTCCGGGGCGATGCGCAGCTTTTTCGGTGCGATCCTATTGGCGGCGTTCGGCGGCGCCGCCGCTGCGGCGCTTGTCGAGCTCGCGCCGCTGCCGGTCCTGAGGGTCGCGGCGACGCTCGCTCTGGCCGTCTGCGTCTTCTTCGCCGGGCGCGCCGGCGCGCCGGGGTGGCCGGTTCTCGGCCATCTCGTCGGCCTCGCCTTCGCCGCGATCGCCCTCGCCGCCAATTGGGCGTTCTGGCTCCTCGCCGCCTCCGACTATGACGCCGCCGCGGCGATCGAGGCCGTCGGATCGACGCCGGCCGCGTTTTTCGAACGCCTCGAAAACCTCTCGGAGACGCAAGCCTACACCGTCGGCGGGCGCACGATCGGCGGCGCGTTGTTGATCGGCTCCTGGTCCGTCCAGGCGCTGCTCCTCGCGGCGGCCGGCTTCTTCGGCGGTCAATCCGCCTTCGTGCTCTGGCGCTCCCGCCGGCGGGCGCAAGCGCTGTGACGCGGCGAGATCACAGCGCGTTGAAGGCGGCGGTGAAGCCCTGAAGCGAAATCGGCCAGGAGATGACGCGCCGGCCCTCTTCCGTCTGGACCGCGGTCATAAACTCGGCGACGCCGCCCGCCTTGAGTTCGTCGACGAGATCCGCGGTCAGCGGCGGTCGGCTATGGCAACCGTTGCGCGAGCACACCAGAAACGGCGCGGTGCGCAACGGACCGTCGTCGATCCTGAGCGCGAGACCGTCCTGCAGCAACATGTTGAGCGGCGTCAAGATGCGCGCGACGCCGACGATCACCACGCCCTCATCGGTCGTCCTCGGCTCCGGCAGCTTCGAGATCGACACGACGAAGACAGTGGCGCCTTCCTCCGTCGCAATGGTCTGGATCATCGCGCATTCTTCGCCGAGGCAGTGGATTCCCCAGTCGCCATGGGTCTCGCGGACCACCTCGCTCGGTCCCTCCTGCGCGACGGCGGCCGTCGTGGCGAGCGGCAGCGCGATTGCTGCGGCGAGAGCTGCGCGACGAAGGAAGGAGGTCGGCATGGCGGGCGTCCGATTTCAGCTGGTTTTACAGGCGCAGGGCGGCGTCTCTCCGCCTGGCGGCGCCGGCGACGGCCGCGCCGCCGCCGAGCCGACCTTCGTCGGTTACAACGAGTCGAAAGCGGCGGTGAAGCCCGAGAGCGAGACCTCGGCCTCCACAGGTTCGCCCGGATTGGCGAAGACGGTGATGCGCACGCGGGCGCCGGCCTTCAGCCGGTCGATGAGATTCTGCTGGATGAGCGGCAGCGCCGCGCAGCCTTCCGGAAAGCAGCGCTCGAACGGAATCCGAAGGCTCTCGGTGTTGTCGATGGTGAAGGTGACGCCC
>CAZPTD010000422.1:0-3519 GCA_964588915.1 uncultured Neomegalonema sp. | reverse complement strand
GCGGCACGGGGTAGGCGAGGAAGATCGCCATGCCGACGATGCGGGCGCCGCGATACTTGATCCGGACGATGGCGTAGGCGGCGGCGATGCTGGCGATGATCGAAAGGATCGTCGAGACGATGGCGACGAACATCGTGTTCCAGAGCCAGACCGGATACTCGCTCTCGAAGAGGAGCGACCGGATATGCTCGAGCGTCGGCTCGAGCGTCCAGAGCGGGTTGGTCTCGAACGGGCGCGCCAGCTCCTCGCGCGGCGTCACCGAGATCATCGTCATGTAGAAGAACGGAAAGAGCAAAACGACGAGGATGAGGCCGAGCGGGATCCAGAGCGTCACGACGCGCGAGAAGGGCGTCTCGAGATGCTCCATGCCCTCGCGGAAATCGGCCTTCGCCTCGGAAGGCTGAGCGGCGCCGATCGGCGAAGCGGTCTCGCTAGTCATTGCCTTCTCCATGCTGCCATTTGCGGCGCTGAAGGCCGAACCAAGAGAACAGGATCGCCGCGAGCAGGAACGGGATCATCGCCGTCGAGATCGCCGCGCCGTAGCCGAGATCGCCGCCGCCCTGGCCGGCGACCTGGTAGCTGTAGGTCGCCATCAGATGCGTCGCGTTGAACGGGCCGCCGCGGGTCATCACCCAGATCAGCTGGAAGTCGGTGAAGGTGAAGAGCACCGAGAAGGTCATCACCACGGCGATGATCGGCGTGAGCAGCGGATAGGTGATGTAGCGGAAGAGCTGCCAGCGCGTGGCGCCGTCGATCGTCGCCGCCTCGTAGAGCGACGGGCTGACGGTCTGCAGTCCGGCGAGCAGCGTAATCGCGATGAAGGGCACGCCCCGCCAGACATTGGCGAAGATCGGCGAGGCGCGGGCGTTGTCGGCTTGGCCGAGATAGTCGATGAAGCTGTCCTCGGCGACGACGCCGATCCCCTTCAGCATCCAGGTCAGCACCGAGAACTGGGTGTCGAAGATGAGCCAGAAGGCGATCGCCGAGAGCACCGTCGGCACGATGAACGGGATCAGCACCACCGCGCGGATGATCGCCTTCATCGGCATCTGGCGGTTGAGGAGCAGCGCGAGATAGAGGCCGATGGCGAATTTGAGCGCGCTCGCGACGATGGTGTAGAGCAGCGTGTTGAAGACGGAGAGCCAAAAGATCGAGTCGCCGTAGACTTCGTGCCGCGCGCCCGAGATCTCTCGCCAGGTCACGCCGATGAAATCGGTGAAGGGCTGCACCCCGAGTAGAAACTCGTAGTTCTCGCCGCCGACCCACTCCATCGTTTCTTGGCCGACGCGGGCGTCGGTGAAGGACATGTAGACGCCGAGGCCGAGCGGATAGGCGAGAAAGAGCAGCAGGAACGCCGCCGCCGGCGCCATGAACCAGAGGCCGAGCCAATTTCGGTTGGTCTGAAGCTGCGCCCAGGCCGATTGGCCGCCATACTCCCTGGCGCGCGACGACGCCGTCGGCGCTTCGGCCTTCTTGCCTATTCCGAGTTCGGCCACGGCGTTTCCTCCGCGATGGCGAGGCCCGGGTCCCGGGCCTCGCGCCGTGTCTTCGTAGGGCTCAGCGATAGAGCCGTTGCGCCTGACGCTCGGCGATCCGCATCGCGCCTTCGACCGACTCGCGGCCCGAGCAGACATTCGCGATCATGTCGAGCACGATGAAGTCGGCGAGCGCCGCCGCCGCATTCTCGCCGACCGAGCCGAGATGGCCGGCCGTCCGGGTGCGGAACGCCGCCGGCTTGGCCGGCGCGAGCTTCGGATCCGCGTTCCAGAAGGCGAAATCGTCGCCGGCCGTGAACGGATGGCTGAGATAGGCGACCGCGCCCTCGAGCCAGGGCTCGTAGTTCTCGACCGCCATCATGAACTCCATGAACGACTTCACGGCGTTCGGGTTCGGCGTGTACTGCATGCCGAGCATCGGATAGCAGATGTGGAACTCGGTCGGCTCGCCGGCCGGACCGACCGGCCAATAGGCGTGGGTCATGTCCTCGGCGATCTCGGCCGCCTTTTGGTCGCCTTCGGAGGCGGCCTTGTTGGCGGCGGCGTAGATCGAGACGCCGTTATTGGTCAGGAACACCTCCTCGGCCAGGAACGCGCGGTTGTTGAAGGCGTCGTTCCACGAGGCCGTGCCCGGGATCCAGCTCTCGTAGAGCTCCTTGGCGTAGTTGAGCGCCGCCTCGGTCTCCGGCGAGTTGATGACGACGTTGTCGTCCGCGTCGACGAGGTTGCCGCCGAAGGCCCAAAGCACCCAATGCGTCCAGGCGTTGCCGTCGCCCGAAGCGTGGCCGAGCGCCATGCCGGCGGGCTTGCCGATGCCGTTGAGCGCCTTGCAGAGCTCGAGGAACCCGTCGGTGTCGCCGGGGATCTCGCTGAAGCCCGCCTCCTGGACGGCGGAGATGCGGTAGTTGATCAGGTTGGCGTTGTAGGCGACGGGCAGCGCGATCCACTTGTCGCCGGACATGCCGTAGGTCACCGCCGACGGCGCCCAGCCGCCATAGCGCTCGCCGAGCGCGGTGCAGAGGTCGGTGACGTCCATGCACTGGTTCGGGAAGAGATGCGGCAGCGAGTAGAGGCCCCAGAAGATGTCCGGCCCCGAGCCGACATTGGCGGCGACGGACGCCTTCGGCTGGACGTCGTCGAGGCCCTCGTTGAGAACCTCGACCTCTACGCCGGTGGCGGCGGTGTAGGCGGCGACGAGCTCGAGGAAGGAGTCTTCCTCGGACTGAACGAAACGGCGCCAGCGCAAGAGCTGCAGCGACGCGCCGTCCTCGGGCTGGAACATCATCTCGGTCTGCGCCCAGGCCTTGGCCCAGCCGAGAAGATCGCCCGCGGCCGCGAGACCGCCAACCGCGGCCGCGCTCGTCAGAAGTGACCGGCGTGTAATCATGTCTTCCTCCCGTCTAGAGAATCTATGGTTCACAGTCCGCCCGCCGCCCGGTTTTCCGGGTCGACGTCACTCTCGAAGGGGCGGCGCTCTCGGCGGAGGGCCGTCCGATCGGCGGAGCCACGCTCCGCGTTTGCGGAGCCTAGCTCCGCAAGACTCGACCCGTCTCCGCGTCGAATAGGTGAAGGCGCCCTGGATCGGGCGCGAAACGCATCCGCTCGCCCGGCTGCGGCTGAAGCCGCTCGCGAAAGACCGCGATCATCTCGTCGGCGCCGTGCTTGGCGACGATCTGCACCTCGGAGCCGGTCGGCTCCGTCACCAGCACCTCGACGTCGAAGCCTTTGCTGTTGGTCGAGAGGGTGATGTGCTCCGGCCGGACGCCGAGGACGACCGCGCGCCCGTTCTCCGCGCCGATGTCGGGCGGCAGCGCGACGACTTCGCCGTCGGCGCTGACGAACTCGACGCCGCCGCCGTTGATCGCGACCTTTCCGGGCATGAAGTTCATCGCCGGCGAGCCGATGAACCCGGCGACGAAGCGGTTGTCCGGCCGATCGTAGAGATCGAGCGGCGCGCCGATCTGCTCGACATTGCCGCCCTCCATCACCACGATCTTGTCCGCCATCGTCTTCGCCTCGATCT
>CAZPTD010000421.1:0-3538 GCA_964588915.1 uncultured Neomegalonema sp. | reverse complement strand
GCTCGCCGGGCGGCTGCAACTCCATGGGCACCGCCTCGTCCATGGCGTCGATGGCCGAGGCGCTCGGCTTGGCGCTCTCGGGCAACGCCGCCATTCCAGCCGTCGACAGCCGTCGTCGGGCGATGGCGCAGCTGACGGGGCGGCGGATCGTCGACATGGTCAAGGACGATCTCAAGCCGTCGGACGTGCTGACGCGCGCCGCCTTCGAGAACGCGATCCGGACGAACGGCGCCATCGGCGGCTCGACCAACGCGGTGATCCATCTCCTCGCGATCGCCGGCCGGATCGGCGTCGACCTCACGCTCGACGATTGGGACCGGCTCGGCCGCGAGGTTCCGACGATCGTCAATCTGATGCCGTCGGGCGAGTATCTGATGGAGGAGTTCTTCTACGCCGGCGGTCTGCCGGTGGTGATCAAGCGCCTCGGCGAGGCCGGGCTCCTCAACCGCGACGCGCTCACCGTCTCGGGCGAGACCGCCTGGGAGCAGGTCAAGGACGCCAAGAACTGGAACGAGGACGTCATCCGTCCGGTCGAGAGGGCGCTCACGCGCGAGGGCGGCGTCGCCGTTCTCAAGGGCAATCTCGCGCCCAAGGGCGCGGTCTTGAAGCCGTCGGCGGCGAGCCCGCATCTGATGACCCATCGCGGCCGCGCCGTCGTCTTCGAGGACATCGACGACTACAAGGCGAAGATCGACGACGAGGCGCTCGATATCGACGAGACCTGCGTCATGGTGCTCAAGAATTGCGGGCCGAAGGGCTATCCGGGCATGGCCGAGGTCGGCAATATGGGCCTGCCGCCGAAGGTGCTGCGCAAAGGGATCACGGACATGGTGCGGATCTCCGACGCGCGGATGTCGGGCACCGCCTACGGGACGGTCGTGCTCCACACCACGCCCGAGGCGGCGGCGGGCGGGCCGCTCGCCATCGTCCAGGACGGCGACATGATCGAGCTCGACGCGCCGAACCGTCGCCTGCATCTCGACGCGCCGGACGCGGAGATCGCGCGCCGGCTGGCGGCCTGGGCGTCGCCGATCGAGACGCCGAAGGGCGGCTACGCGCGGCTCTTCCACGAGCATGTCCAGGGCGCGGACACCGGCGCGGATTTCGATTTCCTGGTCGGCGGCCGCGGCAAGGAGGTCCCGCGTGACAGCCACTAGCGGTGATGTCGCTCCGGGGCCGCGAAGCCGCGTGAGCCGCCGTCCCGCCCCGACCTCGACCGGGACTTCAGGACCAGCTCGGCGTCGCCGATAAGAGCGCCATCCAGGCGGCGCCTGGGCGCCGCCGCGCGCCACGCCCGGCGGGTGCAACCAATCTGCGGAAACACAACGCGAGTGAGCGGGTCGGTCGCCAGCCGGCCCGAGGGTCGGCAGGGCCGCTGCTTGCACGGCGCACGAGCGGTTCGGAATTCTACAAATACGGCGCCAGCAGTCGGCCGACATCGACGCGCGCGCGGAGGCGGCTCGCCAGGAGGAAAAGGCCGGCGGCCTTGCGCTGGGCGAAGAGGGCGTCAATCGGCGGGATGTGCTCGAACTCGCGGTCGGCGCCGAGCGCCATGCCGGCGCGGCGCAGCCGCTCGACGAGATCGGTCGCGCCGAAGTCGAAGAGGCCGCCTTCGCGGATCGGCGCGAAGACGATCTCGATCATGTCGAGCACCGCCGCCTGATGCCGCTCGGCCGTCGCCGCGTCGAAGAAGCCCATCGCGATCGTCGCGTCGCGGAGCGCCGCGCGGTCGCCGCCGAGCCCGACCGCCAGAAACCGCCGATAGACGTCCGTGACCGACGGCTCGAAGGCGCGCGTCGCGCCGAAATCGAGCAGGATCACCTGGCCGCTGGCGGCGTCGTAGCGAAAGTTGGCGAAGTTGGCGTCCGTCTGCATCAGCCCGAACTCGAAGAGCTCGCGCAGGAAGAGCTCGACGAGCAGGCGCGCGACCCGGTCCCGCGTCGCCTGCGGCGCGGTCGCAAGGCTCTCGATCGGCGCGCCTTCCACGAAATCCATCGCCAGGATGTCGCGCGTCGAGAGCGGCGCGTAGAGGGCGGGCGCGCGGAAGTCGGGCGAGCCGGCGAGGAGCGCGCCGAATTGTTCGAGGCAGCGCGCCTCGCGCTCGTAATCCGCCTCCTCGTGAAGCTGCCGCTTCGCCTCGTCGAGCAACGGCGCGACGTCGATCGTCTTCGGCAACAGCCCGGCCATCCGCGCCAGCGTCGCGACATTGGCGACGTCGCTGTCGATGCTGCGGCGCACGCCCGGATACTGAACCTTGATCGCCAGCTCGCGCCCGTCCCTCAGCCGCGCGCGATGCACCTGGCCGATCGACGCCGCGGCGATCGGCGTGACGTCGAACCGGTCGAAGCGTTGCAGGAAATCCGGGCCCCAATTGTCGATCAGCACCGATTTCAGCTGTCGCGGCGGCATGAAGTCCGCCTGCGCGCGCAGCCTTCCGAGGATGTCGGAGAACTCGGAGGGCAAGAGGTCGCCCGCCTCCATGGAGAGGAGCTGGCCGACCTTCATCGCCGCGCCGCGCATCTCGGCGAGCTGATTGGCGAGCCTTGCGGCGTTGCCGGGCGTCAGCAGGAGATCGCGCCCGCGCGGCGCTCGACCCGAGACGCCGCTCTGCAGCGCGCCGAGCGCGGCGCGGCCGGCGATCCCGGAGGCGAGCGCGCCGAACCGCGAGAGCCGGGCGAGGCGCCCGCTCGGGATGGCGACGGGTTTGGGCGTGGTCTTATACGACGTCATGGCGAGCGAGATATCGCGGCGGCGTCGAAGCGCCAGGGCGCGTTGTCGGCGCGTGCGGCTTCGCCTAAGAATCGGGACGGCAAGGCGGAGGCGGCGATGGCGGACGTGTTCATCTCCTACAAGAGCGAGCGGCGGCCGGCGGCGCGGCATCTGGCGAGCATTCTGGAGCTCAACGGCTTTTCGGTCTGGTACGATTACGGCCTGCTGCCGGGCGAGGATTTCGAGAACAGGCTGATGGCGGAGATCGCCGAGGCCACGGTCGTCGTCGCGCTCTGGTGCGAGATGAGCGTCGCGAGCGAGTGGGTGCTGAAGGAGGCGAGCGAGGCCAAGCGCGACGGCAAGCTGCTGCCCTGCTGGATCCAGCGCGTCGGGCCGCCCGGCGATTTCGCGCGCGACGACATCATTGACCTGACCTCCTGGGACGGCGCGCCGCGCAGCCATGCGCTCGACCGCCTGCTCGACGATGTCGGCCGACGCCTCGGGCGCGATCCGGCGCCGCGTTTCCGCGGGCTCCGGGATCTCGACGAGACCTGGCGCGCGTTCGGCGCGCCGAGCCTGGCGCAGTTCGCGCTCTCCGAGCGGCTCAAGCCGCAGGAAGAGCCGGAGGCGGCGCCGAGCGGCGCCCAACCCGCGCACGGCGCGCCGCCGAGGTTGGAGGATCTACGCCGGACCTGGGACGGGCTCGACAAGGAGAACACGCCGCTCGTTGAGCGCTTCCTCGAGCGCGTGCGCGCTGCCGCGCCGGGCTCGGGGCTGGAGTTCGAGGTCGAGCATCAACTCGATCTTCTGGAGAAGGCGGCGGCGCAAA
>CAZPTD010000420.1:0-3538 GCA_964588915.1 uncultured Neomegalonema sp. | reverse complement strand
ACATGCCGATCGGCCTTATCGTCTGGGATCAGTTCCAGACGCAAACGGGCGTCGAGGCGGCGGCGGACGGCGACGACGGCGCGCCGCGCGGCCGCGAGCTCGAATTCGCCGATCTCCTGCGCTTCATGAAGGCCGCCGACATCCGCAACACCGTCTGGCTGACGGCGGACGTCCACTACACCGCGGCGCATCGCTACGATCCGGCGCAGGCGGCGTTCCAGGACTTCGACCCGTTCTGGGAGTTCGTCTCCGGCCCGCTCCACGCCGGCAGCTTCGGTCCGAACGCGCTCGACATGACGTTCGGGCCCGAGGTGATGTTCGTCAAAGCGCCGGAAGGCGGCTCGGCCAACCTGCCGCCCTCGGACGGTCTGCAGTTCTTCGGCGAGGTCGAGATCGACGGCGGCTCCGAGCAGATGACCGTGCGCCTGATCGACGCCGCCGACACCGTTCTCTACACGGTGCCGCTGGCTCCCGCGCGCGCCTGACGGCCGGGCCCGCGACGCTCCGGCCCCCGGCGCGCCCCGGCCCCGGGTTGCGCCGCCCGGCGGCGTCGCCCGGGCGGACCGACTTTGCGATCGGTCAAGGTCGCGCTCGGCGCTTTCGCTCATGCTGCGCGGCGGGTGCGGGGCCGGGAGAACCGGCATGAAGATCCTGGTCGTCTACTACTCACTCTCCGGCAACACGCGCAGGGTCGCGACGGCTTTGGCCGAGGCGCTCGGGGCCGATCTCGAGGAGCTGCGCTGCGACCGCTATGCGAGGAGTTTTCTGGGCGTGATCCGCGCCGGCTACGACAGCTGGAAGGGCGCGCTGCCGCCGCTCGAGCCGCCGTCGCGCGCCGCCGCGGACTACGATTTGGCGGTGATCGCCGGGCCGATCTGGTCGTGGCGCGCGGCGCCGCCCGTGCGCGCCTGGCTGACGGCGGAGCGCGAGCGCCTTCGCCGCTTCGCGTTCCTGCTGACCCATGGCGGCGCGGGAGCCGAGAAGTCGCTGCGCGAGCTCGAGGAGATCGCGGGGCGGGCGCCGGCGGCCGCGCTCGTGGTGAAGGAGAAAGACATCAAGAGCGAGAGCTTCGCCGAGGCGCTGCGCGCCTTCGCGGCCGAGCTCAGCGCCTCCGCATCCGCTTAGGCCCCGCGAGGCGGCGCCCGCCTCAGGCCTTGACGCGCGCCGTCGGGCGTGAGGGCATGAGGCATGCCGGGACAGGCGACGAGACGGATGGCGAAGATCCTGGAAAAGACCGCTCCGAGCGCGAAGGAGCCCGTGAGCGACGATCTGGCCGAGCGGTTCCGCGCTCTGCAGGCGAGCTTTCCCGAGCAGTATCGGCGCGTCTTCTCCGACGCCGCCGCGCCGCGCACGGTCGTCATCGTGCCGAGCCTCAGCCTCGATCAGGAGGTGCTGGCGAAGATCTCCGGCGCGCATCACTACGAGCAGCGCATGCTGAGCCTGCTGATGCTGCTGCGCTATCCGCACGCCCAGGTGATCTACCTCACCAGCGAGACGCTTCCGCCGGCGATCGTCGACTATTATCTCCATCTCCTCGAAGGCGTCCCGCGCGACCATGCGGCGCGGCGGCTGACCCTGCTTTGCTGCCACGACGCCTCCAACCGCTCGCTCACGGCGAAGATCCTGAGCCGGCCGCGCCTGATCGAGCGCATCCGCCAGGCGATCCCGGATCCGGCCGCCGCGCATATGACCTGCTTCAACGTCTCGGCGCTCGAGCGTGAGCTCGCGCTCGCGCTCGGCGTGCCGATCTACGGCTGCGACCCGGAGCTTCTGCCGCTCGGCAGCAAGAGCGGCTCGCGCCGGGCGTTTCGCGAGGCCGGCGTCGCCATGCCGGAGGGCTTCGAGGATCTCGGCGACGCGCGCGACGTCGCCGAGGGGCTGGCGGCGCTGAAGGCCCGCGATCCAGCGCTTCGCCGCGCCGTCGTGAAGCTCAACGAAGGCTTCTCGGGCGAAGGCAACGCCGTCTTCGGCTTCGCCGGCGCGCCCGAGGGGCGGGCTCTCGAGAAGTGGACGTTTGAGCGGCTGGCGAAGATGCGGTTCGTCGCGCGCGGCATGGCGTGGGAGGCGTTCTCCTCGAAGCTCGAGGAGATGGGCGGCATCGTCGAGACGTTCGTCGAGGGGCGCGTCAAGCGCTCGCCCTCGGCGCAGTTCCGCATCGATCCGACCGGGCGGCTCGACGTCGTCTCGACCCATGATCAGGTGATCGCCGGCGGCCAGATCTTCGAGGGCTGCCGGTTCCCGGCCGACAAGGCCTATCGGCTCGCGATCCAGGCCGAAGGATGGAAGGTCGGCGAGCGTCTGCGCGAACAGGGCGTGCTCGGCCGTTTCGGCGTCGACTTCATCTCGGTGAAGGAGCCCGGCGGCTGGCGGCACTACGCGGTGGAGATCAACCTCCGCAAGGGCGGCACCACCCATCCCTATCAGATGCTGCAG
Source organism: uncultured Neomegalonema sp. (assembly GCA_964588915.1). Lineage (GTDB taxonomy): Bacteria > Pseudomonadota > Alphaproteobacteria > Rhodobacterales > Rhodobacteraceae > JALEGB01. Next base: position 1,105 of record CAZPTD010000420.1, on the reverse strand, counting down.
TTCCTGACCGATGGCGGCTATGACGGCGAGACCGGAATCTACCGAACCGGCGCCGGGCGCGAGCGCTGCTATTACGCCTCCGACAATCTCGAAGCGCCGCAGTATCGCGGGCTGACGCCGGACGATCTCATCGACATCGCGGTCGAGAACGGTCTGCATTTCCGCGCGGTGACCGAGGAGGGCGTCGTCTTTCATCTCATCGGCGCGCTCTCGGAGTTCGGCAAGCTCGGACTGGTTTGTGTCGCCAAGACCCCGCGCGCCGCCGAGCGGCTTTACAAGGAGACGGTGGCGGTGCTCGACCGCGAAGGGCGGCGCCTGCGGCTTTGACGCGTCTCACGGCGCCATCGCCCAGACTTTACCGACCGACGCGCCGCCCGAGGGTAGTTTGGCGTCGGGGCGAGAGCGGCGGAGATCGAGATGAGCACGCTTGGAAATGGGCCGACGCGGCGCGCCGTCGCCGCAGGGATCGCCGCCGCCGCCGTGTGGCCGGGCGCGGCGCGGGCGCAGGAGGCGCGTCGGCCGTCGGAGGAGCAGGTCGACTTCGCTGTCCGGGCGCTCTTCTCGCGCGATCCGAGGGCGCTCGACGCTGCGCTGCTGGTGATCGGCGCCTATCCGGACATCGATCTCGCGCCGTCGCTGATCCTCGCCCGGCGCTACGCCGCCGCGGTCTACGGTTTCATCGAGCAAGAGCTCGCGCGGCTCACCGGCGAGACCGGCCGCACCGGCTGGTTCGACTGGATGCTCTGGCAAGAGGCCTATCTCGCGGCGAACCCGGATTTCCGACCGCATCCGACCTATCTCGGCCTGAAGCGCGATCTCTTCCTCTCGATCGATCCGAATTTCGAGGACTTCCTGCGCGAAGAATGGCTCGCGCCGGAGCGGATGCGCATCCGCTTCGAGGAGATCGCCTGGGGCGGCGTGCCGAAGGACGGCATCCCCTCGCTCGACAATCCGGCGATGATCGCGGCGGGCGCGGCGGACTATCTTCTCGACGACGACCTCGTCTTCGGCGTCTCGATCAATGGCGACGTCCGCGCCTATCCGCTGCGGATCATGGGCTGGCACGAGATGTTCAACGACGTGATCGGCGGCGTGCCGGTGGCGC
>CAZPTD010000419.1:0-3570 GCA_964588915.1 uncultured Neomegalonema sp. | reverse complement strand
GCGGGTCGGTCGCCAGCCGGCCGGAGGCCGGCAGGACTGCAACTCGAGCCGACGATCAAGCTGGAGCAAGGCGGCTCCGGATGGTTCGAATGCGCTCTAAATAGATCCTGCTCTACGTGCCGCAGAACGTCGCCAACACCCGCTCTTCCGGCTCGGGCGGCCGGTGCTCGGCGTCGACGCCCTGATCCTCCACATAGGGCGCGGCCAGCGCGGCGTGGAGCCGCTCGAAGGGCGCGAGATCGCCGTCCTGCGCCGCCGAGAGCGCCTTCTCGACGAGATGATTGCGCGGGATCCGCGCCGGGTTCGCTGTCCGCAAGCGCTCGCGGACGCCGGTCTCGGCGGCGAGCCGAGCGCGCCAGGCCGGCGCCCAGCCCGTCGTCGCCGCACCGCCCGCCTGCGGCTTCGGCGCGGCGCCCTCCTCGACGAGATCGAGAAGACCGCGAAAGCCGAGCGTGAAGTCCGCCTTGTCGGCCTCTAGCGCCGAGAGGAAACCGACGATCAGCTTGCGGTCGGCCTCGGCCTCGCCGGCCGCCTCGCTCAGCCCGAGCTTGGCGCGGAAGCGCGCCGCATAGGCGGCCTCGAAGAGCGCCGGATAGGCTTCGACCGCCGGCTGCGCCGCGGCGATCGCCGCCTCCTCGTCCGCTCCGAGCAGCGGCAAGAGCGCGCTCGCGAGCTGCGCCAGGTTCCAGTGCAGCACCGCCGGCTGATTGCCGTAGGCGTAGCGGCCTTGAAAGTCGATCGAGCTGAACACCGTCGCCGGATCGTAGAGGTCCAGATAGGCGCACGGACCGTAATCGATGGTCTCGCCGGAGACGGAGGTGTTGTCGGTGTTCATCACGCCATGGATGAAGCCGACCGCCATCCAATGCGCGACCAGCGCCGCTTGCCGGCGGATGACGCCGTCCAAGAAAGCGCGGGCCCGCTCCTCGCGCGGCGCGCCTTCGAGCGCCTTCGCCGTCTCCGGCTCGTGCCGCTCGAGCGCATAGTCCGTGAGCCGCTCGAGCGCCTCGACGTCGCGCCGCGCGGCGAAGAACTGGAAGGTGCCGACCCTGAGATGGCTCGCCGCGACGCGCGTCAGCACCGCGCCCGGCAGCGCCGTCTCGCGATAGACGGGCTCGCCGGTCGCGACCGCGGCGAGCGACCGCGTCGTCGGAACGCCGAGCGCCGCCATCGCCTCGGAGATCAGATACTCGCGCAGCACCGGCCCGAGCGCCGCCCGCCCGTCGCCCTGGCGCGAGAACGGCGTGCGGCCCGAGCCCTTGAGCTGAACGTCGCGGCGGCGCCCGTCCGTCCCGACGATCTCGCCCAAGAGGATCGCCCGCCCGTCGCCGAGCTGCGGAACCCAGCCGCCGAACTGATGCCCGGCATAGGCCATGGCGATCGGGTCGGCCGCCTCGGGCACGGCGTTGCCGGCGAGCATGGCGACGCCCTCTTCGGAGGCGAGCCAGTCCTTGTCGAGGCGCAGCACCTCGGCGAGGGCGTCGTTCAGCTTCACGAGCTTCGGCGCGCGCACCGGCGTCGGCGGCAACCGCGCGTAGAACCGCTCCGGCAATCTCGCGTAACTGTTGTCAAAAGGCGGAAACCCGTCCATTCGCCCGCTCCTTGCGCCGTATCCGCCTCTTAGGTTGGGTCGACCGACGCTCGGTCAAGGCGCGCGCGTTCGGCGCTCACGCCGCCGCGCCGTCGCCGCCCGCGCTGCGGAGCAGCCGCAACGAGGCCAGCGTGAGCCCGCAGGCGACCCATAATCCCCAGCTCGGCCGCTCGTCGAAGAAGAAGACGCCGACAAGGACGCCGGTCGCGAGACCAACGACGCCGCCGAAGGAGACGAAGACGGCGCTCTCGACGCGCAGCAGATAGACGCTCAAGAACGCCGTCACGATCGCCATCGCGGCCATGGCGAGGATGAGATCGCCGCCCTCCTCGACCGCCCGCGCCATCATCGGAACGTCGACGCCCCAGGCGAACGCGACGCCGAGGCTCAGCAAGAACCCGGCGACCGCCTCGCCGGCCGCGACTTGGAGCACGCCCATCTCCTGCGGCCAACGCGCCAGCACATAGACGTTGGAGATCGAATACGAGACGGGAACGATGAACGCGACCAACGCCCAGATCGAGAAGTTCGCGGATCCGGCCGCCGCCTCCGGCAGAAAGAGCGCGACGCCGGCGAGCGCGCCCAAGAGGATCGCGCCGCAGCGCCGCGCCGAGACGCGCTCGAGCGCAACCGCGACGGCGAGCGCCGCCGTCATCGCCGGCGCCAGCGCTTCGATCAGAACGAAGAGCCCGGCGTCGACCCGCGGCGCCGCGACCAGCTCGGCGAGCATCGGCGCGAAATAGCTGAAACATCCGGCGAGGCCGAAGTAGCCGAGATGACGACGACGCAACGGCGCGCGCCGGCGACACAACGCCGCCGCCGACAGCGCCACGGCGGTCAGAGCCATGTACGGCCCGAGATAGGCCAGCGCGGTCTGGGCGTCTTGCGCCCCGACGGCCTTCGACAGGCCGACATGCCCGCCCCAACAAACGCCGAGGACGACGAGGAGCGCCAAGGAGCGCGCCTGGCGCCAGGGCGGGCGACTTCTCCGCCTCGGATCGAGAAGCCGGGATCGCGGCGGCCCGCGACGCGGCGCTCTCGTCTCTGCGACTCCGAAGCTCATCACCGCTCCCGCCCGGACCGCGTCGCGCGGCGCCATGGCGCGATCCGACGCGATCAACCGAGCGGCGGGATGAGGGCGAGGCGGCGTTTCTTAGGCGGTTTGTAGAAGTTTGCGACAAAGAGCGCGGCGGCGAGCGCGTTCCGATCGAAGGGCGGCGGATCCTCGACGCTCTCGCCGGCGCCGCATGCGCCCAGGCGCCGCGTCGGGCCTTCGTTCCGCTCGGAGCCGCCTCGCAGGTCTGCGATCGGACGCGGCGGTCGACGGCGCAAGGATTGGAAAGGCTGTTCGCGCGCGAACAGCCGGCAACCGCGCTTGCGCGGCGCGCTAAAAATCTCCGATTTTTCGCGCGTCCTTGCGGCGCCGGCCGGCGCGTCCGACAGACCGCATGCGAGGCGGTTTCGGGCGGAGCGAAAGGCGCGTTCCGCTTGGAGAGCTGAGCAGCCCCTATCCCGCCCCGGTCAACGCCGCGGCGAACTCTTCCGGGTCAAACGGCTGCAGATCCTCGATGCCCTCTCCCACCCCGATCGCGTGAATGGGAAGGCCGATCTTGTCGGCGAGCGCGACCAGAACGCCGCCGCGCGCCGTGCCGTCGAGCTTGGTCATGACGATCCCGCTCACATCGGCGATGCGCTGGAACTCCCGCACCTGACCGATCGCGTTCTGACCCGTCGTCGCGTCGAGCACCAGCAGCGTGGTGTGCGGCGCCGTCTCGTCGCGCTTGCGGATCACCCGGACGATCTTGGCGAGCTCCGCCATCAGATCCTTGCGGTTCTGCAGCCGTCCGGCGGTGTCGATCAGCAGCACGTCCGTCCCTTCCCCTTGCGCCTTGGCGAGCGCGTCGAAGGCGAGCGAGGCCGGGTCCGCGCCCTGCTCCATCCGGAACACCGGCACGCCGGCGCGGTCGCCCCAGATCTGC
>CAZPTD010000418.1:3322-3591 GCA_964588915.1 uncultured Neomegalonema sp. | reverse complement strand
ATCTCGGCTTCCGGCTCTTCGCGACGACCAACACGATCGGCCTCGGCGACACGACCGGGCTCTATCACGGCACGCAGCAGATCAACCAAGGTCAGATGGACCGCTGGTCGGTGGTGACCACGCTTAACTATTTGCCGATCGAGGCGGAGGTGCGGATCGTCCTGGCCAAGGCGCCGGCCTACGACACGCCTGAGGGCCGCGTGCTCGTGGAGCGGATGGTGCGGCTCGCCGACGCGACGCGGTCGTCGTTCAAGAAAGGCGATCACTCG
>CAZPTD010000418.1:0-3312 GCA_964588915.1 uncultured Neomegalonema sp. | reverse complement strand
GTCATCCGCCCGCATCCGAGCTTCCGCCTATTCGCCACCGCCAACACGGTCGGGCTCGGCGACACCACCGGCCTTTATCATGGCACGCAGCAGATCAACCAAGGCCAGATGGACCGCTGGTCGATCGTCACCACGCTCAACTACCTCGAGCCCGAGGTCGAGTCGGAGATCGTGCTCTCCAAGGCGCAGCAATACGACGATCCGGAGGGCCGCGAGCTCGTCGACCGCATGGTGCGCCTCGCCAACGCCACGCGGGCGGCGTTCAAGAACGGCGACATCTCGACGGTGATGAGCCCGCGGACGGTGATCGCCTGGGCCGAGAACGCCGAGATCTTCGACGGCGACCTGCCTTACGCGTTCCGGGTGACGTTCCTGAACAAATGCGACGAGCTCGAGCGCGAGACGGTGGCGGAGCTCTATCAGCGCCATCTCGGGGCCGAGCTCCCTGAAAGCGCGGCGCGGACGGCGCAGAGGGCGTAAGGCGACGGAGGAGACCATGGCGATCGACGCGAAGCAGGTCGAGGCCGCGCTGGCGGAGATCGACAAGAACCTCGACGCCAGCCTCGAGCGGCTCTTCGCGCTCATGCGCATTCCCTCGATCTCGACCGAGCCGACGCATCGCGCGGACTGCCTCGCCGCCGCCGAGCTGCTGCGCGCCGAGCTGGAAGGGCTCGGCTTCGAGGCCGAGATCGTCGGCGCGCCCGGCGAGCCGCAAGGCGTTCCGGCTCTGATCGCCCGCGACGCCGCGGCGCCCGACGGCGCGCGCCGGGCGCTCTTCTACGGCCATTACGACGTCCAGCCGGTCGATCCGGTCGAGCTTTGGGACCGGCCGCCCTTCGAGCCGGCGATCGTCGAGCTTGCGGACGGCCGCAAGGCGATCCACGGCCGCGGCGCCTCGGACGACAAGGGCCAGGTGATGACCTTCATCGAGGCCTGCCGGGCCTGGCGCGCCGTCGCCGGGCGCGAGCCGATCGCGGTGACGCTGCTGCTCGAGGGCGAGGAAGAGTCGGGCAGCCCGAGCTTCAGCGCGATCATGGACGCGGCGAAGGACCGGCTCCACGCCGATCTCGCGCTGGTCTGCGACACGACGATGTGGGGCGAGCGCCCGGCGATCACCGCGAGCTTGCGCGGTCTCGTCGGCGGGACGGTGACGATCCGCGCCGCGTCGCGGGACCTGCATTCGGGCGGCTACGGCTCGGCGGCGCGCAATCCGCTTCAGGTCCTCGCGCGCATCCTCGCCGATCTCCGCGACGAGACCGGCGCCGTGACGTTGCCCGGCTTCTATGACGGCGTCGCCGAGACGCCGCCCGAGATCCGCGCCGCCTGGGACGGGCTCGGGCTCACGACCGAGCGCTTTCTCGGGGCGGTCGGCCTCTGCGAGCCGGCGGGCGAGGCCGAGCGGAGCGTCCTCGAGCAGATCTGGGCGCGGCCGACGGCCGAGATCAACGGGATCGCCGGCGGCTATGACGGGCCCGGCTTCAAGACGGTGATTCCCGCCGAGGCGCGGGCGAAGGTGTCGTTCCGGCTCGTCGGCGACCAGGATCCGGCCGCGGTCTGGGCGTCCTTCCAGGCGTATGTGCGCTCGCGCCTGCCGGCCGATTGCAGCGTCGCGTTCGAGGGCGAGGTCGGCGCGCCGGCGGTCTCGCAACCCTATGACGGCGACAACATCCGCCGCGCCGCGGCGGCGCTGACGGCCGAATGGGGCGCCGAGACCGCAGTGATCGGCGGCGGCGGCTCGATCCCGGCGATGGGCGAGATCAAGCGGCGGCTCGGGCTCGACGCGCTGATGATCGGCTTCGCCCATGACGACGACCAGATCCATTCGCCGAACGAGAAATACGATCTCGAGAGCTTCCGCAAAGGCGCGCGGAGCTGGGCGCGCGTCCTCGCGGCGCTGGCGGACTGAGCGTGCGCGCGCGAAAAGCTGTTCGTCCGCTCGGGCGCGTATTATCTAACGAGCATGGCCAAGACACCGAATAAGAACCCGGCCGAGCCCTTCCGCAAGGCGGTGGCCGAAGCGACGCGCGCGCTGGCCGAAGACCCGGAGCTCGCGATCAAGTTCAGCGTCGATCCGCCCGGCATGAGCGGCGACGCGGCGCGGCTGCCGCAGGTCTCGCACCGCATGACCGACAAGGAGGTGCGCCTCGCCCGCGGCTATGGCGACGCCTTCGCCATGCGCCGCAAGCACCATGACGCCGACATCCACGCCGAATTCGCGCCGCAGGGCGACATGGCGCGGGCGCTCTTCGACGCGATGGAGGCCGCGCGGATCGAGGCGCTGGCGTCGCGGCGGATGCCGGGCGTCGGCGACAATCTCGACGCGGTGCTCTCGGAAGACTGCGCGCGCAAGGGCTGGGACGCGGGCGAAGCGCCCGACATCGTCGAGGCGGCGCGGCTCATCGTGCGCGGCCAGGGCTCGGGACGCGAGCTGCCTCGGATCGCCGAGGTCGCGCTCGCGGGATGGCGCGACACGCTCGAGAAGCAGATCGACGCCAATCTCGGCCGCGCCTGCGAGAAGCTCGCGGATCAGCGCGCCTTCGCCCGCGCCGCCTGGGACATGATCGACGACATGGGCTACGGCGATCAGCTTGGCGAGCGGCCGGACGAAGTCGACGACGGCGGCGAGGAGGAGACCGAGGACGCGGGCGAGGACCAGCCCGAGGAGAACGCGAGCGGCGGCGAGAGCGCCGAGAACGACGCGGGCCAGGAGGACGCGCCGCCCGATCCGACGTCGCTCGAGGACGCCGCCGCCCAGTCGCTGATGGCGATCGAGGGCGACGACGCCGACATGGCCGAGGGCGCCGAGCTTCTGCCGGACGAGGACGGCGCGCCCGACGAAGGCCGCCGGCCGGAGCCGGCCTCCGAGGCGGATCCCGAATACCGGGTGTTCACGCGCGAGATGGACGAGGAGATCGGCGCCGAGGAGCTCTGCGATCCGGACGAGCTCGAGCGGCTGCGCGGCTTTCTCGACCAACAGCTCGCGCCGCTCCAGGGCGCGGCGGCGCGGCTCGCCAACAAGCTGCAGCGCCGGCTGATGGCGAAGCAGAACCGCGCCTGGGAGTTCGACCGCGAGGAAGGATTGCTCGATTCGGGCCGGCTCGCGCGCGTCGTCGCCAATCCGACGACGCCGCTCTCCTTCAAGGTGGAGAAGGACAGCAAGTTCCGAGACACGGTCGTCACGCTCTTGATCGACAATTCCGGCTCGATGCGCGGCCGGCCGATCTCGATCGCGGCGATCTCGGCCGGCATCCTCGCGCGCACGCTCGAGCGCTGCAACGTCAAGCCGGAGATCCTCGGCTTCACGACGCGGCA
>CAZPTD010000417.1:0-3605 GCA_964588915.1 uncultured Neomegalonema sp. | reverse complement strand
CCTGCCATGGCCGACCCTCAATGATACCTTTTTGCAGAACGTTCCAGACACTACCGCGCGCCGGCGACGGTCCTGAGGCTCCGGCTCGAGGCCGGGGCGGCGCAGCCGCACACGCGGCGGTCTCGTCTCAACACGTTCCGGGCGAGCGGTCGGCGTCAGTCGGGCCGCGTGAGCCGCCAGAACCGCCCTGCGAGCAGGCTGCCGGTGACGGTCAAGCCGACCGCCATGCCCCACCACAGCCCGTCGACGCCCATGTCGAGCGGAAAGGCGAGCGTCCAGCCGCCGGCGACGCCCAGCCCCCAATAGCCGATCGCCGCAATCCGGAGCGGAACCAGCGTGTCCTTGAGGCCGCGCAGGGCGAGCGCCGCCATCACCTGAAGGCCGTCGAAGATCTGGAAGAACGCCGCCAGGACCAAGAGACGGCTCGTGAGCTCGAGCACCGTCTCGAAGCCCGGGTCGTCGCGCGACAAGAAGGCGGCCACGAGCGGCTCGGGGAAACTCAGCGGCACGACCGCGAGCGCGATCAGCAGCCCGACGCCCATGCTCATCGTCAGCAATCCCGAGCGGCGCGCCGCGCTCGGGTCGCCGCGCCCCATCCCATGCGCCACGCGCACCATGCCCGCCTCCGCCAGGCCGCGCGCCGTCATGAAGGCGATCCCGACCCAAGCGAGAATGATCTGGTAGACCGCCAGCGGAACCGGGCCGAGCACGCCGGACAGGATCGACACGGCGGTGAAGAGGCCGACCTCCAGGATCACGATTCCGGCGACCGGCAGGCCGAGCCGAAGGATCTCGCGCAACATCGCGGGATCGATTCTCAGGCGTCCGCGAAAGAGCCCGTAGCCGCGAAAATCCGGCGTGACGTAGGCGTAGACGAAGAGGGCGGCGAACATGGCCACCGAGACGATCGTCTTCGCCCAGCCGGCGCCGGCGACGCCCAAAGCCGGCAAGCCGAACGCGCCTTCGACCAGTCCGAGGCAGAGGACGTAGTTCAGTCCGACGCCGGCGACCGCGATCAGCATCACGGCGGCGGTTCGCGCCAGCGCCGCGACGAAGGCGCGCATCACGAAGAACCAGAGCAGCGGCAGGATCCCGATCGCCAGCGGGCCGAGATAAGGGCCCATCAGCGCGATCACCTCCGGATCCTGGCCGGTGAGCGCCAGGACGGAGTCGAGCCGCCAGACAAGCACGGCGGCCGGCGCGCCGAGCGCGGTCGCCAGGATGAACCCGTGCCGTCCGGCGAGGCCGGCGTCGGATTTCCGGCCGGCGCCCTCGGCCTGCGCGACGAGGACGCCGACGACGGAGAGCACGCCGACAAGGACGATGACCAGTTCCCAAGCCATGTCGTTCGCGAGCCCGATGCTCGCCAGCTCGCGATAGCCGAGCCGCCCGACGATCGCCTTGGTGGTCAGCGACATGGCGAAGTCGGCGAGGTACGCCGCCGAGAGCGGGGCCGCGATCCGCAACAGGATCTTGGCCTCGAAGCGGCGCGGCGCCGACGCCGCGCGCGGCGCGGCGTCTTTACGCTCTGGATCGTCCGAAGGCGGCGGCAGGGGCTCCATGGCGACGCAGAATGAGCCGCGGCGTCGGCGCCGACGAGCGCCAAGTCGCATGCGCGCTCAGCCGGCGAAGAAGAGTGGCGCCGGCGTCTCCCCGCTCGCCGGTCCCGGGCCGCGCGAGGCGACGATCGACGAGATTGTCCGAATGCGGATCGGGCGATACACCGCCGCGGTGGCCCTCGGCCACAGCGAATACTCGATGACGAAACGCAACCGAAGCGCTTGAGCCGCGGCGGGCGGCGCGCGCAGAGCCCGCGACGGACGATGACCGAAGAGACCGAAGTCGTTTCGATCCAAGACGCCGAGTCCCTGATCTGCGCGGCTCTCGCGGCGATCGGCGCCGCCGAGCGAAGCGCGGGCTCCGTCGCGCAGGCGGCGCGCGCGGCGGCCGGGCGCGAGGGCCGAGCCGGAGACGCGACATGAGCGACCCGACGCGCACGTCTCGGGCGAACGACTGGATCGCGCGGACGGTCGCGGCGGCGCGCGCGCTGGCGCCGGGCGTCTTGATCGCGACGCTGATCGCGTTGGCGAGCCGGTTCGTCGCCGAGCACTACGGCGCGCCGACCATGCTCATGGCGCTCTTGTTCGGCATCGCGCTGAACTTTCTCGCTTCGGATCCGACGATCCGCGCCGGCGTCGAATTCGGCTCGAAGCAGCTGCTTCGTCTCGGCGTCGCGCTGCTCGGCGTCCGCATCACCGCCGACGTGATCGCCGTGCTCGGTTGGAAGGTGGCGCTGATGGTCGTGCTCGGCGTCGCGGCGACGATCGGTTTCGGCCTCGCGACGTCGCGCCTCTTCGGCTTCAAGGCGCGGTTCGGCTTTCTGTCGTCCGGGGCCGTCGCGATCTGCGGCGCGTCGGCAGCGATGGCGATCGCCGCGATCCTGCCGAAAGACGAGCATTCGGAGCAGCGGCTGGTCTTCACGGTCGTCGGCGTGACGCTGCTCTCGACAGTGGCGATGATCCTTTATCCGGTGTTCAGCGCCGAGCTCGGCTTCGACGACCGCACGGCCGGCGTCTTCATCGGCGCGACGGTGCATGACGTCGCGCAAGTGGTCGGCGCCGGCTTTTCGATTTCCGAGGAGGCCGGCGACACCTCGGCGCTGGTGAAGCTGTTCCGGGTGGTGCTGCTGGCGCCGGTCGTGATCGCCGCCGCGCTCGTCATCCGCGCCCATGCGTCGAAGCGAACCGAGGACCAGCAGCGGCCGCCGCTGGCGCCGACCTTCGTGATCGGCTTCATCGCGCTCGCCGTCGCGAGCTCGCTCGGCCTATTGCCGCGACCGGTCGTCGACATGGCGTCGTCGGCCTCGAGCTGGCTGCTGGTGATCGCGATCGCCTCGGTCGGCATGCGCACGTTTCCGAAGGACATCTTGAATGTCGGCTTGCCGGCGGTGGCGTTCCTGGTCGCGGAGACGGTGTTCCTCGGCCTCTTCGTGCTCGCCGCGATCATGTTCTTCGACGTCCAATCGTAGCGCGCGCGGCGCCGGGACGGCGCTCGTCGCCGACGGGCCGCCGCAGCCCCCCGCGCGCCATCGGGTCTGGGCAATGTTGAAATGGCGCCCAGGGGCGACGTGATTCGGTCGAGGAAGCTACTATTTGTTGTGGTCTGTTTCGCTTTCAAACGCTTCAGCTTGTGGTCGCCTGGAAGCGCATGGTTTCCGTTTGGCGTTGCGGTTTGTTGTCAGCGCGAGGCGGAGGCAACGATCCGTTTGTCGCGGCTCGAGGTTCTGCTCTGTCCGGGCGAATATGTCGCTGCGCCGCGAAGGCTCGGCTTCGGCTTTCGGCCAGATTCCGGCGCTGATAACTTTTGGCGGGAGGTTCGGCAGTGGGCCGTTAGCAGTCATCGAATATTGCGCCGACCGTCCAAGCTTTCCGTCGGAAAATTCTGCAACAATGGGCTATTCCGTTAGGCGGAGTTGAGAGCGGTTGGAGCAGGATCTGTTCAGGTGGATGCAACGCTGATGACGCCGTCATCCTGGGATGACGCCGTCATCGCGGAAAGCCGCAGGCTTATCCGGGATCCAGGGCCGGTTCGCCGCACGCTCGGCC
>CAZPTD010000416.1:0-3611 GCA_964588915.1 uncultured Neomegalonema sp. | reverse complement strand
GGGCGACGTGCTCGGCGTCGCGCGGCTCGCCGGCGTCATGGGCGCCAAGAAGACCGCCGATCTCATTCCGCTCTGCCATCCGCTCGCGCTCTCCAAGGTCGCGATCGAGCTCGAGCCGAGCGAAGACGGCGACGGGATCGACATCGAGGCGACGGTGAAAGTGACCGGCCGGACCGGCGTCGAGATGGAGGCGCTGACGGCGGTGAGCGTCGCCGCGCTCACCGTCTACGACATGTGCAAGTCGGTCGATAAGGGCATGCGGATCGAGGCGGTGCGGCTCACGCATAAGGAAGGCGGCCGCTCGGGCGTCTTCGACGCCGAATGAGCCCGCCGACGCCGCGCCTCTCGGTCGACGAGGCGCTCGACCGCATCCTGGCGCTCGCGCGGCCCGTCGGTCTCGAGACGGTCGCGCTGACGGGCGCCGCCGGCCGCGTGCTCCGGCGCGATCTCGTCGCCGCGCGCACGCAGCCGCCCTTCGACGCCTCGGCGATGGACGGCTACGCGGTGCGCCGAACGGAGGCGACGGTCGGCGCGCGGCTCCGCGTCGTCGCCGAGATCCCGGCCGGCGTCGAGCCGCCGCGCGCGCTCGCGCCCGGCGAGGCGATGCGCATCTTCACCGGCGCGCCGACGCCCGAGGGCGCCGACGCGATCGCGCTCCAGGAGGATGTCGACGCGGTCGAGGAGGCGGGCGCGCGCTGGGCGGTCGTCCGCGCGCCGCTCGGCGACGAAAGCTACATCCGGCCGGCGGGCGGCGACTTCCGCGCCGGCGCGCCGCTTCTCGCCGCGCCGCGGCCGCTCTCGCCCGAGGACGTCGCGTTGGCCGCGGCGGCGGGCCGGCCCTGGCTCGACGTGGCGCGGCGCCCGACCGTCGCGCTGCTCGCGATCGGCGACGAGCTGGCGTTGCCGGGCGAGCCGCTCGGGCCGAGCGCGATCGCCGCCTCGAACGGCTTCGGCGTCGCGGCGCTCTCCGAAGCGCTCGGCGCGGCGCCGGAGCTCCATCCGGTCGTCCGCGACGACCGCGGCGCGCTCGACGCCGCCCTCGACGCCGTCGGCGGCGCCGACGTGATCGTGACGCTCGGCGGCGCCTCGGAGGGCGATCACGATCTCTCGAAGGCGGCGTTCGAGGCCGCCGGCGCCGAGATCGGCTTTCACAAGATCGCGATGCGGCCCGGCAAGCCGCTGATGGCCGGCCGCCTCGGCCGCGCCGTCGCGCTCGGCCTGCCCGGCAATCCGGTCTCGGCGATGGTCTGCGCGCGGCTCTTTCTCGGCCCGACGATCGAGGCGCTGCTCGGCCTGGCGCCGCGTCGGCCGGCGCGCCGGCGCGTGATCCTCGGCGCCGATCTCGCCGCCAACGGCCCGCGCGAGCATTACGAGCGCGCGCGGCTCGTCGACGCGCCGGACGGTCCGCGCGCGGTCGCGGCCGACAGCCAGGACAGCTCCCTCCTCAGCGTCCTCGCCGCGGCGGACCTCCTCCTCGTCCGGCCGCCCCACGACCCGCCGCGCGACGCCGGCGCGTCGCTCGACGCGATCCTTCTGCGCCCCGACGCGGCGCGCCGTCTCGATGAAACGGTTGACACAAAACTGGAACAGCAGTAGAACGAGGCTGTATCCCAGGTCTCGGGCCGCGACGGCGCGGCGGCGGGATCGCAGAATTCGACAACGAGCGCAGATGCGGCGGCGAGGGCGCGGAGCGGTAGAGGAAAGGCGGCTCGGGCGATGTTGACCAAGAAACAATACGACCTTTTGCTCTTTATTGACACGCGCATTCGCGAGAGCGGCGTCTCGCCCTCGTTCGACGAGATGAAGGAGGCGCTCGGCCTCAAGTCGAAATCGGGCATTCACCGCCTGATCACCGCGCTCGAGGAGCGGAACTTCATCCGGCGACTGCCGCACCGCGCCCGCGCTCTCGAGGTCCTGCGCATTCCGGAGAACATGGCCGCGAAACGGGGCGGCGAGGCCGGGGCGGGGCGGCCGCCGCGCTCTGGCGCGGCGGAGATCGACGCGCCGAAGGCGATGCGGCCGAGCGCGCCGCAATTGAGCGTGATCGAAGGGCGAACGTCCGAGGCCGAGGGCGGCGGCGCGGCTGAGGAGGGCGGACGTCGGAGCCGCAGCGTCGAGGATCTGCGCGCCGAGGAGCGCCGCATCCCGCTCGTCGGCCGCATCGCCGCCGGCCTGCCGATCGAGGCGCTCGAGAACCCGCTCGACATGATCGAGGCGCCGGCGCGGATGCTCGCCGCCGGCCGCCCGCATTTCGCGTTGGAGGTGCAGGGCGACTCGATGCTCGACGCCGGCATCTTCGACGGCGATCTCGCGGTGATCGAGCGGCGCGAGACGGCGGAGAACGGCGACATCGTCGTCGCGCTCGTCGAGGGCGGCGAGGCGACGCTCAAATACTACCGCCGCAAGGGCGGCGCGATCGCGCTCGAGCCGGCGAACGCCGCTTACGAGACGCGGGTCTACGGCGCGGACCAGGTCGAAGTGCAGGGCAGGCTCGTCGGCCTCATCCGCATGTATTGATCGGCGGCGCCGGCCGGAACCGGCCGCGCTCGTGGACAAGATTCCGTTGAGCGATTAACCCGTTGCGCGATGGCGGCGTTCGGCGCGCGGGCCGCGGATCGCGGCGTCGGCCCGAGAGGCGCCGCGAGAGACGGGAACATCGACATGACGGGTTTTCAGATTTTTCGCACGAGCGCCGCCCGGCGCGGCGCGGTCGCGTCGGGCGCCGGTCTCGCCGCGCTCGCCGTCGCCACGCCGAGTTTCGCGGCGGATATCGGCGGCGCCGACGCCGGCGGCTTCTTGAGCGGCTTTCTCCATCCGATCTTCGGCTTCGACCATCTCTTGGCGATGGTCGCGGTCGGTCTGCTCTCGGTGCAGATCGGCGGCCGCGCGATCTGGACGGTGCCGGCGACCTTCGTCGCCGCCCTCGGTCTCGGCGGCGCGCTCGGCGTGTTCGGCGTCGCGCTGCCGCAAGTGGAAGGCGCGATCGCGCTCTCCGTCTTCGCGCTCGGCCTCGTGATCGCGCTGCACGGGCCGCTACTGACGCCGATCGCGATGGCGTTCGTCGCCTTCTTCGCGATGTTTCACGGGCACGCCCATGGCGTCGAGATGCCGCGGCTCGACGCGCCGGAGTTCTACTTCCTCGGCTTCATGGCGGCGAGCGCGCTCCTGCATCTCACGGGCGTCGGTCTCGGCTTTCTGCAGCGGCGCAAGGACGCCCGCGCGCTCCTCGGCGCCGGCGTCTGCGGCGTCGGCGCGCATATGACCTTGCTGACCTACGGCGTCGCCTGACGCGCGTCGACGCGTGTTGAAATGGGACCGACGGGTTCGCAGTCGCGCCGCCCCGGCCCTGCGCCGGGGCTTCGGATCCCTTTTCAGCGCGCGCGTTTTCGGCGCGGCGGCGCCGTTCGGCCCTCGAGCTGGAGCATCGCGGCTTTTCTGCCGCCCCTGGCCGAGCCTGGGCGGCGATGCGTGGGCGCGCGCGCCGTCACGTCGACGATCCATCTACCGTCGACGCGCCCTATCGTCTGATCGGTTCTGATGGAGCCAACCTCGCCCGTGTCATCCCGGCCAAGCGCGAAGCGCGCAGAGCCGGGATCCAGGGCCAACCGGCC
>CAZPTD010000415.1:0-3614 GCA_964588915.1 uncultured Neomegalonema sp. | reverse complement strand
GAGCCTGCAGACGCGGAGCTTCATCTCGGCGGCGTCGTTCCAGGAGACGACGCGCGTGCTGACCGAGGCCTCCGTCCAGGGCAAGCGCGACCGGCTCGTCGGCCTCAAGGAGAACGTCATCGTCGGCCGGCTGATCCCGGCCGGCACCGGCGGCGCCACGCGGCAGATCAAGGCGGTCGCCGCGGAGCGCGACCGCGTGATCCTCGAGGAGCGGCGCGCGGCGGCCGAAGCGGCGGCGGCGCCGGCGCTCGAGGCGCCCGAGCCGGTCGAGGAGCCGAGCCCGGCCGAGTGACGCGCTAAGTCCTCGCGCTCATCGCCCGTCCGCGCTTTTCGCGCGGGCGGGTTTTTTTGTCGCGCGGCGACGGTTGCGGCGCGCGGCGGAATATGGCCTTGCTAGGCCGTCTTCACCGAGGAGGGGCGCATGTTTCGAATTCTCGCCGCGATTCTCGTCGCCGCCGGTCTTCTGTTGACGGCCGCGCCGCGCGCGGCCGCCGAGCTCATCACCGCGCGCGACATCGACAAGGTGCTCGAGATCGCGCAGCGTTTCGGCCCGGCGGAGCTGCTCCAGGCGTCGGACTCCGCCCCGCTCATCCGCGGCGAGATCGACGGCGTCACCTATCTCGTTCTTTTCTACGGCTGCGAGGAGGCCGGCGGCTGCATCAACATCCAGTTCGGCGCCGCCTGGGAGCCGCTGGCCGGAGCGTCGATCGCGCAGAGCATCGCGCGCGCGAACGAGTGGAACGCTCAGAAGCGGTTCGCCAACGCCTATGTCGACACCGACGGCGCCGCGCTGATCAAGATGGAGGCCAATCTCGAATTCGGCGTCGAGCGCGCGACGCTCGAGGACGTGTTCGCGACCTGGCGAACGGTGCTGGTCGAGTTTCCGCCGTTCTTCCTTCAGTGACGGCGCGCAGCGTCCGCGATTGC
Organism: uncultured Neomegalonema sp.; assembly: GCA_964588915.1. Lineage (GTDB taxonomy): Bacteria > Pseudomonadota > Alphaproteobacteria > Rhodobacterales > Rhodobacteraceae > JALEGB01. Next base: position 2,687 of record CAZPTD010000415.1, on the reverse strand, counting down.
ATATGCGAAGAGAGGAAAACCCGATGAGGCGGACGATTCTGCGCCTGGCGCTCGTTCTCTGCGTCTCGCTCTGCGTCTCGGCGACGGCGTCGAGCGCGCAGGCGGAGACGATCTACGCGCGCGACATCGACAAGATCCTGCAGATCGCGGGGTCCTACGGTCCGGCCGAGCTGGTCGATCAGTCGGCCGCCGCGCCGATCATCCGCGGCGAGATGGACGGCGTCGTCTATCTCATCACCTTCTACGGCTGCGCCGAGGTCGGCCAGAGTTGCACGGACGTCCAGTTCGCCGCGCTCTGGGACGCCGGCGCCGATCTCAGCCCGACCGGGCCGGACTTGCCGCGCGTCAACGAGTGGAATCGCGATCGACGGTTCGGCAACGCCTATATCGATGTCGACGGCGTCGTCATTCTCAAGATGGAGATGAATATCGAGCACGGCGCCGAGCGCGGGACCGTCGTGTCGACGTTCGAATGGTGGCGCCTCGCGCTGCGGAACTTTTCGACTTTCTACTTTCGGTAGGCCGGCGGCGCATCTTCGAGGCGCGCCGAAGCGTGGCGCGAGTGAGGGAGAGCAGACATGGGCGACGCGGCTTCGTTCTCGACGATCCGGCGCCGCGCGCTTGCGGCCGCCGTCGCGACGATGCTGGCGCCGGCGACGGCCGAGGCGCAGGACTCGGCGTTCACGCCGGAGCAGCGGCTCGAGATCGAGAGAATCGTCGAAGAGGTGATCGTCGGGCGAATGACCGCTTCCGGCGGCGGGCCGGCGCCGGAATCTGCGGAGCTTATCGACGCGACCGATCCGGAGCGTCTGGTCGGGATCGCGTCGCTCTACGGCGCGGCGAGCTTGATCGACGACGTGCACGGCAATCCGCTGCTGCAGGGGCGGATCGAGACGGTGACCTACGAGCTCTACTTCTACGGCTGCGAGAACGCCCGCGACTGCAAGAACGTCATGTTCCGGGCGGTCTGGATGGAGAACGGCGCCTCGCCCGAAGACGTGATGCGCTGGAACCGAGAGAAGCGATTCGGTAAAGCCTATATCGATCGCCGCGGTCAGTTGGTCGTCGAAATGAACGTCAACCTGGACTATGGCGTCTCAATCGAGAACATGGTTGACACTTTCGATTGGTGGCGAGTCGTGCTCGAGGACTTCGTTCTGTTCTTCAGCCTCGGATGACCGGCGCAACGGTGTCGGCGGCGCGGCGACGGGCGGCCCGTCTGCTCGCCGCCGTCGCGGCGCTGGCGATGGCGTTGGGCCTCCTGCTTGCGCTCGCCGAGCGCGCGGCGCGCGCGCAGCCGGCGGGTCTGATCGACGCCACCGATCCGAGCAGGATCCTCGCGGTCGCGGCCCGCTTCGGCGCGGCCGAACTCACGACCTCGGACAACGGCGATCCGCTGATCGTCGGCGAGATCGACGGCGTCGACTACAGCGTGTTCTTCCATCGCTGCGTCGACGGCGCCGGCTGCCGCAATATCCGTTTCTACGCCGGTTGGTTCTACAAGGACGCAACGTTGATCGAAGTGAACGCGTTCAATCGTGACAGACGCTTCGGCACCGCCTATATCGACGAAGCTGGCGACTTGAACGTCGAGATGAACGTCAATCTCGATTTCGGAGTGGCGGAAGAGAATTTGATCGACATGTTCGATTGGTGGCGCGTGGTCCTGGCGACCTTCCGGCGCGACTTCGGCCTCTAGTCAGCGCGGTTTGATTTCGGAGCGATGGCGCCGGCCTGACCTCGGCAAGAAGACGCCGAACGCCGCAGAGACGGCGTCGGGTTCGGAGAATTGAGCGCTTGACGTCGTAGGCGCTTTTCCATACTTTCCGCCGCACCGCGCGGTCGCCCTGCGGCTGCGCCCGAAATCATGTGAATGAAGGCGCATGACCGCGGTGCGGTCCTCTGCCGACCAGCCCGAAGCGCAGGCGTCGCGTCGGGCGCTTGACGTTTTGGGGTGTTGAGACCGGATGCCGACGATCCAGCAATTGATTCGCAAGCCGCGCCAGGCGCGGCGGTATCGCAACACGTCGATGCATTTGGAGGCGAATCCGCAAAAGCGCGGCGTCTGCACGCGCGTCTACACGACGACGCCGAAGAAGCCGAACTCGGCGCTGCGGAAAGGCGCGAAGGTGCGCCTGACCAACGGCTTCGAGGTGATCTCGTACATTCCGGGCGAAGGCCATAACCTGCAGGAGCACTCGGTGGTGCTCATCCGCGGCGGCCGGGTCAAGGATTTGCCGGGCGTGCGCTATCATATCCTGCGCGGCGTGCTCGACACGCAGGGCGTGAAGGACCGTAAGCAGCGCCGGTCGAAATACGGCGCGAAAAAGCCGAAGTGATCCGGTCGGCGCCCGGCGAGGCCGGGCTGCTCGAGAGGTTGCGGCCGCCGCGAGGAGAGGCGCGCCGCCAGAACGAAGGACGGGTTTGAATGTCGCGTCGTCACCGCGCCGAGAAGCGTGAAGTTCTGCCGGCCGCCAAATACGGCGACGTGGTTCTGCCCAAGTTCATTAACAACCTGATGTATGACGGCAAGAAGTCGGTGGCCGAAGGCATCGTCTACAGCGCGCTCAGCCGCGTCGAGGAGCGCATTCGCCGCGATCCGATCGAAGCCTTCCACGAGGCGCTCTCGAACGTGAAGCCGTCCGTCGAGGTGCGCTCGCGCAGGGTTGGCGGCGCGACCTATCACG
>CAZPTD010000414.1:265-3639 GCA_964588915.1 uncultured Neomegalonema sp. | reverse complement strand
AACCCGTACTACATGGTGCGGGCTACCTTGGACGCGCTCAAGATGGAGAAGGCGCCGCGGCAGGTGGCGGCGCGGCGCGGCAAGAAGGTCGCGGACATCCTGCCGAAGCGGGCCGAGACGGCCAAGCCCGAGCAGGCCGAGCCGGCCGAGGCTGAGGGAGCGGCCTGATGAGCAAGAAGACCATCGTCGTCAAGCAGATCGGCAGCCCGATCCGGCGCCCGGGCGACCAGCGCGCGACGCTGATCGGGCTCGGCCTCAACAAGATGCACAAGGTGCGCGAGCTCGAGGACACGCCGGCGGTGCGCGGCATGATCCGCAAGGTGAGCCACATGGTGGAGATCATCGAGGAGCGCGGCTGACGGCCGCCTCTTTTCATTCGGCTGAAGTCGATGGCGCCCGACGCAGATGACGCGCGGCCGGGGCGGTCCGACGAAAGGAGACGCGTCATGAAACTGCACGGTCTTCGCGACAATCCGGGCGCGACAAAGAAGAGGAAGCGCGTCGGCCGCGGCCCGGGCTCGGGCGTCGGCAAGACGGGCGGCCGCGGCATGAAGGGCCAAACCTCGCGGTCGGGCGTCGCGATCAAGGGCTTCGAGGGCGGCCAGATGCCGATCCATCGGCGCCTGCCCAAGCGCGGCTTCAAAAATCCGTTCAGAAAGAATTTCGCCGTCATCAATCTCAGCACGTTGCAGTCTGCGGTCGAGGCTGGGAAATTGTCGGCGGATGAGATCGTCACCGAGGCGTTGCTGGTCGAGCGCGGCGTCATCCGGCGCAAGCGCGACGGCGTGCGACTGCTCGGCCGCGGCGAGCTGACGACGGCGCTGAAGCTCGAGATTTCCGGAGCGTCCGAGGCGGCGGTCGCCGCCGTGTCGCAGGCCGGTGGCGCGCTGACGCTGTCGGCGCCGTCGAGCAAGGCCGCCGAAGGGGCCGCCGAGGGCGCGTAGAGGCCGCCGCCGCCTGCGGCGCGCCTCGGAGATAGGAAAGGCGCCGCCGACGGCGCGCGCGCGAAATGAGGTCTTGAATGGCGTCCGCCGCAGAACAGCTTGCCGCCAATCTCAGCTGGAGAACCTTCAGCCAAGCGAAGGAGCTCCAGAGGCGCATCGTCTTCACGATCGGCGTGCTGATCGTCTATCGGCTCGGCACGCATATCCCGCTGCCGGGCATCAACCCCGAAGCGCTGGAGGCGTTCATTCAGCGCCAGCAGGGCGGATTTCTCGACGTCTTCAACGCCTTCGCCGGCGGCGCGGTGTCGCGGATGGCGATCTTCGCCCTCGGCATCATGCCCTACATCTCCGCCTCGATCATCATGCAGCTCCTGACGAGCATGGTGCCGTCGCTCGAGGCGCTGAAGAAAGAGGGCGAGACCGGGCGCAAGAAGATCAACCAATACACGCGCTACGGCACGGTCGGTCTGGCGACGGTGCAGGCCTATTTCGCCGCCGTCGGCATGCAGAACGAGGGGCTCGCGCTCGACACGAGCTTCTTCTTCATCGCCACGACGGTGATCTCGCTCGTCGGCGGCACGGTGATGCTGATGTGGATCGGCGAGCAGCTCACGGCCCGAGGCAACGGCAACGGCATCTAGCTCATCATCTTCATCGGCATCAACGCCGAGCTGCCGAGCGCGATCGCGCAGTTCTTCGCGCAGCAGCAGTCGAGCGGCGATCCGGTGCTCGTCATCGGCATCATGCTCTTGGCGATCGCGCTCGTCGCCTTCGTCGTGTTCGTCGAGCGGGCTCAGCGTCGCATCACGGTCCAGTTCCCGCAGCGGAATGTCGGCAACAAGGTCTTCAAGGGCGACCGCTCGCATCTGCCGCTGAAGGTCAACACGGCCGGCGTCATTCCGCCGATCTTCGCCACCTCGATCCTGTTGCTGCCGGTCGCGATCGCCGAGAGCGTGACCTCGGCCGAAGAGGGCGGCATCCTGGCCGACATCGCCGTTTATCTGCAACATGGCTCGATCGGCTATATTCTGGCGCTGATCGGCCTCATCGTCTTCTTCTGCTTCTTCTACACCGCGATCGTCTTCAACCCGGCCGACGTGGCCGAGAACCTCAAGAAGCAGGGCGGCTTCGTGCCCGGCGTGCGGCCCGGCAAGAAGACGGCGGAATATCTCGACTTTATTCTGACGCGGCTGACCACGGTCGGCGCCGCCTATATCGCCTTCATCTGCGTGATCCCGGAGCTCTTGATCTCGGATCTCGGCGTGCCGTTCTATCTCGGCGGCACCTCGCTCCTCATCGTCGTCAGCGTGACGATGGACACGATCTCGCAGGTGCAAAGCCATCTCTTGGCGCATCAGTACGAAGGGCTCATCAAGAAGTCCAAGCTTCGCGGCAAGACGAGGGGGAGGAGTACTTGAACATCATACTTCTGGGGCCGCCGGGGGCTGGCAAGGGAACGCAAGCCAAGATGCTCGAGCGCGAGCGCGGGCTGGTGCAGCTCTCGACCGGCGACATGCTGCGGGCCGCCGTCGCGTCGGGGTCCGAGATCGGTCAGCGCGCGAAGGCGGTCATGGAGGCGGGCAATCTCGTCTCCGACGAGATCGTCATCGGCGTCGTCGCCGAGCGGCTCGAGCAGCCGGACGCGCAGAGCGGCGTGATCTTCGACGGCTTTCCGCGGACGACCGCGCAGGCGGCCGCGCTCGACGATCTCCTCGCGCGGACCGGCAAGAGCCTCGACGCGGTGATCGAGATGCATGTCGAGGACGAGGCGCTCATCGACCGCGTCTCGGGCCGATTCACCTGCGCGCGATGCGGCGAGGGCTATCACGACCGGCACAAGCGGCCGAAAGAGGACGGGATCTGCGACGTTTGCGGCAGCGTCGAGTTCAAGCGCCGACCGGACGACAACGCCGAGACCGTGCGCTCGCGCCTCGTCGCCTATCACGCGCAGACCGCGCCGCTGATCCGGCATTACGAGGGGCAAGGCAAGCTGCGCACGATCGACGGCATGGCCGAGATCGACGAAGTCAAACGGCAACTCGTCACGGCGCTCGGCGGGTAGAGGCCACAGTTTAGGATTGACGAGCCGTAAAAGAATCGTACTATTCGCGGCTCTTGGAAATGGAGAGAATTCGTGGCGCGTATCGCGGGCGTAAACATTCCGACTGCGAAGCGGGTTCCGATCGCCCTGACCTATATTCACGGCATCGGCCTGCATTCGGCGAAGAGCATTTGCGGGACGCTCGGCATCGACGAGGGCCGGCGCGTCAACGAGCTGTCCGACGCCGAGGTCTTGCAGATTCGTGAGCATATCGACGCCAATCTGATGGTCGAGGGCGATCTGCGCCGCGAGGTCGCGGTGAATAAGAAGCGCCTGATGGATCTCGGCTGCTATCGCGGTTTGCGCCATCGCCGCGGCCTGCCGGTGCG
>CAZPTD010000414.1:0-255 GCA_964588915.1 uncultured Neomegalonema sp. | reverse complement strand
ATCGCGGGCAAGAAGAAGTAGGCGTGGCAACCAATGTTCCGTCGGCGAAGGCCGGCGCACTCGATGTTAGGAGCGTGCTGAATGGCTCGTGATAAGACGCGGACGCGCCGCAAGGAGCGAAAGAACATCAGCTCCGGCGTCGCGCATGTGAACGCGTCGTTCAACAACACGATGATCACGATCGCGGTCGCGCAGGGCAACACGATCTGCTGGTCGTCCTCGGGCCTTATGGGCTGCATGGGCTCGCGCAAATCG
>CAZPTD010000413.1:0-3645 GCA_964588915.1 uncultured Neomegalonema sp. | reverse complement strand
TCACCATCCCCGGCTGAAAGCAGGCCTGGCCGATCGTGGCCGCCTGCTGGTCGCCGGCGACGCCGAGCACCGAGACCGCGCCGCCGAGGATCGCCGGATCGACCTGGCCGAAATCGGCGGCGCAATCGAGGACCTCCGGCAGCATGTCCATCGGCGCCCGAAGCGCGGCGCAGAGCTCGGCGTCCCACGCGCCTGCGTTGATGTCGTAGAGCATCGTCCGCGACGCGTTGGTCGCGTCCGTCACATGCCGGGCGCCGCCCGTGAGCCGCCAGATCAGCCAGCTGTCGACGGTGCCGAACAGAAGCTCGCCGCGCTCGGCCCGCGCCCGCGCGCCCTCGACATTGTCGAGGAGCCAGGCGATCTTCGTGCCGGAAAAATACGGATCGAGAACGAGACCGGTCTTCCGCGCGACGAGCGGTTCGAGACCGTCGCGCTTCAGCGCCGCGCAGAGCGGCTCGGTGCGACGGTCCTGCCAGACGATCGCGCGATGGATCGGCCGGCCGGTCGCCCTCTCCCAGACGACTACCGTCTCGCGCTGGTTGGTCAGTCCGATCGCGGCGATTTCTTCCGCTTGCGCGCCGACCTGCGCCATCGCCTCCCGGCAGCAGTCGAGCACGCCCAGCCAGATGTCCTCGGGTTCATGCTCGACCCAGCCGGAGCGCGGAAAGTGCTGCGGCAGTTCGCGCTGCGCCGAGGCGGCGATCCGCAACTCGGCGTCGAAGAGGATGGCGCGCGACGACGTCGTGCCCTGGTCGATCGACAGCGTGTAGGACGGCATGGCGTTGGGCTCCTTACGTCTGGCTTGCCGCGCGGACGCGACCGGTCCGACCGGCGCGTTCCGCAAGCTCTGCGGCCTCTCGCTCACGGATGAAAGAGTCCAGATCGGCCTTCTCCGCCTCAGTGAGGCGGAGACCGAGCTTCGAGCGGCGCCAGAGCACGTCGTCGGCCCGGCGCGCCCATTCGCGGTCCATCAGCCAGAGCACTTCGCGTTCGGTCAGGCTCCATCCGAAGCGCCGCCCGAGGTCGCTCTCAGCCGCCGCCCCGTCGAGCATCTTCGCCGCGTCGGTTCCGTAGGCCCGGATCAGGCGCAGCGCCCACGCCTCGTCGAGGAACGGATGCGCGTCTCGGAGCGCGCGCGCGAGACGTTCGACGTCGCCGACCGGAAAGTCGCCGCCCGGCAGCGCCGCGCCGCGCGTCCAGGGCGGCCCCATCCTCGGAAAGCGCCGCTTCAGCTTGTCGAGAACGGCTTCCGCCAGCCGGCGATAGGTCGTGATCTTGCCGCCGAAAACGTTGACCATCGGCGCGCCGGCGCCGTCGAGATCATCGACGGCGAGCACGTAGTCGCGCGTCGCCTTGCTCGCGGCGCTCTGGCCGTCGTCATAGAGCGGGCGGACGCCGGCGTAGGTCCAGACGATATCGTCCCGCGTCACCGGCTCGCGGAAGTATTCCGACGCCGCTTCGCGGAGATAGTCGGCCTCCGCCGGCGTGCAGTCGACCGCGCCCGGCGGCGCGTCATGGTCGACATCCGTCGTCCCGATCAGCGTGAAGTCGGTCTCGTAAGGGATCGCGAAGAGGATCCGTCCGTCGCTGTTCTGGAAGATGTAGGCGCGGTCGTGATCGAAGAGCTTGCGCGTCACGATATGGCCGCCGCGGACCAGCCGGACGCCAGCGCTCGAATTCACGCCGGCGGTCTGGCGGAGCACGTCCTCGACCCAAGGTCCGGCGGCGTTGACGAGCGCGCGCGCATGGACGATCGCCTCCTCGCCGGTCGACGCGTCGCGGAGCTGAAGGCGCCAGCCGTCGCTGCGCCGCTCGGCGCGCTCGCAGCGCGTGCGCGTGAGGATGGTCGCGCCCCGATCGGCGGCGTCGCGGGCGTTGAGGACCACCAGACGCGCGTCGTCGACCCAGCAGTCGGAATACTCGAAGCCGCGCCGGAAGGACGGCTTCAGCGGCGCGCCGATCGGCGACGTTCTCAGATCGATCGTCCGCGTTCCCGGCAGGATCTCGCGGCCGCCGAGATGGTCGTAGATGAAGAGCCCGAGCCGCAGCCGCCACGCCGGCCGCAAGCCGCGATGATGCGGCAGCACGAAGCGCAGCGGCCACGAGATATGCGGCATGGCGCTGAGCAGGACCTCGCGCTCGACGAGCGATTCGCGCACCAGCCGAAACTTGTAATGCTCAAGATACCGCAATCCGCCGTGAAAGAGCTTCGTGGACGCCGACGACGTCGCCTGTCCGAGATCGGATTGCTCGCACAGCAGAACGCTCAAACCGCGTCCGGCCGCATCGCGCGCGACGCCGCACCCGTTGACGCCGCCGCCGATGACCGCGACGTCGACGAGATCGGGGCCCGCACTGACGCTCATCGCGCGCTCCTCGCCTGATCGGGCCGCGGCGGTTTCAATTTCTCAGGCTCGCGCCGGATGTCGTGTCGAAGAGATGGATCTCGCGCGCCGGCGCGTTGAGCGCGATGCGCTCGCCGACGCGGCGGTCGGTCTGTCCGGGAATATGCGCGGTGACGCGCTGGCCGTTCGCCATCTCGCCATAGACGTAAGATTCGCCGCCGAGCTGCTCGACCGAGCGCACCTCGATCGTCACGGCGCCGCTCTCGGAGAGCGCGAGATGGTTCGGGCGGACGCCGAGCGTGATCTCCTGTCCTTGCGCGACGGCGAAGCCGCTCGTCGGCAGCGCCACGCGCTCGCCGGTGTCGAGCTCGAGCGCGTCCGCGCCCGAAGAGGCGCGGCCGGCGAGAAAGTTCATCTTCGGCGAGCCGATGAAGCCGGCGACGAAGAGGTTCCGCGGCGCGTTGTAGAGGTCGAGCGGCGCGCCGAACTGCTCCAGCTCGCCGGCGCGCAGGATGGCGATCTTGTCCGCCATCGTCATCGCCTCGACCTGGTCGTGCGTCACGTAGATCATGGTGTTGCCGAGCCGGCGATGGAGCGAGGCGATCTCGCCGCGCATGTCGACCCTGAGCTCGGCGTCGAGATTGGAGAGCGGCTCGTCGAAGAGAAAGACGCGCGGCTCGCGCACCACCGCGCGGCCGATGGCGACGCGCTGGCGCTGGCCGCCCGAGAGGTCCTTGGGCCGTCGGTCGAGAAGCTGATCGATCTGCAGCATCTTCGCCGCCGCCTCGACCATCTCGGCGATCTCGGCTCTCGGCGTGCGGATGTTCTCGAGCCCGAAGCTGAGATTCTGGCGCACGCTCATATGCGGATAGAGCGCGTAGGATTGAAACACCATGGCGAGGCCGCGATCGGCGGCCGGAACGCGGTTCACCACCTCGCCGCCGATGGCGATCTCGCCCTCGGTGATGTCCTCGAGGCCGGAGATCATGCGCAGTAGCGTCGACTTTCCGCAGCCGGACGGGCCGACGAAGACGCAGAACTCGCCATGCTCGATCGAGAGATCGACGCCTTTGATCACCTCCGCCGCGCCATAGCTCTTGCGGACGCCCCGCAGCTCCACGCTCGCCATCTCCGTCGCCCTCGCCGCTATTTTCCGCCCGTCGAGGCGATGCCGGTCGAAATGTATTTTTGCAGGAACATGAACACCATCGCGATCGGCAGCAGCGTCAGCACCGTCATCGCCAAGAGATTCTCCCACTGCGTCTGGAACTCGCCCTGGAACGAGTTGAGCGCCAATTGC
>CAZPTD010000412.1:0-3646 GCA_964588915.1 uncultured Neomegalonema sp. | reverse complement strand
TTGTCGCCATCGGGATCGCCGGTCATTCCGCGGCCCTCCCGGCGTCCGGGCGGCCGGTCCGGGGCGCGCCGCGAGGGGTGGGCGGTCCGTCGTCGGCGGTCTCGCGCGCGCTCTTGTCCCCCGCGCGGGCCTCGCGCGCCGCGAAGGTCTCGCCGCTCTCGGCGTGGACCGCGTCGCGCCCGGTGATCGCGCGCCAGCGCCGGATCGCCAGGTCGACGTAACCGGGGTCGATCTCGACGCCGAGGCAGCGCCGGCGAACCCGCTCGGCGGCGAGCAGCGTCGCGCCGCTGCCGAGGAAGGGATCGAGCACCGTCTCGCCGAGCGCCGAGGCGTCGAGCACCGCGTCCGCGACAAGCCGGATCGGCTTGACGGTCGGATGGCAGGCGAAATCGTCGTCGCCGCGGGCGCGCGCGCCTCCGGTCGCGCCGGCGTATTCCCAGACGTTCGTGCGGTCGCGCCCGAAGCGGCCGAGCTGCACGTTGTTCCGGCGCGGTGCGCCCGGCTTCGCCGCGACGAACACCAGCTCGTGGCGGGATCTGTACAGAGAGCCCATGCCGCCCGACGGCTTGACCCAGACGCACACATTAATGATCCAGAGCCGGAGGCGCGCCAGCGCGTCCTGCAGCTCGCGCATGTGCCGCCAGTCGATGCAGGCGTAGAGCAGGCCGCCGGGGGCCAGCGCCGCCGCGGCGCGGTCCAGGGCCTCGGCGAGGAAATCGGTGAACTCCTCCGAGGACATCTCGCCGGAGGCCTCGGCGAACTCGGCGAAGCGCCCGGCGCGGCCGGTGCGGACGTGGCCGTTGACGGGCACGTTGTACGGAGGATCCGTGAACACCATGGCGACCGACCTGTCGCCAATGAGCCGCGCCATGGCGTCGGCGTCGCGGGCGCTGGCGCAGAGCAGCCGGTGCTCGCCGAGCGTCCACAGATCGCCCGGGGCCGTGACGACGGGGCCCCCGACGCCGAGCGCGGCGTCGAGCGCGTCCGCTGGATCGGGGGTGTCGCCAGCGTCGCCGACCTTCACGATGGCGTCGATCTCGGGCAGCTCAAACCCGGGGATCTCGAAATCGGCGTGGATCTCGATGAGGTTCTCAAACTCGAGCTTTAGCGCGGTCTCGTCCCAGCTGCCCCGTTCCTGGATCCGGTTCAGGGCGAGCCGCAGCTGGCGGATCTGGACCTTTGTCAGGTGGTCGATGATGATGCACGGCGCGGCCGCCGCGCCTAGGGCGCGCAGCGCCTCCACCGTCGCGTGGCCGTCGACGATCTCGCCGTCGCCCGCGATCAGCAGCGGCCGTATGCAGCCGAAACGCTCGATCGAAGACCTGATGCGCCGGACTTGCGCTTTTTCGGCGCGCCGCACGCGGCGGGGAGCAGGGCGGAGCGCGCCCAGCGGGCGCGTCTCGAGGGCGAGGGGCGGGACAAGATTGCTGGCCCGCTGATCACCCGCGGGAGGGGTCACGTCAGAAGACACTCGATCCTCCTTCGGCACATGTGCCGAATGTTCGTGGAAGACCGACGCCTCCTGCGCCGATGTGAGGGCCTAGTATGACAACATCTGGCGCCAGTCAAGCCCCTTGGCGCCACCGGTAGACGAACGCGCCCTCCGCCGGCGCGCTCCGCCGAGCGCGCGGTCCCGTCATCCAGATTCCACTGGACTGTGCGCGCCGCGCGAGCGTCAGTGCGTCCACGCCCGGCCGGTTCCGGGCTCGCGTCGGTGCAGGGGCCGGCGTCGGGCCGGACCCGGAGCAAGGGAGAGACGCCCATGACCGACGACACCGAGACCGCGGCCGCGCCGGCGACGGAGCCGGCGACGCCGAAGCCGGCCGCGCCGGCGAAGCCCGCGCCGAGCAAGCGCGAGCGCGTGCTGCAGCTCCTGCGGCGGAAGACCGGCGCGAGCCTGGCGCAGCTGCAGGCCGCCACCGGCTGGCAGGCGCATTCGGTCCGCGCCGCGCTGTCGGGCCTGCGCAAGGACGGCCATGCGGTGACCCGCGAGGCCGCGCGCAAGGCCGGCGGCGGCGCGGTCTACCGCGTGGCCGCCAACGCCGCGCCCGCGGCCGCCCCGGGCGGCGACGCCGGATGACGCCGGCGGACCCGCTCCCGTCCGTCGCCGCGATCGCGGCGATGGCGCGGGGCGAGCTGATCGCGCACTGGCGCAGGCTCTTCGGCGGCCCGCCGCCGAAGAGCCTCAGTGCGCCGCTGATGCGCCGCTTCCTCGCCTTTGAGACCCAGGCGCGGAGCGCGGGCGGACCGCCCGCGGCGCTGACCCGGCGAATCGCCCGGCTGGCGAAGGATGGCGCGGCGAAGCGGGCGTCGCCGGCGCTCCGGCCCGGCGCGCGGCTGGTCCGCGAGTGGCATGGCGCGACCCATGTGGTCGAGGTCGTGGAGGGAGGGTTCCTCTGGCGCGGCGCGCGGCATCGCTCGCTGTCGAGCATCGCGCGCGCGATCACCGGCGCGCGCTGGTCGGGCCCGCGCTTCTTCGGCCTCGACGGGCCGGGGCGGTCATGAGCGGCGCGACCCGGGCGATCCGCTGCGCGATCTACACCCGCAAGTCGACCGAGGAGGGGCTCGACCAGGGCTTCAACTCGCTCGACGCCCAGCGCGAGGCCTGCGCGGCCTATGTCGCCAGCCAGCGCGGCGAGGGCTGGCGGCTCCTGTCCGAGCGCTACGACGACGGCGGCGTCTCCGGCGCGACCCTGGAGCGGCCCGCGCTGCAGCGGCTGCTGGCCGCGGTCGACGCCGGCCGGGTCGACATGATCGTCACCTACAAGGTGGATCGGCTCAGCCGCTCGCTGGCCGACTTCGCGCGGCTGGTCGAGCGGCTCGACGCCGCCGGGACCTCCTTCGTCTCGGTGACCCAGGCCTTCAACACCGCCACCTCGATGGGCCGGCTCACCCTCAACGTGCTGCTGTCCTTCGCCCAGTTCGAGCGCGAGGTCACCGCCGAGCGGATCCGCGACAAGCTCACCGCCTCCAAGCGCAAGGGCCTCTGGATGGGCGGCCTCGCGCCGCTCGGCTACGACCCGCATCCCGACCCGAAGATCCGCGGGCTGGTGGTCAACGCCGACGAGGCGGCGCGGGTCCGCGCCCTGTTCGATCTCTACGACCGGCTCGGCGGCCTGCGGGAGCTGCGCGACGAGGCCGCGCGGCGCGGCCTGCGCTCGAAGCGGCGGAGCTTCGCCGACGGCCGCGGCTGCGGCGGCTGCGTGATGACGCGCGGCCAGCTGCACTACCTGCTGACCAACCCGATCTATATCGGCCGGATCCGCCACAAGGACCGGACCTGGCCGGGCCGGCACGACGCCATCGTCGACGAACCGCTCTGGGACCGGGTGCAGGCGAAGCTGCAGGCGGCCAGCGCCCGGCCGCGCCGCCGCGCAGGCGACGGAGACCCCGCCGCCGCATCGGAACCCGCGCCCGCGCCCGCGGCGCTCGCCGGCAAACTCCGCGACGAGACCGGCGATCGCCTGACGCCGACCCACACCACCCGCCGCGGCCGGCGGCATCGCTACTATGTCTCCAACCGCCTGCTGGCGCGCCCGGCGTCGCCCGATCCCGGCGGCTGGCGGCTGCCGGCCGCGGCGCTCGAGGCGGCGGTCGCGCGCATCGCCGCGGCGCATCTCGCGACCGAGGCCGCGCGCTGCGCGCT
>CAZPTD010000411.1:0-3649 GCA_964588915.1 uncultured Neomegalonema sp. | reverse complement strand
CCATCGGCACGCGGCTCATCATCTCGACGCCGCCGGCGACATAGGCCGATCCGGCGCCGGCCTTCACCTGGTTCGCTGCGAGTTTCACCGCCTCGAGGCCGCTGGCGCAGAAACGTTTGATGTGAAGGCCCGGCACGCGCTCGTCGTAGTCGGCATAGAGGACCGCCGTCCGCGCGATCTCGCCGCCCTGCTCGCCGACCGGCGTCACGCAGCCGAGGATGACGTCCTCGAGCGCGGCGGTGTCGATCGCGTTGCGGTCGCGGATCGCCTCGAGCACGGTCGAGGCGACGCGCAGCGACGTCGCTTCGTGGAGCGCGCCGTCCGCCTTGCCCTTGCCGCGCGGCGTTCGCACGGAGTCGTAGATAAAGGCATCAGTCATCGTTGCGTCTCTCCTTCAGACGGCGCGCGAACCGCAGCTCCGCATCCGTGGACCATGAGATAGGCGAATCATCGGCGGCAGGCGAAGGCGCCGTAGTCCCGTCGGATTCGCGCCTGTCCGAGCGGGCCGCGCATGTCGCCGCGACGAGCCCGATTGCGCATGCGCGCGCCGAGGCTGTCGGTCTGCGCCGACCATCGGCCGGCCCGCGCCTAGAAGACGCCGCAAACATCGGAGCCGTAGCCGTCTCGAATCACGCGAGCGATGTGCTTGCCGCGGGACAACAGAATCGAGCGCCACTCGCCGTCCTCGCGGATGACGAAAAGCGTTCGCTCCAACGCTTCGACGCCGGACCCGCTCGAGACGTCGTAGGCGACGTCGAACAAGACGCAAATCGTGTCGCCGGTCACGGTCGCGGTCACCGGCCGCGCCGGCGTGTCGAAGGAGCGGAACGAGACGGCGGCGCCAGCGAGGCCCCGGTTCTCCCGCGCGATCTCGGCGACGAACGCGTCGACCGTCTCGCCGCGCGCGCGCGCAATCGCTTCGATCACAGACGGCGGCGCGAGTTCGAAGACGGCGACCGTGTCGAGAGCGCTGAGCGCCGCCTTCGTCTCGTTCGTGACGGCGACAAAGCCGTCATACTCCTGGTCGGTCAGGACGCGCTCGACCTGCGCGCCGGCCGACGTCGCCGCTCCGACGATCGCCGCGACGGCGACGAGGGCGGCGCGCGCCCATGCGCCCGAACGACGGCGATCTCGTCTCCGCCGCGTCTCTCGCGTCATCTCACGCCTCCCTTCCCGGGAGCGGATGGCCCGGCATCAGCTCGTAAGGCGCCCGCCAGCCCGGCAGCGCCGCGATCCTGTCGGTCCAACGGCCGATCGCCGGCCAGTCGTCCCGCGACTCGCCGATCTCGTCGAGCCAGAAGAGGTAGCCGCAGCAGGAGAGGTCGGCGATCGTCGGCCGGTCGGGCAGGGCGACCCAGTCCTGCCGCGAGAGCCGCTCCTCGAGGATCTTGAAGGCGATCCGCCGGCGGCCGTCGAGAAACGCGATCGCGCCCGGGTCGCGCTTCGCCTCCGGCAGGAAGTTGGTCATGAACCGGTAGGTCGCAAGATATCCGGTCAGCTTGTGGTTGTCCCACAAGATCCAGCGGAAGATCTCGTCATCCTCGGCGTCGTTCGCGGGCCCGAACTTCCCCGACTTGCGCGCCAGACGACGTAGGATGACCCCGGACTGACTGAGGACGCCCTCCGGTCCCTCCAGAACCGGCGCCTCGCCCATCGGGTTCAAGGCGAGGAATTCGGGCTTGCGGTGACCGCCGTTGAAGAAGTCGACGAAAACGGGCTCCCAGCGCGCGCCGATGAACTCCAGCATCAGCGCGGCCTTGTAGGAGTTGCCCGACTGGGCGAAGCAATGCAGGCGGTAGTCGGTCATCGCGCGGTCTCGTCTTCTGCGGCGATCCGGACGCCGCCGAAGCATGGCGACGTCGCGATCTCGTGTTTCACTATCGCGCCTCGGCGCGCGCCGCTCTCGGCCTAGAACGGCCGCGTGTGAGCGGGCGGCGGCGCCGGACGCTCCGCTTCCGGATAGAGCGAGCCGAAGAGCTGCATGTTGCGCGAGGGCTCGGGCATAAAGACGAGACGCCGGGAGCCCGCCTCGTAGAACGCGAGCGCAAAGCTCTCGATCTCGGCGCCGGCGTCCTGAAACGCGATGCGCAACGGCGGCGGCGCGATCGCGCCGAGCGGCGCGTCGGGCGCCGCCCGCATCCCGCGGCCTCTCGTCCTCACTCGACCGGCGTCACGGTTTCCGGCGTGTAGGGCATGCCCTCGAGCGACGGGTAGGCCTCCAGCAGAATCTCGTAGGTCGACTCCGCCTCGATCCGCAGGAGACGCCACTCGTCGCCGTCGAAGAGCGCCAGAACGCTCGACTGAACGTCGTAGCTTTCGGCGCCGAAGGAGAGCGTGAAGCTCGTCGGCGCGAAGGCGTAAAGGAGGCCGGCCGGCGTCTCGGTGAAGTCGGTGAAGTCGTCGGACGACAGGGTCACGTTCTCGAACCGGACGCCGCTCGTGATCTCGACGAGCGCGGCGCGCATCGCCGCCACCGTCTCCTCGACCGTAATGCCGTTGCGCCGCGCGACCACCTCGAGAACGGGCCGCGGCATGCCGGCGATCATCGCCTCGAAGTCGCCCGTGCTCAGGGCCTCGGTGAATTCGGTCACCGTTCGGTCGAGCGCCGCGCGCTCCGGCGCGGTGAGGTCGCGCGCCGCCGCCGCGCCGGCCCAAAGGCCGACGGCGACGACGACCGCGCTCATGAGTGACAATAGACGCATCACAGCTCCCTTCGATTCGCAGCGGCGGCGCGACCGCCGCCACGCCGGCTCGGCCGCGCCCGTCTCAAAAGGCTTCGGCCGGCAGCGCCATCACCGTCTCGCCGCCCGCCTTGATTCGCGCAAGCCTGAGGCCGGTCTCGGGCAGGAGCTTGGCCATGTAGTAGCGGCCGGTGGCGAGTTTGGTCTCGTAGAACGCCTTGTCGTCGCTTCCGGCTTCGAGCGCCGCATAGGCCGACTTCGCCATGATCGACCACATGAAGCCGAGCGCGACATGGCCGAAGAGATGGAGAAAATCCATGCTGCCGGCGAGCGCGTCGTTCGGGTTCTTGGCGCCGGCCTGCATGAAGTACACGCCGGCCTCCTGCAGATGGCCGGACGCTTCCTTGAGCGGCGTCAGGAACTCCGCCTTCAGCGCCTCGTGACCGCCGCTCTCCTTGGCGAAGTCGCGCATCACCTCGAAAAAGCGCATGATCGCCTTGCCGCCGTCCTGACCGAGCTTGCGGCCGACGAGATCGAGCGCCTGGACGCCGTTCGCGCCCTCGTAGATCATCGCGATCCGGGCGTCGCGCACGAACTGCGACACGCCCCATTCCTCGATATAGCCGTGGCCGCCGAAGATCTGCTGCGCCTCGGTCGCCGACTGGTAGCCCTTGTCGGTCAGGAAGCCTTTGATCACCGGAATGAGCAGCGCGATCATCGCGCCGGCCTCCTGGCGGCCGGCGGCGTCCTTGTGCAGCTTCTCGGCGTCGATGAGCGACGAGCCCCAGAGCAGGAGCGCCCGCGCGCCCTCGACGAAGGCCTTCTGATCCATCAGGACGCGGCGAACGTCCGGATGGACGATGAGCGGGTCGGCCGGCTTGTCGGGCGCCGCGGCGCCGGTGACGGCGCGGCCCTGAAGGCGGTCCTTGGCGTAGGCGGCGGCGTTTTGATAGGCGATCGACGCCTGG
>CAZPTD010000410.1:0-3650 GCA_964588915.1 uncultured Neomegalonema sp. | reverse complement strand
AGCGCAAGCAAGACGCCGCTCACCGCATCGCCGCGCTCGCGCGCTTGATCGCTCAGACTGGACAAAAACCAAGATTGTGTGATACGCGCCGCGTCTCTTTCGGCGGCGGCGGTCTGCGCGGCCTGCTCCGCCAACGTCGCCTGCGTTTCGGCTTCCTGTTGCTGCAAATAGGCGAAGCCGCCCGCCGCCAACGCTGCGACGAGCAGCGCCAGCGCGACGCCCAACCCGATCCGCGTGCGCTTCGCCACCTGCTTCTCGGCCGTCGCGCGTTCGATCGCCGCCTCTTCCCGCACCTTGGCCGCCGCGAGCTCCGCTTCCTGAAGCTCTTGCTTGCGCCGCTCCTCCTCCGCGCGGCGCGCCTCCTCAGCGGTGTCGCTTTCGGCGACGAAGGCCATGTCGCGCGGATCGATGTCCGCCGGCCGCGTCTCGACGAAACCGCGTGCGACTTGCAGCGCGCGGCCGGTCAGAAGATCGCCCACGTACGCCTGATGTAGCGCCCGCGCGCGCGCGATTTCGTTGCGCCATTCCAGAAAGCCGCGCTCGGAGGCGAGCCAACCGGCGAGCAGCGGCCATTCGCGAAGGATCGCTTCATGGGCGATCTCCACCGTGTCGACCTGGACGCCGTCGATGGTCGGGCGGTCCGTCGTCAACAGCCGCCGCTGGATCAGCGCCTCGACCGCCGCCGCCGCCGCCTCCGGCAGCTCGTCCCGCCGCGCGACGCGACGCGCGAACTCGCCCGCCTCGTTGACCCGCGCCAGATGCGGCAGGAACGCCTGGCGCAGCAACATGTCGACGCGCTCCGCCGGCGCGCCTTTGGCGATGGCGTCCGACCGCGCCGCCTTCGCCGCGGCCTCGATCGCCCCCCGCACGCCGCCGAGCCGCTCGTAATCGGCGTGCGTCAGCGCGTCCGGCTCGAGCCGCTCCTCGTAAAGCCGCGCCAAGGTGAAGGCGAGCAGCGGCAAGGCGTCCGCGCCGCGCGAATCCCTCAGCAGCGCCGTCCGCAGCGCCGGCTCGATCGCCAGATCGACGCGCGACGCCGGACCGGAGATCGCCTGCGCCATGCTGGCCTCGGACATCGGCCGGAGATCGAAGAGCCGCACGGCGCCCGTCGGAAGCCGCGGATCTTCCTGCAGGTTCGGATAGACGTCCGAGCGGATCGCCATCACCGCGCCGAAAGGCAGGTCGCATTCTTCGCCGAGCAGCGGCGCGAGCAGCTGGAAGAACCGCTCCGCCTCCGCGCTCGCCTCGCTGTTGTAGAGTTCCTCGCCCTGGTCGATCGGCAGGATGATCGTCGGCGCCGGAGCCGTCGCGTCGAGCAGCGACTCGCGGGCCGCCGTCTGCAGAGTTCGGAGCTGCGCCATCAGAGAAGAGGGATCGGCGCCGACCGCCTGCGAGACCGCCGTCCGCGTCTGCGGCGACGCGTCGGGCAGCAGGCTCTTGCGCCGCGCGTCCTGCATCGCCTTGGCCAGCGCGTTCCACAGCCCCTCCTTGCCCGTGAGCGGCGCATCGGCCGGCCGCAAGGTCGGCAGGCAAAGGAAGAAACGGTCGTCGCGGTCGAGCCGTGGCCAGAGCCCGGCGCGCAGGAGCGACGATTTTCCGGCGCCGGACGCGCCGAGGAGGATCATCAGCCGTTTCGCGCCCGTCGCGCGCAGATCGCGCAGCATGCCGAGCGCCGAGGCGACCTCCGCGTCTCGTCCGAAGAAGAGGGCGGCGTCTTCTTCGGTCAGCGCTTCGAGGCCGGGATAGGGGCGGCGTCCCGTCGGCAGCGCGAAGCTCGTCGGATCCGCGCCGGCGGCCTGCAGCGCGCGGAGCAGGCGCGTCCGGAACTCCTCGTCCGGCGTTCCGACCTGGTCGATGACCTGATAGTTCGACGTGATCTCGGCAGGCAGCGCGTCGAGGACGACGCCCTCGTCGATGCGGATCGGCAGGATCGGTTTCTCGTATTTTTCGGCGAGTTGGAACTCGTTCCAGCAGGGTTTCGAGGCGAGCCACTCGCGGCTGAGCAGCAGGATCACCGCCTGGCAGCGCTGCGCCGCCCGCCGAAGCGCCTCGCGCCAGGCCGCGCCGCCCGAGATCCCGTGCTCCGGATCGACGTCGACGAAGACGTCGTCCTCCCAGCCGTGCGCCTCCAGCCACCGCTGCAGATCCAGCGCCCTCGGTCGTTCGATCGATGCGTATGAGATGAAGATTCGCGACATGGTCTCCTCCCCGAGACGTCGGTCCCGATGAGACGATGCCGCAGAACGGCGTGACGGTAAACGCGGATGGTCGGGCGGAGATCCGGCTTTGGTCAACGGCATCGAGCCGCCGCGTGCGCCCTTTGCATGGGGTTGGCGTCAGCTATCTCCGCCGAGGCCGCCGACGTCCGAAGCCCGCTTTCGCAGACGATCGAGCCGCGCCGACATGAAGGCTGACAGACATGACGCGCCTATAGGCGAATGTTCTGTATGTCGCGCCGCTCTACCCGCCTGAGAGCGCCTCGCTCCTCGCTCAGAAGGCCCTTGCCGACGAGGCTCTCGATCGCTCGGTTGACCGCGACCCTGCGGGATTGGGGCTTTTTCGGGCCTGGGATAAATCAACCTCGACAAATCCGCGAATTTGAACGCGGCATGCTGACTTCTGAATTTTTTTAATAATCAAGGCGCCCCGAGAGTTGACTAATCCCTGCTGTCTGCGTTCTCGGTCGTCTCTGGCGACGGCGGAACTTGACCGCGCTCGCGTGCAGGAAATGATCTCAGATACTTTTGCGTGCCGTAGCGCCATTTGGGCTCCCATATCATCCGAGCGCCGAGGCGATGCTCGACGATCGCTGCGCGCCCTACGCCGCGGGCGACTGAGCCCGACCGCAATGCCGGGCCCGGGACCTCCGCTCTGGACGGCGGGTCGCAACAGGTCGCGATCGCGCTTCCCCTATAAAGGGTGGCGTCCAGAAACTCGACGAGAAGCGGGTCGCGCCCGCGTCCCGAGCCGCAACTCGCCGACCGAAGCCAGCGCTCTCCTCCGGCTTATCAATTGCGCCGTTGCTGGCCTCGCCGACTCAGTCTTTCGCGCGTCCGCGACGCGGGCCTCCGAAGAGGCGCCCGAGAAACGATGATCGTCCCGCCGTTTCGGGCGCGGGCTGGCGAGCGTCGAGATCGGGCGCGGGTTCGATCTCGGCCTCGGCGGCGGGCTGCGGCGCGTCGCTCGGCGCGGCCTCCTCCGGCGTCGCCGAGGCCGCGCGCTCTTTCGCCTCACGTTCCTTTCGAAGCCGCGCGCCCTCCGGATCGCGTTGGCTCGGCGCGAGGTAGCAGCGCTTGTCGAGCGGTTTCCTCAAGCGGCGCGAGACATCGGGCAGCTTCGCGCGCTGCGCGTCGGTCAGCATGTCGCGCAGGGCGGCGAAGAGGTCGCCGGGCGCGTCCTGCATCAGGAGATCGGCCTTGCCGCCGTCGGTGCGCCGGCCGACGCCGCAGTCGAGGGCCGCGGCGATCGCGAGCGGCGGATCCTCGGCGATCACGGCCGAGCGCGAGACGTCCCAGAGCCGCGCCGTCCCGTCATACGAGCCGGTCAGCACCCTGGCGCCGTCCGGGGCGAAGGCGACGCTCGCGATCGCGTCCTTATGGCCGCTGAGCACCGCCAGCTCGGCCCCGGAGGCGGCGTCCCAGAGCCGCGCC
>CAZPTD010000409.1:0-3656 GCA_964588915.1 uncultured Neomegalonema sp. | reverse complement strand
CTTTCCGCCCCTGGATCCCGGATCGCCGCTTTCAGCGGCGTCCGGGATGACGGCGGCCGCCGCCGCGCGCCGCGTTCTTGGCTGCGTCGAGCCCCGAAAGGACGCGCGAACCTCACCGTCATCCCGGACAGCCGGAGGCTGATCCGGGATCCAGGGCCGCCAAGAACCGACGTCGCACTTTCCGCCCCTGGATCCCGGATCGCCGCCTTCAGCGGCGTCCGGGATGACGGCTTCGCCGTCGGCTCTGAGCCTTGCAGCGGCGGCGCGATCGGAAAAGTGTAATGGAGGAAAGGGGAAATATAATTGGCCCTAAGGGCCAATTATTGTCCGGGCAACGCGGAAGCCGTTGAACCCGTCTCGGTTCCCACGCCGGCTCCTGTAGCGGAGCGCGGAGCGGAGCCAGCTAGGCGTACCGATCCACGAGCCGCCGCGCAGAACGGCTAGGGATGTATCCCCTTTCATCCATGCCGAGCCGTCCGTCGGCGCGCCCTTGTAATCATCGTTCCAGGCGTCCTGGCACCATTCCCGGACATTGCCGTGGGTCTGGAAGAGGCCCCAGGGGTTCGCCTCGAAGGCGTCGACCGGCTCGGTCTTTCCCCGATAAACGCCCTTGGCGCCGCCGCCGGCATAGACATATTTGGCGTTATAGTTGGCTCGGTCCGGCGTGATCTCGCTTCCCCACCAGAACGGCGTCGTCGTGCCGGCGCGGCAGGCGTACTCCCATTCCGCCTCGGAGGGCAGGCGATAGCCGGCGCCCGTCTCCTCCGAGAGCCAGCGGCAAAACGCGGTCGCATCCTCCCAGGAGACGTTGACGACCGGCCGCTGGCCGCGCCCCCACCCTTGGTCCTCCGGCTTCGACGCCCCGCTCGCCGCGCAGAACGCGTCATACTCGTCGAACGTCACGGCGTATTTGCCGAGCCCGAACCGTGCGCCGATTCGGACCCGATGCTGCGGACCTTCCGCCGGCGACCGCTCCGGCTCGTCCTCCGGCGAGCCCATCAGGAACGCGCCCTCGGGAATGACGACCATCTCCGGCCCTTGCCCGCCCGAGCGGAGGGCGTCGCGGAAGACGGCGAGGGGCGTGGCGAGGAGGCGGTCGAACTCCGCGCGGGCGGCTTCGGCCTTGGCCCGAGCTTCGGCCTCGGCTTTCGCGCGCGCCGCTTCTTCCGCCGCCCTTTGCGCCGCCGCCTTCTCCAGAAGATCGAGTTGATGCTCGACCTCGAACTCCAGGCCCGAGCCCGGCGCCTTGTCGCTGACGCGCTCGAGGAACCGCTCGACGAGCGGCGTGTTCTCCTTGTCGAGCCCGTCCCAGGTGCGGCGCAGATCCTCCAAAAGATCCGCCTTCTCCGCCGCCGGCGCCGGCGTCGCGGGCTGTTCGCCGACGCTCACGCCGCCGAAGAAGCCGCGCGAGATCTCGGGCGCCAGCTCGCGGCCGAGCTTCTGGCCGAGGCTGCGCAAGGCCCGGTTCCAGTTCTCATGCGCGTCCTCGCCGGTCCAGTCGACGAGGTCGTAGAAATTGATCCGCTGCAGATCGGCCGGCGGATCGAATTCGTCGAAGGCCTCGAGGCGCACCGGCGTCAGCAGACCGCGCGCCAGCGCATTGCGGCACTCCACCAAGCACCAGGGCCGCGTGAAATAGAGCGGCGACCAGCAGCAGAGGACCGCCCTCGACGCCCGAAGCGCGCGGTCGATCACGTCCGGAAAATTCGCGCCGCCGTCGATCCCGTCGAGATCGAAGAACACGTCCAAGTCGAGCGCGAGGAGCTTGTCGCGGATCGGCTCCGCCCGCGCCCGCTCCGCCCGCGGATAGGAAATGAACACGTCGACCATCGCCGCCTCCGCCCGCCGGTTGGTTCGGCGACGAGCCTAGGCGAAGGCCCGCGCCCGAGCAATCGCGGCGCCCGGCGCGACGGGACGGCGCGCGGTCCGAGAAGCGGTCCTATCCGCCGTCGATCGTCCGGGCGGCGCGGAAGCCGATGTCCGAGCCGCGATAGCGGCGGAGGTTCCGGTCCCGGGTCGCGGAGCGGACCCAGCTCGGGATAGAGCGCCACGAGCCGCCCCGCAGCACTGCGACGGACGCGTCGCCGTCGGTCCGGGCGGAGCCGTCGTCCGGCGCGCCCTCGTAGCTCTCGCTCCAGGCGTCCGCGCACCATTCCCAGACATTGCCGTGCGTCTGATAGAGGCCCCAGGCGTTCGGCCGGAACGCGCCGACCCGCGCCGTCCGCCGCCGCCAGACGCCCTTGGCGCCGCCGTCGTAGCCGCGGGCGCCGTCGTAGTTGGCGTCTTCCGTCGTGATCGCGGCCCCGAACCAGAACGGCGTCGTCGTCCCGGCGCGGCAGGCGTATTCCCATTCCGCCTCGCTCGGCAGGCGGTAGAGCGCGCCGGTCTCCTCCGAGAGCCAACGGCAATAGGCCTCGGCGTCGTTCCAGGAGACGCCGACGACGGGATGGCGATCGTCCTGCGCAAAGCCCGGATCGCGCCAGGACGCCGCCGGGTCGTTCTTCGTCTCCCAACCGTCGAGACGATGGATCCCGCCGCTCATGTCGCGACCCGCCGCGGCGACGAAGGCGGCGAACTCGGCCCGGGTCACGGCGTAGCGGCCGATCCCGAAACGCGCGCCGAACCGCACCGGACGCTGCGGCCCCTCGCGCTCGAGCCGCTCCGGCTCGTCCGCCGGCGAGCCCATCAGGAACCCGCCCTCG
The DNA here is from genome assembly GCA_964588915.1 of uncultured Neomegalonema sp. Classification (GTDB taxonomy): domain Bacteria; phylum Pseudomonadota; class Alphaproteobacteria; order Rhodobacterales; family Rhodobacteraceae; genus JALEGB01. Next base: position 954 of record CAZPTD010000409.1, on the reverse strand, counting down.
GGCGCCGCGATCATCTCCGGCCCGCTCCCGCCGGCGCGCAGGGCGTCTTGGAAGACCGTCAACGGCGCCATGCTCGCCCCGCCCCGTCCGCTCACGCGTCGGCGGCCGACGCCAGGAAATCGGCGAGCTCGCCATAGCCGGTAAAGCGCCGCTCGAAGCGCAAGCGAAGCCGCCGCGCCGCCGCCTCGGCCGCACGGTCGAGCGCCGGATCGTCGGTCTGGGCGAGATAGACCACGCGGTCGTAATGGCCGAAATAGTCTTCCAAGAGATCGGGATGCCGGTCGAGCCCGAGCCCGCGCCAGACGATGGCGTCGAACTGCCGGGCGAGAAAATCGGTCAGATAGAACGCGCCGATCTCCTCCTCGGCCCGCGCCGCGAAGGCGGCTTGGCCGTCGAAGAAGGCGTAGCAATGCGGCCCGGCGATCATCTCCACGCCGAGCTCTTCGCAGACCCGTTCGAGCCGTCCGCCCGTGCCGCAATCGGCGTAGGCGACGCTCACCGACCGGCAGCCCTCCGCCCGCGCCTTCTCGACGGCGGCGCGCACCGCCTCGGGGATCCGGTCCGGTCGGTTGTGGAGTTTCGCCGGCAGACATCGGAGATCGACGCGCCCGAAGCGGTTGGCGCGGAAGATCGCCAGGATCTCGCGGGCGAGCGCGCCGCAGGCGATCACCACGCTCCGCGCGCCCTTCTCGGGCGCGGCGAAGGCGGCGCCCTCCTCGGTGAGGGTCTGGTCGCTCACATCGATGGCGGACATGTCGTCCTCGGCGTCTCGGCAGGGCGCGAAGGCCGGCGGCTTATCCGCCGGAAGCGAGCACGTTGTGCTTGCGCGCCATCAGCTCCTTCGCGGTCTCGACCGCGACCGCGGCGTCGCGGCAATAGGCGTCGGCGCCGATCGCCTTGCCGAACTCCTCGTTGAGCGGCGCGCCGCCGACCAGCACGATGTAGTCGTCGCGG
>CAZPTD010000408.1:0-3663 GCA_964588915.1 uncultured Neomegalonema sp. | reverse complement strand
ACCGGCCCTGGATCCCGGATAAGCCTGCGGCTTTCCGGGATGACGACGTCATCCCGGGATGACGACGGCATCCGCGTTGCAGATCCTGCTCTAGAGCAGAGCCCTCTCGGCCAAGAACGCGCGGACGCGGTCGGCGAGGCTCGGTTCCGCGAGATCGACGAATTCGTAGCGCGCGCGAACGACCGGCTTGTCGAGCGCGAGCAGCCGATCGATGCCGCTCGGCGTGCCCGAGACGACGACGTCGGCCTCGGCGCGATTGATGGTCGCGGCGAGATCCTTCATCAGGTCCTCGGAATAGCCCATCGCCGGCAGCACGGCGCCGATATGCGGATAGGCGCGGAAGACCTCGGCGAGGCCGCCCGTCGCGGACGCGCGCGGATCGACGATCTCGGCCGCGCCGGCTTCGATGGCGGCGATGTAGCCGGCGCCGTAGGCCATGCCGCCATGGGTGATCGTCGGTCCGTCCTCGACCACCAACACGCGCGCGCCTCGGACTTTTTCCGGATCGTCGAGGCGGATTTCGGAGCCGGCGCGGACGACCGTCGCCTTCGGCGCGAGCGCGCGCGCGCGCGCTGCGGCGGCGTGGATCTCGGCTTCGGCCGCCGAGTCGCATTTCGCGACGACGACGACGTCCGCCATCCTCAGCACGGCCTCGCCGGGATGGTGCGTGGTCTCATGCCCCGGGCGGAGCGGATCGACGAGAACGATGTGCAGATCCGGTTTCAGGAAGGCGAAGTCGTTGTTGCCGCCGTCCCAAACGATGACCTCGGCCTCCTTCTCGGCTCGGGCGAGAACGCGCGCATAGTCGACGCCGGCGTAGACGACGCTTCCGGCCGCGATATGCGGCTCGTACTCCTCGCGCTCCTCGATCGTGCAGGCGGCGTCGTCGACATCCTGCATCGTGGCGAAGCGCTGCACCGCCTGGCGCTCGAGATCGCCATAGGGCATCGGATGGCGGATCGCCGCCGTCCCGAGGCCGCGATCCCGCAGGAGCCGCGAGAGCCAGCGCGCGGTCTGCGACTTGCCGACGCCCGTCCGGACGGCGCAGACGGCGATCACCGGGACCGAAGCGCGCAGCATCGTGCGCCGCGGACCGAGCAGCGCGAAATCGGCGCCGGCCGCCAAAGCGATCGAGGCTTTGTGCATGACGTGCTCATGCGGCGCGTCGCTATAGGCGAACACCACCTCGTCGACGTCGTTCTCGGCGATGATCGCGGCGAGATCGTCCTCGGGCAGGATCGGAACGCCCTCGGGATAGCTCGGCCCGGCGAGCGCCGGCGGGTATCGCCGCCCCGCGATCCCGGGGATCTGCGCCGCGGTGAAGGCGACGACCTCGAAGGCCGGGTCGTCGCGATAGACCGTGTTGAAGTTGTGAAAGTCGCGACCGGCGGCGCCCATGATGACGACGCGGCGGCGTTGGGATCCCGACATGGAAGGCGTCCTCTCTCGCCGAATGCTTCTTCGATGGCGCGGCTCAGCCTGCGATCCGCGTGCCCCTCTCGCCCGCCAGGACGCGCGCCGCCTCTTCGAGAGCGCCGATCGCGGCGAGGCCGCCGGTCTCCTCGACAAAGGCGCAGGCGGCCTCGACCTTCGGCCCCATCGACCCGGCGGCGAAGCGGCGCGCTTGCATCTCCGACGGGCTCGCCTGCGCGATCAGTCGGGCCTCGGGCGTCTCCCAGCCGTCATAGACGCCGTCGACATCCGTCAGCAGCAGGAGCGCGTCGGCGTCGATCGCGGCGGCGAGCAGCGCGCTGGCGTGGTCCTTGTCGATCACCGCCTCGACGCCGATGAGGCCGCCATCGGCGCGGCGAACGACCGGAACGCCGCCGCCGCCCGCGCAGATGACGACGACGCCTTGGTCGACGAGGAGCCGCAGCGCCCGCAACTCGAGCAGCCGCAGAGGCTTGGGCGACGGCACGACCCGGCGCCAATTATCGCCGACGGCGACGAAGCTCCAGCCGCGCGCCGCGGCGATCTCCTCGGCCTGCTCTTTCGCGTAGAAGGGCCCGATCGGCTTCGTCGGCGCGGCGAAGGCCGGATCGTTCGGATCGACCTCGATCTGCGTCAGCAAGGTCGCGATCTGCGCTTCGCGCTCGAGCGCGTTCTCGAGCTCCTGCTCGATCAGATAGCCGATCATGCCTTCGGTCTCGGCGCCGAGCACGTCGAGCGGAAACGCCGACTCCGCGAGATAGGCTTCGCTCTGCAGCGCGAGAAGGCCGACCTGCGGCCCGTTGCCATGGGTGACGACGACGCGATGACCGGCGCGGATCACCTCGGCGATGGACGCCGCCGCGCGCGCCACATTGGCCCGCTGGCGCTCCGCCGTCATCGGCTCGCCGCGTCTGAGAAGCGCGTTGCCGCCGAGCGCGATCACGACGCGCATCGCTCAGCTCCCCAAGGTCGCGACGAGGACCGCCTTGATCGTGTGCAGCCGGTTCTCGGCCTGGTCGAAGACGATCGAGGCCGGGCTCTCGAACACCTCCTCGGTCACCTCCATCGCCGTCAATCCGTGCTCGGCCGCGATCCGCTGGCCGATCTCGGTGTCCGCGTTGTGGAAGGCCGGCAGGCAGTGCATGAACTTCGTCCGCGGATTTCCGGTGCGGCGCATCATGTCGGCCGTCACCTGATAGGGCTTCATCAGAGCGATGCGCTCGGACCAGGCCGCGTCCGGCTCGCCCATCGACGCCCAAACGTCCGTATAGAGAAAGTCGCAGCCGGCGACGCCTTCCTCGACGCTCGCGGTCCGAAGCAGCCGCGCGCCGGTCTCGCGCGCGATCGCCTCGGCGGCGTCGAAGATCTCCGGCTTCGGCCAGCGCGATTTCGGTCCGCAGAGCCGGAGATCCACGCCCAGCTTCGCCGCGCCGATGAGAAGCGAGTCCGCGACGTTGCCGCCGACGTCGCCGAGAAAGCAGACCGAGATCTCCGAGAGCGGTTTCTCCGAATGCTCGCGCATCGTCAGCGCGTCCGCGAGGACCTGAGTCGGATGAAACGCGTCGGTCAAGCCGTTGTAGACGGGGACGCCGGCCCAGCGCGCCAGCTCCTCGACGACGGCGTGGGCGAAGCCGCGGTACTCGACGCCGTCATAGATCCTTCCGAGGACGCGCGCGGTGTCCTTCACCGTCTCCTTCTTGCCGAGATGGGTTCCGCTCGGCCCGAGATAGGTGACATGCGCGCCCTGGTCGTAGGCGGCGACCTCGAAGCCGACGCGGGTGCGGGTCGAGTCCTTTTCGAAGATAAGCGCGATCGACTTGCCGGCGAGCCGCGGCGTCTCGGCGCCGGCGCGCTTCGCCGCCTTGAGATCGGCCGCCAGATCGAGAAGGAAGCGGATCTCGTCGCCCGAGAAATCGCGCAAGGTCAGGAAGCTGCGATTCTTCAGGGTGTCTGACATCGAGCCCTTCCTCCTCGATCGGATCGCGGTCGACAGCGCGCCGGCGGCCTCGGGCGGTTCGACATCGTCGCATGGTCGCGCAACCGGAGAGAACGGGCGTTGACCTTCGTCAATCCGCTCGACGCCGAGCGCGCGGCCACGCGACGGAGGGTAGGGACGCCGCGGAACGGGACGGCCGCGCGTCTCGTCGTCTATCGTCTGATCGGTTCCGATGGAGCCGACCTCGCCCTTGTCGTCCCGGCCAAGCGCGAAGCGCGCCCGAGCCGGGATCCAGG
>CAZPTD010000407.1:0-3666 GCA_964588915.1 uncultured Neomegalonema sp. | reverse complement strand
GGCCGACTTCGTCGACGAGCTCGGTCGGAAACGGCCCGGAGCCGACGCGGGTGGTGTAGGCCTTGACGATCCCGAGCACGTAATTGAGGCGGCCCGGTCCGAGCCCGGCGCCCGCCGCGGCGGCGCCGGCGATCGTGTTCGACGAGGTCACGAACGGATAGGTGCCGTAGTCGATATCGAGAAAGGCGCCCTGCGCGCCCTCGAAGAGGATGCGCTGGCCGGCGCGGCGGCGCGCGTCGAGCGTCCGCCAGATCGGCCGCGCGTAGGGCAGAATCTTCGGCGCGATGTCGGCGATCTCGCGCGCCAGGGTCTCGCGGTCGATCACGGCGGCGCCGAATCCGCGGCGCAGCGCGTTGTGATGCGGCAACAGCCGGTCGAGCCGCCGCTCGACCGTCTCCGGATCGCCGAGATCGGCGACGCGCAGCGCCCGGCGACCGACCTTGTCCTCGTAGGCCGGACCGATGCCGCGGCCGGTGGTGCCGATCCTGCCCTTGCCCGCCGCCTCCTCGCGCAGCCGGTCGAGATCGCGATGGAGCGGCAAGATGAGCGGCGCGTTCTCGGCGATCTCGAGCGTCTCCGGCGTGATCTCGACGCCCTGCCCGCGCAGCCGATCGATCTCCTCCATCAGCGCCCAAGGGTCGAGCACGACGCCGTTGCCGATCACCGAGAGCTTGCCCGGCCGGACGACGCCCGAGGGCAGGAGCGACAGCTTGTAGACCGCCTCGCCGATGACCAATGTGTGGCCGGCGTTGTGCCCGCCCTGAAAGCGCACGATCACGTCCGCGCGCTCCGACAGCCAATCGACGATTTTTCCCTTGCCCTCGTCGCCCCATTGAGCGCCGACCACCACGACATTGGCCATCACGGCCCTCCTCGGCGGATTGATCTCGCAAACCGCGACACTGTCGGCCGAGCGGCGGCGAGGTCAAGCCGCGTCTCGGGCGCGGCCGAGGTCGTGATCGCTCGGTCGGCGGACGCACGTTGCCTACCTGCAAGCGGGCGTAGTAAAAAGCCGCAGAAAAAAAATACGACCTCGAAGACAGTCAGAGTACGGGCGCCGCCGCCCCGGCAAACCGCGCCGGAAAATTCAACCGATAGGTGCGTCATGTGGGCGAATATCTGGAGGCGGGCGCGCGATCTCCTGTTCGGCGACGCCGCCGCGCGCACGGAGCGCGCCGGCGTCGACAAACGGCGGTCGCGCGGATTCGACGACGTGGCCGCGAACGGGACGCCGGCCGCGCGCTTCCCCGCCGCCGAGAGCAACGCCAGGGTCGCCAAAGCGCTGGACGCCGCGCCGACGGCGCCGGCCGACCGCGTCGAGCCGCCGAACGACGATTCCATCGGATCGGTGATCGCGCCGATCAGCCCGGATTCGTCGTTCTCGCCGCCGGCGGTCTTCGGCGCGCCGCGCGACAGCCGGTTCGGCTTCAGCGCCGCCTGGTTCCGAGACGGGCCGAACGCCGGCGGCTGCGTCGCGGTGATGGCCGGCGACTATGACGGCGATCCGGCGCGCGCGTCGGAGATCAACGCGCAGCGCTTCGACCCGCGCGGCGGCGCCTATGGCGAAGAGATCCGAATCACGAAGCTCCGCGACGCGTTCGAGGCCGCGGCGCCGCTCGTCGCCGCTCTCGACGGCGGCCGCTTCGCCGTCGCCTGGATCGATCCGTCGGACGCCGACGGCGCCTTCCGCATCAGCGTCCACGGACCCGAGGGCGCGCCCGAGCTCGCCGGCGTTCGCATCGACGCCGCGCGGCCGCGGGGCGCAAGGCCGACGGGCGAAGCCAAGAGCATCGCCCGCTTCGCCGATGGCGGCTTCGCCGTCAGCTGGACGATGACCGACGCCGAGGATCCGGGCGCCGGCGCGACCGCCTGCCTGCAGCGGTTCTCGTCCGCCGGCCAGCCGCGGAGCCTCGCCACGGAGACGCCGGCCGCCGCCAGCGTCAGCGTGCTCGACGAGGAGCGTTTCGTCGCGGCGTGGTCGGCGCCCGATCCGAGCGGGCCCGGCGGCGCTCTGGTCGTCGCCGCGCTCTACGACCGTCTCGGCGTCCAGCGCGGACAGATCGTCGAAGCCGGCTACGGCGCCGAGGCGGGCGGCGCCGCGGCGGTCGGGCTTTCCGACGGCGGCTTCGCCGTTCTGTGGCGCGGGGAGGGTTCGGATTCGATCCGCGGCCGCCGCTTCGACAAGGACGGCGACGCCCTCACCAGCGTGTTCTTCCTGCCGCGCGGCGCCGTCGCCGCGACGGAGTGGGGCGAATCCGCCTTCCTCCAGCTCACTTCGGACGGCCGCCTGATCGCGATCTGGACCGAGAACGACGTCCGTTGCGCGCGGCCGGTCCGGATCCTGCCGTCGACGCTGACGCAGCCGCGCTGAGCTCGGCCGGCCGACGCCCCCGGCGGCGCTCGGTCAGAGCGTGAAGCTCACCCGCTCCGCCCGCTTGACATGCGGCAGCCGGCGGAGCTTGGCGAGCTGCGCGTCGGTGATCGGCGCGTCGAGCCCGATGAGCGTGATCGCCTCGCCGCCCGGGCGAGAGCGGCCGAGCGCGAAGGTCGCGATGTTGACCCCCTCCTCGCCGAGCGCGGTGCCGAGCGCGCCGACAAAGCCCGGCTGGTCGAGATTGGTGGTGTAGAGCATGTGCGCGCGCGGCTCCGCCTCGACCTCGACGCCCTTCACCTCGACGATCCTCGGCTTGCCGTCGCCATAGACCGCGCCGGCGACCGACCGCGTCATCGTTTCGGTCGAGATGCGCAGACGCATCAGCGCCTCGAGCGGGCCGGCCCGGTCCTTGCGGATCTCCGCGACCTCGACGCCGCGCTCCTTCGCGACGAGCGGCGCCGAGACCATGTTGACGCCCTCGCCGAGATTGGGCCGAAGCACCGCCGCCAAGGTCGCCGCGGTCAGCGGCTTGAGATTGAGCTGCGACACCTTGCCGGCGTACTCGATTTCGACGAGCTTGATCGGATCCTGGGTCAGCTGCCCGGCGAAACCGCCGAGCGCCTCGGCGACCTTGATCCAGGGCTTCAGGAGCGGCGCCTCCTCGGCGGTCACCGACGGCGCGTTGAGCGCGTTCGAGACCGCGCCGGTCAAGAGGTAGTCGCTCATCTGCTCGGCGACCTGGAGCGCGACCTTCTCCTGGGCCTCGACGGTCGCGGCGCCGAGATGCGGCGTCACCACGATGTTCTCGACGGCGAAGAGCGGATTGTCGCGCGCCGGCTCGACCGCGAAGACGTCGAAGGCGGCGCCGGCGAGCCGGCCTTCGCGCACCGCGTCGGCGACGGCCTGCTCGTCGACAAGGCCGCCGCGGGCGCAGTTGACGAGCCGCGCGCCGGGCTTGATTTTCGCGATCCGCGCCGCGTCGAGCATGTTGGCCGTCGCTTCCGTCTTCGGCAGATGCAGCGTGATGAAGTCGGCGCGGCCGAGCAGCGCGTCGAGATCCTCGATCTTCTCGACGCCGAGCTCCTGGGCGCGGTCGCTCGAGAGGAAGGGATCAAAGGCGACGACCTTCATCTTGAGCGCGATGGCGCGCGCGGCGACGATCGAGCCGATATTGCCGCAGCCGATGACGCCGAGCGTCTTGCCGGTGATCTCGGCGCCGGTGAATTTCGACTTTTCCCATTTGCCGGCGCGGGTCGAGGCGTCGGCCTCCGGAATGCGCCGCGCGGTCGCGA
>CAZPTD010000406.1:0-3669 GCA_964588915.1 uncultured Neomegalonema sp. | reverse complement strand
CCGCTTCGTCGCCGCCGTCTTTTCCTTCGTCACCTTGACCACTCTCGATCGCCGCGCCCTGACGCGACGCGCAACCCGCGGCTGCGCGCGCCCGCTCGAGCGCCGTCCGATAGCAGATATCGCGATGCGGAAGGAACAAAAAGCGCGGCCAGGCCGCCGCCACGAGCAAGCGGCGACGACACGAAAGCGCTGCGAACGTTAGTTGCGGCCGTTGCGATTACGACCGAGGCCGATCTTCTTCGCCAGCTCCTGACGCTTCGCCGCGTAAGCTGGCGCGACCATCGGATAATCCGACGGAAGACCCCATCTGGTGCGATATTCTTCCGGCGTCATATCGTATTTCGACTTGAGATGGCGCTTCAGCATCTTCAGCTGCTTGCCGTCCTCAAGGCAGATGATGTAATCCTCGGTAACCGACTTCTTAATCGGCACGGCCGGCTTCAACTCTTCTTCCGGCTCTTCCGGTTCCTCGACTGACAGGTCCTGTAGCGTCGAAAAGACCGATTTGATCAGCGCCGGCAGATCGCTCTGCGCCACCGGATTATTCGACACATGCGACGAAACGATGGTCGACGTCAGCTGCAGCAAATCATTCAGATCGGACTTGTTCTCGTTCTTAATGGGCTCGCTCATATCCTGCTCTTGCCATAACAGTTTGCCACGTTGCGGCTGCCAGCGGCCTACTTCGCTCTATTCGTTACCGAAACCTGACTGACGCTCGGTTAAGAGCGAAATCGGACCGCCATCGCAGCAACGTCTTTGTCACAGGAAAAAAGTGAAGTCAAACATGAATTGACCGGAAGCAGAGCGAATATCGGCTTTTTTCGACTTCCTGCACGATAGATATGGCTATTGAGAGCCGGAGAAATCGAGTGATAGGATCAATGCATCCTGCCGCGGGCCGTCGCAAGGCTGATAGTAGCCTGGACGCCGCCCGACTTTCACAAACCCGAAGCGCTGGTAGAGCGATAGAGCACGAACATTCTGTTCCCCCACTTCGAGTGTGATCCGTTCAATTCCAGTTTCGGTGAAGTGATGTATAAGCTGCTCGATCAGCAACGCGCCGACGCCCTTCTGTTGCAGATTTGGCGCGCGAAACAGCGTCAGGACTTCAACCTCGTCGCCGATTCGCCGCGCGAGCAGCAGACCGGCGAAGAGATCGCCGCGCTCGCGGCGGCGAAGACGCGCCTCGAGCCACAGAACCCGCGGATCACCGGCGAAATCGACGAAGTCCGCCGCCCTCCACGGCCGGCGCCAATCAGGAAACGCCGCTCGAAACGCGGCGACGCGCTCCGTCAGCCCGAGCATGCGCGCCGCCCCTTCGCGCGCCGCGACGCGCAGCTCGACCGCGCCGTTTCGCTCGCGGCCGTCCACGCCCGCCCGCGCCTGCGCGCTCATAGGCGCGGCGCCGGAAGGCGCGACGACGCCGTCGCGTCGGGCGCTCGCGCATAGAGGGGCCGCAGCGGCTCGGTCGCGGGCGGCGCGGCGAAAGTCAGATCGAGCAGCGCGCGCGGATCGGCGCCCGGCCAATCCGGATCGGCGCCCGGCCCGAGACGCGCCGCCACGCCGAGCGCCGCGAGCGCCGCCCGATCGCCGCGCTCGACGGCGCCGAGCGGCGCGGCTTCCGACCCGTCGAGCGCGAAGATCCGCCAGATCAACCGATCGCCCGACCCGAAGACGATCGCCGCCCGCGCCTCTCGGCGCCCGGCGCGGCGCGCCGTCTCGGCCGCCGCCTCGAACCCGTCGATCCCGACCGCCTCCACGCCGGTCGCGAGCGCCAGCCCGCGCGCCGCGGCGACGCCGACGCGGACGCCGACGAACGAGCCCGGCCCGCGCACGACGCCGATCCGAGAGAGATCCGTCCAGCCAAGCCCGGCGGCGGCGGCGGCGCGCGCCGTCAGCGGCGCGATCTCCTCCACCTGTCCGCGCGCCCTATCGCTCCGCTCGACCGATAAGAGCCGCGACCGATCGCCGAACACGACCAGAAGGCCGGCGCCGGTCGCGTCGAACGCCGCCGCGGGCCGATCCCGAACCGCGTCCTCAGGCCGCGACAGGCCGCACCTCCGTGACCTCTGGAATATAGTGCCTGAGCAGGTTCTCGATTCCGGCCTTCAAGGTCATGGTCGAGCTCGGGCAGCCGGCGCAGGCGCCGCGCATGGTGAGATAGACGACGCCGTCCTCGAAGCCGTGAAAGGTGATGTCGCCGCCGTCCTGGGCCACCGCCGGACGCACGCGCGTGTCGAGAAGGTCCTTGATCTGCGAGACGATCTCGGCGTCCGGGCCGTCATGGGCGGCGTGGCCGGCGGCGTCCGCCGCGTCGTCGGCGAGCACCGGCTGGCCGGACTGGAAATGCTCCATCACGGCGCCGAGAACCGCCGGTTTGATATGCGCCCACTCGATCGACGCCTCCTTGGTGACCGAGATGAAATCGGGACCGAAGAACACGTTGACGACGCCGCCGACGCCGAAGAGGCGCCGCGCCAGCGGCGACGCCGTCGCCTCGTCGGCCGAAGAGAACTCGGCCGACCCGCGCGCCAGAACCGTCGCGCCCGGCAAAAACTTCAATGTCGCCGGATTCGGCGTCTCTTCCGTCTGAATGAACATGATCCAACTCCAATACGTTCCACTGCGGCGACGCCCGCCCTATCGCCGCAGTATTTGGGAAGCCTAAGAGACGGCGTCAATTTCCTCGAAGCTCATGCCGCCCGGCACGATGGTGACCGGCACCTTCATCGTGCCGGACATCTGGCCGCCGAGCGACGCGACCAGCGGCCCCGGCCCCTCGCCCTCCGTGCCGGCCCCGAGGACGAGCAGCGCGATGCTGGAGTCCTCGCTGATGAAGTCGAGCACGACGTCGCGCTTGGTGCCTTCGCGGATCGCGAATTGCGGCCGCGCGCCGGAGATCGCCTGAACCTCGTCGCAGAGCGCCAAAAGGCGGGCCTCGGCGGCGTCGCGCGCTTCGGCCTTCATCGCTTCGGCGACGACGCGCCAATGCTGGAATTCGTCCGGCTCGATGATGTAGAGCAGCATGATGCCGACGCCGGTCTTCTGCGCGCGCCGCGCGGCGAAGCGCAGCGCCTTCATGCATTCGGGCGTCTGGTCGACGATGACAAGGAAGTTCCTCAAATCGGGCCTACTCGGTCACGCGCGCCGCGGCGCGCAGGTCCGTCAGCATGGCCCGAACTCGGCGCCGGAGCAACACATGCGAATCGGGCGCGGCCGCGGCCGGCCCGGCCCCGATCGCGACGGCCGGATCAGCGTCTCGTCCTGAGGAGCCCCATCACCTCGTAGGTCTCGCGAATCACCGGACCGGCGATCGCCGCCGCCCGCTCCGAGCCGTCGGCGAGCACCTTGTCGATCTGGGCGGGATCGGCGGTCAGACGCCGCATCTCCGCGCCGATCGGCGCCAGCGCGGCGACGGCGAGATCGGCGAGCGCCGGCTTGAACGCGGAGAAGGGCGCGCCGGCGTGCTCGACGAGGACCGCCTCGACGCTCCGATCGGTCAGCGCCGCCATGATCGAGACGAGATTATGCGCCTCGGGCCGCGCCTCGAGCGCCTCGACGGTCTCCGGCAAGGGCTCCGGATCGGTCTTGGCCTTGCGGATCTTCTGGGCGATCGCGTCGGCGTCGTCGGTCAGGTTGATCCGCGTCATGTCCGACGCCTCGGAT
>CAZPTD010000405.1:0-3696 GCA_964588915.1 uncultured Neomegalonema sp. | reverse complement strand
GGCGCCGACCTCGGCCATCCGGCCGGCGCCGCGGGTGATCACCATGAAATTGACGATCAGGAGCACCAGAAAGACGATCAGCCCGAGAAAGAGGCTGCCGCTCATCACGAACATCGCGAAGCCTTCGATGATGCCGCCCGCGGCCGAGGTGCCGGTGTGGCCTTCGCCGATGATCAGCTTCGTCGAGGAGACGTTGAGCGAGAGCCTCAGCATCAGCGAGGCGAGCAGGATCGTCGGGAAGGCCGAGAAATCGAGCGGCCGCTCGACGAAGAGCGTCACCGTGAAGACCAGGATCGCGAGCGCGAAGGAGGCGGCGAAGCCGATATCGAGGATGATCGCCGGCACGGGCAGGATCATCATCACGATGACGGTCATCAGCGCCAGCGCGAAGAGCACCGTCGGCTGGTAGAGCCCGCGAATGGAGAGATTTTTCGGCATGGCGTTCCATCCAAAAGCGCCCGGCTCGGCGGGCGCTGATCTCGAGAAGCGTCGTCAGAACAAGGGGCGGACAGGGCGTAGGAGCCCGCCGCCGTCCTCGGGCGGGCTCGCGGCGACGAGGCGCGGTCGGATCGGCTCGGACATCTGGGGCAGAAGCGGCGCGCCGGCGTCGTAGTTCGGCCAGCTCGCGCGGCGGACGGGCGCGCGCTCGACGACCGGGCTCGGCGGCGGCGTCTCCGGCGCCGCGGGCCGGAGCTCGGCGGGCCGCGCGACGGCCAAGCGCCGCTGACGCCGATCCTCGAGCGCGTCGGCGTAGGCCGCGGCGACGAGGCCGCGATAATGGTCGGAGCGGCTCGGCGTGCGCGAATGATAGTAGCCGGCGGCGCGCATCCAGTCGCCGGTCTCGTCTTCGAGCGCGCTCAGGAACCGCGCGGCGTAATCGGCGTTCGCCGACGGATCGAACATCTCCTCGACGGACGCGAAATGCCGTCCGTGCCAGCGATAGTTGATCTGCATGCAGCCGACATCGAAGGAGTCGCGGCCCTCGGCGAGCGCGGCGCGGACGAAGGCGAGCGCCTCGTCGCGGGTCTCGAACCAATGGCCGGCGCCTTCGAGGTTGACGGTCCAGGGCCAGGCCGCGCGCACGCCGTCGACCGCCCGGCCGCTCTCGACCAAGGAGACGGCGCGCAGGAGCCCGGGCGGCGTTTGATGGACGCGCTCGGCCCGGTCGGTCGCGGCGCGGCAGAGCTCGGCCGTCGCGGCGCGGACGTCCGCCCCGCTGGGCGGCGCCGCGAAGGCCGGCGCGGCGACCGTCAGGAAGAAGAGCGCGGCGACGACGCCGGCGACCGCGGCGCTCCAGAGCTTGAGCCCGATCCGCGCCGCCGCCTCGCACGTTCTCAGCGTCCGCTCGAAGCGCGAAATGTCGATGACAGGCGTGCGCATGGTCAGGTCCCGGTCCCGGCCACGATCGGGATGACCGTGTCCTGATAGAGTGAAACGATCGTCCGGCCCATGAAGTCGACCGCGAGCCAGAGCACCGCGCCGAGCGCGGCGATCTTCGGCACGAAGGTGAGCGTGAGCTCCTGGATCGAGGTCAGCGCCTGCAGGATCCCGACGAAGAGGCCGACGATCAGCGCCGCGGCCAGCATCGGCGTCGCCATGCTGATCGCGGTCCAAAGCGCCTCGCGCAGGATGTCGATGATTTGTCCGTCGCTCATGAGCGCTCCGCGACAGGCGGTCGGCCGTCAGCGGTCAGAGGCCGGAGCGGGCGCGCTCCGACCTCCGGCAACCGATCGCCGACAACCGCCAACCGTCCTCAGATCGGCATCCGCAGGATTTCCTGATAGGCCTCGACGACCTTGTTGCGGACGGCGACCGCCATCTCGAGCGCCATCTCCGCCGCGGCCAGCGCCTCGACGACGGAATGGGCGTCGGCCTTGCCGGCCATCATCGCCGCGGTGGCGTCTTCGCCATTGGCGATCGTGCGCACCGTCTCCTGAGCCGCGTCGGCGAGCGCGTCGAAGAAGCCTTCCGGCGGCTGGCCTTCCTGCGCCGCGATGTCGAGGCCGAGATCCGGCCGCGTCGCGTCGAGGGCGGCGGTGTAGAGATGGTTCGCGTTCGGGGCGGTGACGTCCATGGTCTCGTTTCCTTCTGGATCCTGAGATCAGCGATGTGCCGGCGCGCCTTAGCGGCGCAGGAGGTCGAGCACGCCGGCGTACATCCGGCGGGCCTGGTCGAAGATGCTGAGATTGGCCTCGAAGCTGCGCTGCGCCTCGCGCGCGTCGGCGATCTCGACGATGATGTCGACATTCGACATGTCGACATGGCCGGTCTCGTCGGCGAGCTCGTGGCTCGGATCGTAGATCCGATCGAGCGGCGAGCGGTCGAGCGTCACCGGTCCGGTGACGACGACGCGCGCGCCGCTGTCGCGCTCCAGCGCCTCGCTGAAGGTGATCAGCTTGCGCCGATAGCCCGGCGTGTCCGCGTTGGCGACGTTCTGGCTGATGAGCACCAGGCGCTCCGACTGCGCCTCCATGCCCGAGGCCGCCGTCTCCATCGATCGCATATAGGTTTGCATGACGCCTTCTCCTTGCGCTTAGCGCTGCGTGCTGACGCTGAGGCGCAGGAGCTCCATCGCCTTGCGGTAGAAGGCGAGGGCGGTCTGATGCTGCGCCTGCGCCTCGGCGGCGAGGACCATCTGATCGTCGAGCGAGACGGTGTTGCCGTTCGGCGAGGCCGAGGCGTTCTCGATCTCGACGGGCTGCATCATCTGCGAGACGCCGAAATCGCCGCCGCGGCTGGTCTTCAGCGCCATCTCGGCGTCGAAATCCGGCAGCTCGCGCGCGCGATAGCCCGGCGTGTCGGCGTTGGCGATGTTCTCGGCGATCAGCGCATGGCGCCGCTCCGCATGCCGGGCCATCGCGCTCGCCTGGGTCAAAATGTCGATGTCTCTGACCATCGGCCGCTGTCCTCTTCTTGACGTTGTTTGGCAACGCTTAAGAAGTATGAAGAAAACTGAAACTTTCCGTTTGATTTCAGTTTCCGTCTCTCGATAGGGCGACCTTAATACAATCAGGATTAATGAGAGGTTCAAGACGAGAGCAGGGTTTCAAACCGCGTTCATCATGAGGCGTTCCGATGCAGGGGCTCGAGAGTTTCGAAGCGGCGGCGCGGCGGATCCAGCCGCTCAGGATCGGCGGGCGGGCGGCGCGGATCGGCGACGCGCGTTTCGACGTGATCGGGCTCTCGGGCGCGGCGCGGATCGGCGACGGCGTGCGGCTCGTTTGCGGCGACGGCGCCGTCGTCGAGGGCGAGATCGTCGCGCTCGGCGAGACGGGCGCCTGCGCCATGGCCTACGGGCCGATCGACGGCGCCGCGATCGGCGATCGGGTTTGGCTCGAGCAGAAGCCCGATCCGACGCCGAGCGCCGGCTGGCTCGGCCGCATCGTCGACGCCGACGGCGGGCCGCTCGACGGCGGCGGCGCGTTGCCGATCGGCGCGCCCTCCGCGCTGCGCGCCCGCGCGCCGGCCGCGATGATCCGCAAGCCCGTCGGTCCGCGGCTCGGCGCCGGCCACGCCGCGCTCGACACCATGCTGCCGCTCTGCCGCGGTCAACGGATCGGCGTCTTCGCCGGCTCCGGCGTCGGCAAGTCGCGGATGATGGGCGCGCTGGCCCAGCGCATGACGGCGGACGTCGTCGTCATCGGCCTGATCGGCGAGCGCGGCCGCGAGGTGCGCGAGTTCATCGACAAGACGCTC
>CAZPTD010000404.1:0-3708 GCA_964588915.1 uncultured Neomegalonema sp. | reverse complement strand
CAACGAGGAGAACGCGGCCGGCGGCCAGGTCGTGACGGCGCCGACCAACGGCGCCGCCGGCGGCGTGCCGGCGGTGATCCGCTATTTCGTCGGCGAATCGCCGACGCTGAGCGCCGAGGTGTAGTCCGCGCTCGTGCGCGACTGCCTGCTCTCCGCCGCCGCTTTCGGCGGCGTGATTAAGCGCAACGCCGCGTTCGCGGGCGCCGATGGCGGCTGCCAGGGCGAGGTCGGCAGCGCCTCGGCGATGGCCGCGGCCGGGCTTGCGGCGGCGCTCGGCGGGACGCCCGCGCAGGTCGAGAACGCCGCCGAGATCGCGCTCGAGCATCATCTCGGCATGACCTGCGATCCGGTCGGCGGCCTCGTTCAGGTGCCCTGCATCGAGCGCAACGGCCTCGGCGCGGTGAAGGCGGTCACCGCCGCGTCGCTGTCGCTGCGCGGCGACGGCACGCACTTCATGCCGCTCGACAACGCCATCGAGGCGATGCGCCAGACCGGGCTCGACATGAACACGCGCTATAAGGAGACCAGCCTCGGCGGCCTCGCCGTGAACCTGCCCGAATGCTGAGAGCGGGCGGCGCTACTCGCCGCCGCCGGCCGGCTCGGAGCGGCCTGCGAGGTCTCGATAATCGTCGACGCTCAAGAGCGGCGGCTCCGGCGCTTCTTCCTCGGGCGCGCCCGGCGCCTCGACGAAGCAGCCCTTCTCCTCCTGGAGCCGCTCGAGCTCTTGGTCGCGCGCCCCGGCCGCGTCGATCTCGCGATAGACGGCGATCGACGGGTCGGCGAGCAGGATCGCCGAGATCGGGCTGCCGATGATCGCGCCCGGCAGGCGCGACAACGTCCGAGCGCGGTTGAAGTTGCGCTCGTCCTCGAGTTCGGCGATCCGGCGCACGAGGAACGACCGCTGGGCGGCGAGCTGCGCGCAGTTGAACTGCGGGTCGAGGTCGGTCCGGATCGGGAGCGGCTCCGCCTTGCGGCCGCCGCAGGCGCTGACAGAGAGCGCCGCCGCCGCCAGAATCGCCGCCCGAGCCGCCCGTCTCAGCGCCCTCGCGCCCGCTCGCTCCTCCGCACGCTCGTTCACGCTCATGGCGATCCGCCGCATGGCCCGCTCCCTATTCCGCCGCGCAGCCGCGAAACTGCGCTCATTTCGCCCTTGGAGACGCGAGAACGCCCGCCCGGCGGCGTTTCTCGGACTTCGCCTCTTGCTCTCGCCACGATCATGCTGAAGCTCATCCGGATCAAGCGCCGCGAACGTCGGCGCGGCGTCCGATTGGACTCGGAGCCGGGCCGCGTCGCGGAATTAACTCGATCGGATCGAATCGGGAGGGTTTCATGGAACGGTTTCACCTTGCCGCGGGCGAGCGCGACGCGGCGCGCATCGGCCGGCGTCTCTTTCTCGTCGGCGCGGCGGCGAGCGTTCTCGCGGGCTGCGCCAGCGGCGCGCGGTCGACGGCGCTGACGCCGCAGCCGAACGAGAACACCATCGTTCGCAGCGACGAGCTCATCTACCAGTCGATCACCGTCGGCTCGGTCAGCGGCGGCCGCGAGAGCGACGTCATCTCGGGCTCGCAGATCAGCTCCGGCGAGTTCCGCGAAGCGCTCGAGAGCGGGCTCGATCTCAACGGCCTCTTGGCGCGCGACGCGCCGCGCTTCACGCTCGACGCCAATATCGAGCAGGTCGCCCAGGAGACCTTCGACATCAATCTCGACGTCGACACGACGGTGTTCTATCGCCTGCGCAACACCGCCAACGGCGCCATCGTCTACGAGAAGCGCGTCGAGGCGAATTACGAGGCGCAGTTCAGCGACAGCTTCGTGCGCTCCGAGCGTTTCCGTCTCGCCAACGAGGGCTCGGGACGGCTCAACATCGAGTCGTTCATCGAAACGCTGGTGACCGATTTCCGCGCGGATCCGTATCGGTTCGTCGGCTCCTGACGCGCGTCGCGGGCGCGGCGGCCAAGCTGCTGGCCGTCGAGGCGCCCGGGCGCGCGCGTGAACACGTTTTGCGCCATGCCGGCGCGACGCGGTCGCCGGCGATTGACGCGCGCGGTCGTTTGGCGGCACTCTGCCGGCGCGAGCGGGCGCGCGATCGGCGCGAGCCGCCGCTCTGGGAGTCCGGCCGATGCCGCGCAACATCGATCTCGGCGCATTGCGAACCTTTCTGACGGTCGCAGAGATCGGCGTGCTGACCCATGCGGCCGCGCAGCTCAATCTCACGCAGTCCGCGGTCTCGCTGCAGATCAAGCGGCTCGAAGAAAGTTTCGGCCAGCCGCTGATGCGTCGCGGTCCGCGCGGCGTGACGCTCACCTCCCAGGGCGAGCAGCTCCTCTGCTACGCCAAGCGCCTGATCGCGCTCAACGACGACGCCTGGGCGCAGATGACCGCGCCGCAGACCAAAGGCGAGATCCAATTCGGCGCGCCCGAGGATCTCCTGTTGCCGCATGCGCCGCGGGCGATGCAGGCCTTCGCGGCGATGTATCCGGACGCCTCCGTTCGCCTGCATTCGACGCTCACCTCGGAGCTCAAGGCGCGTCTCGAGGAAGGCGCGCTCGATCTCGTGCTGGCGACGGAGCCCGAGCTCGGTCCGGGCGGCGAGACGCTGGCGCGCGAGCCGCTGGTCTGGATGGGCGCCGTCGGCGGATCGGCCTGGCGGCGGCGGCCGTTGCCGCTCGGCACGGTCGATCGGTGCATGTTCACCAAGCCCGCGATCGAGGCCCTCGACGCGGCCGGCGTCGATTGGAGGCTGGAGCTCGACGCCGGAACCGTGCAGGCCGTCGAGGCCTGCATGGTCGCCGACATGGTCGTGCATCTGCAGATGCGCAGCACGATCGCGCCGCCCTTCGAGATCATCGAGCATGGCGGCCAACTGCCGCAACTGCCGCATTTCCTGGTCAATCTCTATGTCGGCAAGGGTCCGAGACGGCGTCTGGCGGAGCGATTCGCCGACGTGATCCGAGACGCCTACGCCGGCCCCGCGGTCGCGGCGGCGGAATAGCGGTCTGGCCGTCAAGCGGCGCGCCGGCGCCGCCATAAGCATTGCTCATGGCGAGCATTGTGAAATCTCGTTGGATATTCGGACCGCCCTTCACCACATCAGCATCCGGCCGCGCCGCTCCGCCGAAGCCAGTCACGGCGGAACCGGCGGCGCTCGGCCGACTCGTCTCATGCGCAGAGCGGCGCGCCCGGCGATCCCGTCGGTCGATAAGAACGTCGCCTGCGTTGGCCATACAGTGGAGCAAACCCGTGCTTGGACACATGATCTTATGGCGCGCGGCGATGGGCCAGCCGCACGACTCCAAACGCGCCTTCGAGCGCAAGAGCCCGCGCTCGGCGCCCCGCGACGTCGCATTGGCGCCGGCCTCCGACATCGCCCGCCGCGGCGCAAAGCGCCGCTGAGGCGCGGACGAGAGATCCGGCGAGCCCTTTGCTCGGAGCTCTCGCCACCCCCAAAAACAACGACGACGGTCCACTCGGATCCAATGACCGTCGTCGCAACGCCGCGTTCGGGCGCTAGTAGGTTACGACGCTTCGAATGCTCTCGCCGGCGTGCATCAGATCGAAGGCCTTGTTGATGTCGTCGAGCGGCATGGTGTGCGTGATCATCGGGTCGATCTCGATCTTGCCGTCCATGTACCAGTCGACGATCTTCGGCACCTCGGTGCGGCCCTTGGCGCCGCCGAAGGCCGTTCCGCGCCAGACGCGCCCCGTCAC
>CAZPTD010000403.1:0-3718 GCA_964588915.1 uncultured Neomegalonema sp. | reverse complement strand
GCCGGACGCCGGCGAGATCAGCATCGGCGAGACGGTGCAGCTCGGCTATGTCGACCAGTCGCGCGACGCGCTCGACCCGAACAAGACCGTTTGGGTGGAGATCTCCGGCGGCAACGACGTGATCGTTCTCGGCGACGCGGAGCTGAACAGCCGCGCCTATTGCGGCGCCTTCAATTTCAAGGGCGGCGCGCAGCAGAAGAAGGTCGGGATCCTCTCGGGCGGCGAGCGCAACCGCGTCCATATGGCGAAGCTCTTGAAGACCGGCGGCAACGTGATCCTGCTCGACGAGCCGACCAACGACCTCGACGTCGAGACCTTGCGCGCCTTGGAGGACGCTTTGCTCGACTTCGCCGGCTGCGCGGTGGTGATCAGCCACGACCGCTGGTTCCTCGACCGGATCTGCACCCACATCCTCGCCTTCGAGGGCGACAGCCATGTGGAATGGTTCGAGGGCGACTTCACCGCCTACGAGGAGGACAAGATCCGCCGGCTCGGCCCGGACTCGGTCGAGCCGAAGCGGATCAAGTACAAGAAATTCGCGCGGGCTTGAGCCGCTTGCACGACCGAAGGGCGGCGTCGCGCCGGAGACGGCGCGGCGCGCGGCCGATTCGACAACGAATGTCTCGCATTTGGAAACAATATGTTTCCGCGAGACCTGTTTTCCGGGCGATTGTAGCGGTCGAACGCCCGATTGTTCCGTCGTAGCCTCAAACGGGTTCGAGTCGCCGCGCGAAGGCGTCGAACCCGCGTCAGACGACGCAACAAGGGAGGTCTCCATGAAGACGACTCGCTCGATCGCCGCTGGGCTCCTGGCCGCCGCCGGCCTGCTGGCCGTTCCCGCCGCCGCCGCCGCTCAGAACCTCGAGAACGCCGTCAAGGCGCGGCGCGGGCTCATGCAGGTCAACGGCTATCACATGGGCGTTCTCGCCGGCATGGCCCGCGGCGAGACCGAGTACGACGCCGAGCTCGCCGCCAAGGCCGCGGCCAACATCGCCGCCGCCTCCCGAGTGGACGCCTCGACCATGTTTCCGGCCGGCTCGGACAATGTCGCTCTGGCGGGCGATACGCGCGCGCTGCCGGCGATCTGGGAAAACCAAGACGATTTCGTCGCCAAGTACGTGATGCTGGGCGACGCGGCGACGGATCTAGCGGCAGCTGCGGGCGGCGGGCTCGACGCGCTCAGAGGCGCGCTCGGCCCCGTCGGGCAAACCTGCCAAAGCTGTCACGACGACTATCGCGCCGAAGATTTCTGATCGCGCGGCGCCGCCGGGACCGCGACCTTCGGAGCCATGCGTCCGCGCGAGAAACAGTCTGTTTTTCAAGCGGCGCCAAACCATTCTATTGTCGCGGTCGAACCGTAGAGTGTTCCATCGTAGCCTTCCGCGGATTTGATTCGCCGCGCGACGGCGGAGAGCGCGCGTCTCGAGACGCAACGATGGAGGGTTCAGTGAAGATCGTTCGTTCCGCCGCCGCGCTGGCGGTTCTCGCCGGCGCGATGGCCGTCCCCGGCATGTCTGCGGCTCAGAATCTCGAGGACGCCGTGAAGGCGCGCCAAGGCCATTATCAGGCGATCCGCTATCACGCCGGCATCATCTTCGGCATGGCCCGCGGCGAGATCGAGTATAACGAGAACCTCGCCACCGCCGCCGCCGGCAACATCGCGTCGGTGACCAATATGAACGTGCTGGTGATGTTTCCGGCGGGCTCGGACAAGGACGCGCTGCCGGGCGAGACCCGCGCGCTGCCCGAGATCTGGAGCAATCGCGACGAATTCGTCGCGAAATACGTGCAGCTGAGGGCCGCCGCCGAGAATGTCGCGGCCCGGGCGGGCGGCGGCGTCGCGGAGCTCGGCGAAGCGGCGGGTACGCTCGGCCAGGCCTGCCAGAGCTGACATGACAGGTTCCGCGCCGAAGACATCAAGAGGCGTGCGGCCGCGGGCCGGGCGCCGCGATCACCCTCCCGTCGCCGATGCGAGACGCCGATGTCAGTGGAAGACGAGCACAGCGAAGACCGCCCGACCCGGCGACGGGTTTGGGACCCGGTCGTGCGCCTCACCCATTGGCTGATGGCGATCAGCGTCACGACCGGCTACCTCATCGGCGAGAATATGAGCTTCGCCAATATCGACTGGCATTTCTATTTCGGCTACGCGACCGGCGGCCTGATCGTTCTGCGGCTGCTCTGGGGCCTGGTCGGCCCACCGCCGGCGCGGATCGCTTCGCTCTTCTTTCGGCCGCGGCGGATCCTATCCTACGCCGCGACGGTGGCGGAGCGCCGGCCGAGCTATTGGCTCGGCCACAATCCGCTCGGCGCGCTCTCGGCGATCGCGCTCTGGGCCGCGCTGATCGCCACGGTCGCGACCGGGCTGATGTCGGAGAGCGACAGCTTCTTCGCCGGCGGCCCTCTCAGCGACGCGGTCGACGCCGAGACGCGCCGGACGATGACCGCCTGGCATCACCGGCTGCATCTCGTCCTGGCGCCCTTGGTGGCGCTGCATCTCGCGGCGGTGGCGTTCTACTATCTCTGGAAGAGAGAGAACCTCGTCCGGCCGATGATCACCGGCTGGAAATGGGTGCGGCGGCGATAGAGTCGGCTCCGATTGGTTCGAATGCGCTCTATTTGCGGCGCTCGCGCCAGAGCTTCGCGCCTTCGAGCCCTTCCCAGCCGAAGACGCGCTCGGACGGGCCGTTCGCGCGCAGATCGTCGAGCCGAGCGAGCGCCTCCGACAGCGGCGGGCGCTCGTCGGGCGCGATGAACCACATGGCGAGGGTCGGGCCGACCATCGGCTCGAACCACTCTCCGCGCCGGTCGAAGAAGCGGGCGTGGACGGTCCTCCAGACGAAGCGCTCGAACTCGACCGCGTCCGACCAGATCGAGTAGTTGACGATGAACCGCGGGTCTTCCGGGTCGGGCGGCGCCTCGACCGCGCCGCCGCTGGCGCCGCCATCGTCATAGCGCCAGACGAAGCCCGGCGAGCGTTCCGCCAACGCGTTCACCCGTTCGAGCGCGTCGACGAACTCGGCGACGTCCGGGGCGTCGATCGGCGCGCGGAGGCGGCCGATATTGATCTGCGCGAGACACCGGTCGGTCATGGGGACGCTCCTGTCGCGACGCCGACATGGGCGCAACGTCGGCGGAAATTCCGCGCCGGCGCCGACATGCGGCAGCGGGCGGCCGCTGTGACGAGACTTTTCCGATTCATGGCGCCAGGAGCCTGCGACCAGCCGACCCCGCAGAGACGCGGCTCCGCGGCGCGGCCGTCAGACATGGCGCATTCGCCCTCCCCACCACCAACCCTAGAGAAGGCCGCACGGGCGCTGCGACCCGATTAGCGCGCTACGGCGCGGAACCCGCAACCGAAAAGCGCGCTGCGCGCCGGCCGCCGCTCGCGGCGTCGCCGAAAAGCAACACAGCTGTCACTCGGCGGCGACAGCGCTCACGCGGCCGGACCGCTTCGCCTTGATCCGATCCTCGATCTCGCCGCGGAAGTGTCGGATGAGGCCCTGGATCGGCCACGCCGCCGCGTCGCCGAGCGCGCAGATCGTATGGCCCTCGACCTGCTTCGAGACGTCGAGCAGCGTGTCGATCTCCTCGACCTCCGCGTCGCCGCGGACGAGCCGCTCCATCACGCGCATCATCCAGCCCGAGCCTTCGCGACAGGGCGTGCACTGGCCGCAGCTCTCGTGCTTGTAGAACTTCGCGAGCCGCCAGATCGCCT
>CAZPTD010000402.1:0-3727 GCA_964588915.1 uncultured Neomegalonema sp. | reverse complement strand
CACCGCCCGCGCGGGCCGCTCTCTTCCGGCTCGGAGGAGCCGAACGCGCGCGTCACGCTCCGCTCGGGCGACCACGCCGAGCCGAACACGCGCGCGACGACGGCGGAGCTCTATGACGGGCGCGAAGCGCGGAGCCAGAACCGCTTTCCGTCGCTCCGCCGCGACCTTCTCGCGGTCAACGATCTCCTCGCGCCGTTCCTTTCCGCGGGCTTCTACTACAAGACCTTCATGTGGCCTTCCGCCTTTTGGGAGAAGGTCTACGAGCCGATGATCCGCCGCGCCGCCGGGCTCGGCGCGCTCTCGGGCGAGGCGGATCCGGACGTCTACGACAAGGGCTTCCTGCATTGCGATCTCCTCGTCGTCGGCGCCGGGCCGGCCGGCCTCGCGGCGGCGCTGACCGCTTGCCGCGCCGGCGCGCGCGTGATCCTGGCGGACGAAGATTTCCGCATGGGCGGGCGGCTTCTCGCCGAGAGCGAGAGCCTCGACGGCGCGCCGGCGCTCGATTGGGTCGCGGCGACGCTCGCCGAGCTCGAGAGCCGGCCGAACGTCCGGCTGATGACGCGGACCACCGTCTTCGGCGCCTATGACCACGGGATCTACGGCGCGCTGAGCCGCGAGACCGATCATCTGCCGGGCGGCGCCGTCGCGCATGCGCCGCGCCAGACGCTTTGGCGCGTCTACGCCAGGCGCTGCGTGCTCTCGGCCGGCGCGACCGAGCGGCCGATCGCCTTCGCCAACAACGACCGTCCGGGCGTGATGCTCGGCGGCGCGATCCGCGCCTACGCCAATCGCTGGGCGGCGACGCCGGCGCGCCGGATCACGGTCTTCACGGCCTCGGACGACGGCCACCGCACGGCGCTCGATCTCGCCCGCAAGGGCGTCGACATCGCCGCCGTCGTCGACCCGCGCGACGACGCGCCGACGCTCGGCGACTACGAGCTTCTCGCCGGCGCCGAGGTCGTCGACACGCGCGGGCGGCTCGGGCTCGACGCGGCCAAGGTCCGCCGCGCCGACGGACGCGCCGCCTGGGTCGAATGCGGCGCGCTCGCCGTCTCCGGCGGCTGGAATCCGAACGTCCATCTCACTTGCCATCAGCGCGGCCGGCCGGTCTGGAGCGACGAGATCAACGCCTTCATTCCCGGCCGCCGCCCGCCGCCGGGCATGACCGTCGCGGGCGCCGCGGCCGGCGTCTTCTCGACCCATGGCGCGCTCCTGACCGGCGCCGAGGCGGCGGCGGCGGCGCTCGAGGATCTAGGACTGCGCGCAACGCCGGCGCCGACGCCCGAGGCCGAAGACGCGCCCGCGCGTCAGGCGGCGTTCTGGCGCGTCTCGGGAAACGGCGGCCGCGCCTGGCTCGACCAGCAGAACGACGTCACCGTGAAGGACGTCGAGCTCGCCCATCAGGAAGGGTTTCGCTCGGTCGAGCATCTGAAGCGCTACACCACCCTCGGCATGGCGACGGATCAGGGCAAGACCGCCAATATCGGCGCTCTCGCGATCCTCGCCGAAGCCGCGGGCCAGACGATCGCCGAGACCGGAACGACCATCTTCCGTCCGCCCTACACGCCGGTCGCGATCGGCGCCCTCGCCGGCCGCAGCGTCGGCCGCGACTTCAAGCCGACGCGACTCACGCCGAGCCACGCCTGGGCCGAGGAGCAAGGCGCGGTGTTCGTCGAGGCCGGGCTTTGGCTCCGCGCGCAGTATTATCCGCGGCCCGACGAGACGCATTGGCGCCAGAGCGCGGATCGGGAGGCGTTGGCGGTGCGCCGCTCGGTCGGGGTCTGCGACGTGACCACGCTCGGCATGGTGGACGTCCAGGGCGCCGACGCGGCGCAATTCCTCGACTTCGTCTACTGCAACACGTTCTCGACGCTGAAGACGGGCCGCGTCCGCTACGGCCTGATGCTGCGCGAGGACGGCTTCGTCATGGACGACGGCACGGCGGCGCGGATGGCCGAGGATCACTACGTCGTCACCACGACCACCGCCAACGCCGTCTCGGTCTACCGCCATATGGAGTTCGTCCGGCAGTGCCTCAGGCCGGAGCTCGACGTTCAGCTCATCTCGACGACGGAGGCCTGGGCGCAGTTCGCCGTCGCCGGCCCGAACGCGCGCCGAACGCTCGAGAAGATCGTCGATCCCGAGGTCGACATCTCCAACGAGGCCTTTCCCTACATGGCCTGCGGCGAGATCACGATCTGCGGCGGGCTCCGCGCGAGGCTCTTCCGGATCTCCTTCTCGGGCGAGCTCGCCTACGAGATCGCCGTCCCGACGCGCTATGGCGACGCGCTCGTCCGGCGGCTGATGGCGGCGGGCGAGGAGTTCGACGTCACGCCCTACGGAACGGAGGCGCTCGGCGTCCTCAGGATCGAGAAGGGCCACGCCGCCGGCGGCGAGCTCAACGGCCAGACCTCGGCGACGCAACTCGGGCTCGGCCGGATGGCGTCGAGCAAGAAGGACTATATCGGCGCCGTCCTCGCCCGGCGCGAGGAGCTGATCCGAGAGGACGGTTGGCGCCTGATGGGCTTCGCGGCGCTGGAGGCCGATCAGCCCTTGCCGGCGGGCGCGCATCTCTTCGCCGAGGGCGCGCCGGAGACGCCGGAGGCGGATCAGGGCTGGCTGAGCTCGGCCTGCTTCTCGCCGCATCTCGGAAAGCCGATCGCGCTCGGGTTTCTCAAGCGCGGCCAGGAGCGGATCGGCGAGGTCCTGCGCGTCGCCAATCCGCTCCAGGGCCAATCGGCGCGGGCCGAGGTCGTGAGCCCGCATTTCATCGATCCCGAAGGAGGGCGGCTGCGTGCTTAGATCGCCTCTGACGCCGAGATCCGCTCTCGGCGGCGACGCGCCCGGCGTCGACACCGTCGGCGCCTTTCGCCTCGAGGAGAGGCCGGACGTCGCCATCGCCTCGGTCGCCGCGCGAACGGGTCGCGGCGAAGAGACGGCCGCGCGTCTCGGCGCGTTGGTCGGCCAGGCGCCCGGCGTCGGCGCGCTTGCGCAGGGCGAGGCGCTGGAGGCGTTCTGGGTCGGCCCGGGCCAGTGGTTCGTTCTGGCCGACCACGGCGCCGACGCGCTCGTGGCGGCGCGGCTGAAGGCGCAAGTCGGCGACGCCGCCTCGATCACCGAGCAGAATGACGGCTGGGTCTGCCTCGAGCTCTCCGGCGAGGGCCTCGGCGCCGTTCTCGAGCGTCTGACCAACGTCGACATCGCTCGGATCGGCGCGGGCGCCGCCATCCGCACGACCATCGAGCATATCGGCTGCTTCCTCCTCGTCGACGCGCCCGGCGCACGCTATCGGCTCCTCTCGGCCCGCTCCTTCGCGCGGTCGCTCCGCCACGCGCTCACGACGGCGATGTGGTCCGTCGATGCGTTGCGCGCCGTCTCGGGCGGCGCCTGAGAAACGAGGCGCGTCGAGAGCGGCCTTGCGCCGACGCGCCCGGCGGTCTCTAAACCGAGACAGAAAACCATAAAAAGCGCGCGCGTCGGGCGGCGCGGACCGGGCGGAGCGGCGATCTCATGACCAAACGACCCCTCAGAAGCGCGCGCTGGATGGATCCGGACGATCTCAGGAGCTTCGGCCACCGCTCGCGCGTGATGCAGATGGGCTACGGACCCGAGGATTGGAGCGGCAAGCCGATCATCGCCA
This sequence comes from uncultured Neomegalonema sp., assembly GCA_964588915.1. Classification (GTDB taxonomy): domain Bacteria; phylum Pseudomonadota; class Alphaproteobacteria; order Rhodobacterales; family Rhodobacteraceae; genus JALEGB01. The sequence continues at coordinate 87 of CAZPTD010000402.1, read as the reverse complement.
TCCTCAACACCTGGTCCGACATCAACCAGTGCCACGCCCACTTCAAGCACCGCGTCGAGGACGTGAAGCGCGGCGTGCTGCAGGCCG
>CAZPTD010000401.1:0-3779 GCA_964588915.1 uncultured Neomegalonema sp. | reverse complement strand
GGATGACGGCGTCATCCCGGGATGACGGCGTCATCGGCGTTGCATCCACCCAAACGGATCCTGCTCCAACGGCTTTCGGCCGCGGGTTGAAGTCCGCCGACGCCTCGCGTCCCGCGCCGGCGCCCGCTCATCGACGCGAACCGCGTCTCTTCGCTCACGGCCCGCGGCGAACCACCCGGAAACCGAGCCAGGCGGCCCGGATCTCCGGCGCGTCCGGCGGCGCGTCGATCGGGATCCAGCCGACCTGAGCGTAGCCGACCGGCGGCGCGGCGAAGGAGCCCCAATGCGTCGCGCGCTCGCCGCATCGCTCTCCGGACGCGAGCGGCGCGCCGTCCGGCGGCGGCTCGCGCGCGGCGCCGAAGCAGTCGGCGAGCCGTTCGCCGGCGTTGTCGGCCGTTCCGTAGAGACCGAACGCGTTGGCGGCGAAGCTCTTCACGGGCGCGGCGAAGGCGAAACCGTCGTCGCAGCGGGCCAGTTCCGGGTAGAGCGCGGCGATCTCCGCCGCGCGCGCCCGGTCATCCGCGACATTCGCGTGCGCGCACGCTTCGGCGTCGACGTCGCCCCAGGGATAGCGGGTCGCCGCTCCGGCGCGGCGGGCGTATTGGAACTCCGCCCGCGAGGGCGAACGATAGAGTTCGGCCCCGACCTCTCCGTTCAGCCAGTCGATCTAGGCCGCCGCGTCGCCCCACGAGACGCAGACGACCGGATGATCGTCCGTCTGCTCGAAACCGGGCGCGCTCCAAACGACGTCGTCGCCGGCGCGATCGGCCGCCTGGCGGGCCCCGGCCTCGCGGCCCGTCGCCTCGACGAAGAGCCGAAAGGCGCCGACGGTGATCTCCGTCTCCGCGATCGCGAAGCGCGGCGCCGTCATCTCCCGCCGGCCATAGGCCTCTTCGAACTCGAACGCGCCGCCGTCGACCACCACCATCCTCGGGCGGACGTCGCCCTCGCGGAACACGTCGCCCGCCGCGAGCGTCTCGAGATCGACGGGCGGCGCGAGAACGCCGAGATCCTCGGCGACCGCCGCCCCCGAGAGGAGCGCGGCGCAGCACGCCGCCGTCGCCGCAATGCGCCCGACGCCGCCGGGTCCCTTGTCGCGTTTGGCCGTCATCGGATCCTCCCGCCTCATCAAGAGCTGCCCTCGGGCGCGAAGCAGTGTAAAGGATTCGCCGAAACATGGACGTCGAAAAGTTCGGGTCGGGGAGGTCATGGCGGAACAAGCGACCGGCGCGCAGGTCTTCATCTCCTATTCTCGGACCGATCTCGACTTCGCCGATCAGCTCGCCGAGGGCCTCGCCGAGGAGGGCGGCTTCAAGGTTCTGATCGACCGGACCGGCCTCGATCACGGCGCCAACTGGCGCGAGCAGCTCGGCGACCTGATCGTGCGCTGCGACACGATGGTGTTCGTCCTTTCGCCCGACAGCATCGAGTCGCCCATCTGCGCCTGGGAGGTCGGCGAAGCCGCGCGGCTCTCGAAGCGCGTCATCCCGGTCCTTTGGCGGCCGGTCGACTTCGAGAAGGCGCCGCAAGGGCTGCGGACGATCAACGCCGTGCCCTTCGACGGGCCGAACGCCGTGCGCGGCCTCTACAATCTCGTCAACGCCCTCAACGCCGATCTCGACTGGCTGAAGGGCATGACCAATCTCGGCGAGCGCGCCGCGGAATGGCGGAGCTCGGGCTGCGCCTCGGAGTTTCTCCTGCGCGGCGGGGCGCTCCGAGCCGCCCAAGAGCTCTTCGCGACCAAGCCGGAGACGGCGCCCGAGCCGACGGAGCTTCAACGCGCCTTCCTGAGCGCGAGCGAGGAGGAGGAGGCGCGGCTTCTCAGCGCCGAGCGCAAGCGCATCGAGGAGCTCGAAGAGGCCAACCGCGCTGCGGAGGCGGCGAAGACGGCCGCGGAGGAGGCGCAGAAGAACGAGGCCCGGGCCGCGCGGCGGGTGCTCGGACGGACGCTGATCGGGCTCGGCGTCGCCGTCGGACTGCTGATCGTCGCCGTGTTCTTCGCTCTGCGCTCGGAAGAGGCGAAGGGAGAGGCGGAGCTCGCCGCGCAGGAGACGGCGCGAGAGCGCGACGCGGCGCAGCGGCGCGAGTCGCGCTACCTCGCCGATACGGCCGCTCGCCGCATCGAAGGCGACGCCGAAGACGCCGGCGCCGCGCTGCTCCTGGCGCTCGAAGGGCTTCCGGACCCGACGCTCGACCATCTCGGCCGCCCGCTCGCCCAGCGCCCGCGCGTCGCGGCGACGGAGGCGGCGCTCGGCGCGGGCGTCGCCGGGCTGCGCGAAGAAGCGGTCCTCAGCGGCCATTCGGGGCCGATCGCCAGCGTCGCCTACAGCCCGGACGGCGCGCGGATCCTGACCTGCTCCGAGGACCGCACGGCGCGCATTTGGGACGCGGAGACCCGCGAGACCGTCGCGCTCCTCGAAGGGCATGTCGACAAGATCGGCTTCGCCGCCTTCAGCCGCGACGGCGACACGATCGTCACGATCTCCGACGACGGCTCGGCGCGCCTCTGGAGCGGCGCGACCGGCGCGCCGATCCGCGCGCTGCCCCATGGCGACGCGCGCGTGACGGCGGCCGCCTTCAGCGGCGACGGCGCGCGGCTCGTCACCGGCGACGCGAACGGCCAGGCCCGGATCTTCGACGTCGCCTCGGACGGGCCGCCGCTCGAGCTGTCGAGCCACACGGCCGGCATCAACAGCGTCGCCTTCAGCGGCGACGGCGCGCGCGTCGTCACCGCGTCGAACGACAACACGGCGCGGATCTGGGACGCCGCGACCGGCGCCGAGACGCACGTCTTGGCCGGGCATGACGGCGGCGTGCTCACGGCCGTCTTCAGCCCGGACGACAGGACCGTGCTGACCGCCTCGGAGGACTGGAGCGCGCGGCTCTGGGACGCGAGCGAGGGCGCCCGACGACAAGTACTTCCCGGCCATCGCGGCAGAGTCGCGATGGCGGCCTACAGCCCCGACGGCCGCCGCATCCTCACCGCGTCCTCCGACGGAACCGCGAGCGTCTGGAACGCGGAGACCGCGGCGAAGATCGCCGATCTCGAAGGGCATGGCGGGCCGGTCGACGGCGCCGCCTTCAGCGCCGACGGCCGCTACGTCGCGACCGTCTCCAGCGACGGGTCGGCTCGGGTCTGGAACGCCGGCTCCGGCGCTCTCGTCGCCGCGCTCGAGGGCCATGTCGGCCCGGTCGCGAGCGTGGCCTTCGATCCCGATGGCGGACGCGTCGCGACGGGCTCGGCCGACGGCTCGGCGCGCATCTGGCGGACCGACGAGGCGCTCGACTACGCGGCGCTCGGCGACTCTCGCGGCGCCACGCTCAGCTTCGGGCTCAATCTAGGCGCCGACTACCTCGCTTCGGGCTCGTCGGACGGCGTCTTGCGGATCATCAGCCTCGATCAGGGCGAGACGCTGGCGGCGGTCGACGCCCATGGCGGGCCGATCTACGGCATCGCGGTCAGCGACGACGGCGCGCGCGTCGCGACGGCGGGCGGCGACAACGTCGTGCGGATCTGGAGCGCGGCCGGCGAGCCCGTCGCGGAGCTCGAAGGACATCGCGGCTGGGTGCGGAAGGTCGCCTTCGACCGGGACGGGACGCGGCTCGTCAGCGGCTCGAACGACAACACGGCGATCCTCTGGGATCTCGAGAGCAATCTGCCGCTTCGGACGCTCAAGGGCCATGAGGACACGATTCTGGCGGTCGCATTCAGCCCGGACGGCGCGCGCGTCGCCACCGCCTCCGACGCCGGCGTGATCAAGATCTGGGATCCCGGGTCG